>JAINDL010000020.1 GCA_019931245.1 Bryobacteraceae bacterium CoA2 C42
AGGCCGTTGTGCGCGGGTTCAAAAAAGCGCACAGGCCGCGCAGGCCCGGCACCAACGGGCGAGGAGCTCGCCCAGGAGCTCGCCCCTCGTGCCGGGCCGGAGCGATCTGCCGGGCCGGAGCGAGTCCGTTGTGCGGGTGTTGCTCAAGAAGCGGGGACGAGAGGTCCTTGCCGGTGCTTTCGATCTTACGCCGGGAGGCGACTGGGGAGGCGTTCTTCGCGGGCGGGTTCCTGGACGGGGAGTCTGTGCCGCGGGGGAGGTGCGGGTGGGGGTTCCCTGGTTTGTTGAGTCGGGACAGGGCGACCGGAAATCCCCGGGTTGTTTGCTTTCGATGGGGCGCTGTAGCCGGCCGGCGATGTTACGGCAGACGAAGCCAGATTTGATTGGTGGCGAGGGCGCCGAGATAGGCCAGGACGGCCATGTAGAAGAACTGGGCGGCGGGCCAGATCCAACTGCCAAGTTCGCGGCGGACAATGGCCACGGTCGAAAAGCACTGCATGGCGAAGGCGAAGAAGATCATGAGGGCGAAGGCGCCGCCGGGCGTCAGATCCTTGCGGAGCGACGCGATGAGGGACGGCGAGTCCTGCTCGGCGTTTTCAATGCCGTAGATGGTGCCGAGGGTGCCCACGATCACCTCGCGCGCGGCCAACGAGGTGATGAGCCCGATACCGATCTTCCAGTTGAAACCGAGTGGCTGGATGGCTGGTTCAACGGCGCGGCCGATCTGCCCGGCGATACTCTGTTCGAGCGGCGGGGCCTTGCCATCCTTGTAGGGCAGGTGAGCGAGGACCCAGAGGAGGACGCTGACGCAGAGGATGACCGAACCGGCGCGCTGCAGGAAGACCACGGCACGGTCGAGCAACCGGAGGAGGAGTGAGCGAAGCGAGGGGCGGCGGTAGGCAGGCAGTTCCATGACAAAGGTGGTCTTGGCGTGGCGCAGGACCGAGGAGCGCAGGAGCAGCGCGGTGCCCACGGCCGCGGCGAAGCCGAGGATATAGAGACCGAGCAGCACGGCCGCCTGAAGGCCAAGAAACCCGCCGAGCAGCGGGGTATCGGGCACAAAGGCAGCGATGAGCAGGGTATACACAGGCAGGCGGGCCGAACAGGTCATGAAGGGCGCGATGAGGACGGTAGCCAGGCGGTCGCGCTTATCTTCGATGGTGCGAGTGGCCATGATGGCCGGCACGGCGCAGGCGTAGGCGGAGAGGAGGGGAATGAAGGCTTTGCCCTGCAGGCCGACGCGGGACATGGTGCGGTCCGCAATCACGGCCGCGCGGGCCAGGTAGCCCGAGTCTTCGAGGATGCCGAGGAACAGAAACAGGAGCAGAATCTGGGGCAGGAAGACCACGACGCTGCCAACGCCGCCCCAGACGCCCTCGATAAGTAGGCTTCGGAGGATGCCCTCGGGCAGGAGGAGGCCGATCTGATCGCCGGACCAGGCGATCAGGGCCTCGACGCCGTCCATGAGAGGCTGGGCGCCGGTGAAGATGCCTTGGAAGACCGCGAGCACGACGAGGAGGAAGACGAGCGGACCGCAAACGGGGTGCAGGAAGAGAGCGTCGAGACGGCGGGTCCAGGCCGGCGGAACGGGCTGGGTATAGCCGGCCTGCAGACCCACTTTTCCCGCCCAGCGGCGTCGGGCGGGAAGGTTCGGCAGAACGGGTAGTTCGACGCGGGGCAGCGGGGCGGCGGGGCGGGCGCCGGTGCCGTGCAGAAACTGCACGACGCGTTCGATGCCTTCGCCGGTGGCGGCTGAAATGAGGGCGACCGGAGCACCGATCTCCCGCGCGAGGGCCGCGGGGTCGACCTTTCCGCCGCGGGCGGCGAGGTCGTCGGCCATGTTCAGCACCACGAGGGTGGGCAGTCCGAGGGCGAGGACGGGAGCGGCGAGGACCAGATGGCGGTGGAGGTTGGTGGAATCGAGAATCAGGATCACGCCGTCGGGCAGGCCGAGGGTGGGGTTGGCCCCGGTGAGGACATCGTGGGTGACCTGCTCGTCCTCCGAGCGGGGCGTAAGGCTGTAGATGCCGGGAAGATCGATGACGAACAGGTCGCGGCCGGCGGTATCCCGGACGCGGCCAACATGGTGTTCGACGGTGACGCCGGGGAAGTTAGCCACCTTCTGGCGGAGTCCCGTCAGCCGGTTGAACAGCGTGGATTTACCGGCGTTGGGGGGCCCGACGAGAGCCACGTAATGCCCTGTCTGCCGGTTCCCGATGTGCGGTGCGGCCCCGTGGCAGCTCCCGCTATCGCTCATAGCAGGTCCGATTCCGGAAGCGGCTGCGAAGAGATATAAAGGTGACGGGCGGTGTCTCGCCGCAAGGCAATTTCAGAACCGTCTACCCGGAAGATCCGCGGGTCGCCGCCCGGGGCGCTCCCGGCCGCTACGACCGCCGCTCCGGGCAGGAAGCCCAGTTCCATCAGACGCTGCGAGACGTCCTCGGGCAGATCCAAACGCTGCAGGTAGGCTTGCGCACCCGAAGGCAATTGCGCGAGCGTTTGCACGGCACCGTTGTTGAAACTGAGTTGCATTGCTCTTTCAGGATAGGACCCTGCGATTCCGGTGTCAACCGCCGGTTTGCTTATCTGAGGCTACGGTGGCCAGGGCGTGGCCTCAGGAGCGAGATGTTACACTCGGAGGGTTGATGCCTCCCCGTCTTCGGCTCGCCATTCAACGATGATCTCCGAACTTCCGGCTGTGACGATTGTGACCCCGTGTTTGAACGCGGCACAGTTTCTTGAGTGCACGCTGGCTAGCGTACTCGGGCAGGACTATCCGAATTTTGAGTATCTGGTGATCGATGGTGGATCGACCGACGGGACCCTGGGGCTGCTTGAGCGGTACGCGTCGGCTTATCCGGATAAGATGCGCTATAGCTCCGGGCGGGACAGCGGCGCCGCCGAGGCGATAGCGCGGGGTTTTGCGATGGGGCGCGGCGAGGTTTTTGCGTATCTGAACGCCGACGATACTTACTTTCCCGGCGCGATACGGACGGCGGTTATGCATCTGGCGTACGAGCCGGAGGTGGCCGGTGTTTACGGCAACGCTTCCTGGATTGATAAAGACGGAAGCGTGCTGGGGACCTATCCGACCAAGGGCTTTGACGCGGGGCTGCTGGGCCGCGAGTGTTTTATCTGCCAGCCGGCGTGTTTTGTCCGTGCGGCGGCGATCCGGGCGGTGGGCGGCTTCGACATCCGGTTGCATTCGGCGTTTGACTACGATCTTTGGCTGCGGCTGGCGCAAAGGTATACACTGCGGCGGATTGATGTCCTGCTGGCCAGCTCCCGGATGCATGCCGAGAACAAGACGCTTAGCCAGCGGGGGACGGTATTTCGCGAGGCGATTGGCTGCGTGCGGCGTCATCAGGGCTATGTGCCGTTTCAGTGGATTCACGGTTACAGTTCGTTTTTGCTGGATAAGCGCGACCAGTTTTTTGAGCCGCTGCTGCCATCGTTTTCTAAGTTTCTGTTCAGCCTGGTGCTGGGCTTGAGTGTCAACTGGCGGCATCCTCTGCGCTATGTGCGCGAGTGGTGCGAAGTGATGAGTCCGGACGCTTTCGTGCGCCGGTGGAACGCCACCTGGATTGCGCGCCGGATGGGAATACAGATTCGCTAATGGGACAAAAGAAAGCCCTTATTACAGGCGTCAACGGGCAGGACGGTTCTTATCTGGCGGAACTGCTGTTGCGCCGTGGCTACGAGGTGCACGGGCTGGTGCGGCGGGTAGGACTGGAGGCCCCGGAGCGACGGCTTGAGCGCGTGGTGGGGCTGCGGGATCAGATCGAGCTGCATGCCGCCTCACTCGAAAACTACGCCGCGCTCTACCAGGCGATTGCCAAGATCCGGCCGGACGAGTGCTACCACCTGGCCGCCGCGAGCTTTGTCAGCTACGAGTTCGACGACGAGTTCTCCACGCTCACGACGAACATCAACGGCACCCACTATCTGCTCGCTTCGCTCAAGGACCTGACGCCAGGGTGCCGCTTCTATTTCGCGGGTACCTCCGAGATGTTTGGCGCGGCCGAGAGTTCGCCGCAGGACGAGTCGACGCGGTTTCGGCCGCGGTCGATCTACGGCATCAGCAAGGTGGCGGGCTTTGAACTGACGCGGAACTACCGCGAGCGCTACGGCATGCACGCTTCGAGCGGCATTCTGTTTAACCACGAATCGCCGCGGCGGGGCTTTGAGTTTGTGACGCGGAAGATTACGAGTACGGTGGCCCGCATCCTGGCCGGGCAGTCGTCGGAGCTTCGGCTGGGCAATCTCGAGCCGCTGCGCGACTGGGGCGACGCCCGGCAGTACGTTGAGGCGATGTGGCTGATGCTGCAACAGGAGCAGGCCGACGATTACGTGATCGCCACCGGGCGGCTCCACTCGGTGCGGGAGTTTGTGGCGATCGCGTTTGCCAGCGTGGGTCTGGACTGGCAGCGGTACGTGGTGGTGGACCAGAGCTTCTACCGGCCGGCCGAGAAGATACCGCTGTGCGGTAACGCGGCGAAGGCCAAGCGGGTGCTGGGCTGGGAGGCAACCACCGACTTTGCGTTGCTCGTGCGCGAAATGGTGGCGGAGGATTGCCGTTTGCTGGGGTTGAACAAATGATTACGCGCCGGGCGTTGCTGGCCGCACTCGGGGCGACGCCGGGGTTCGGCCAGAAGCTGGCCGCGGCGATGGAGGCGCCGGTGCTGCGTGGGGAGCTAGTGCGCGAGGCCGTGAAGATTGCCTCCGTCGAGCTGCTGCGGAACGGCGGCAGCTACCTCGTGCGGGTTCGTTCGGCGAGCGGCGCCACCGGGTACGCCGATGCTCACAGCAGCGTGATGAGCGCGGCGTACCCGATTTTGCTCAAGAAGGTTGCTCCGTTTTTCGTGGGGAAGGACGCGCGGGAGTTGGAGGCGCTGCTGAGGGGCGTGTATCTGGCCAGCTCGAACTATAAGTGGCAGGGGCTGCCGTTCTGGGTGAGCGTAGCCGTGGTGGAGATTGCGATTCTTGATCTGCTGGGCAAGGTGGCCGGGCAGCCGGTCGGGGCGCTGATCGGCCAGGTGCGGCGGCGGAAGATTCCCGTCTACCGGGCCAGCGGCAACCGCGGCAATTTGCCCGAGGCCGAGATCGACTACCTGCAACGGATTGTCAGCGAGACCGGGGCCGGGGCGATCAAGTTCCGGCTGGGTGCGCGGATGCGCTACGACGAGGCCTCGACGAAGCGGGACCGGGCTCTGATTCCGCTGACGCGGAAGAGCTTCGGCGACCGGATGGCCATCTACGCCGACGCCAACGGCTCCTACGATGTGCCGCAGGCGATCCGCATCGGCAAGCTGATGGAGGAGTATGGGTTTGGTTTTTTCGAGGAGCCGGTGCCGTTTGACTACTACGACGAGACGCGGCAGATTGCCGCGGCGCTGCGAATTCGGATTGCGCTGGGCGAGGAGGAAGCGAGCCTGCGCGGTATGCGGCGGATTATCGAGCAGGGGATTGCGCGGGTGATCCAGCCCGACCTGCTCTACTTTGGCGGGCTGATCCGGTCCGTGAAGGTAGCGCGCATGGCTGAGGTGGCCGGGCTCGACTGCACGGCGCACATGTCGGGCGGTGGGCTGGGGTTTCTCTACGTGGCGCACTTTGCTTCGGCGATCGCCAACCCCGGGGCACATCAGGAGTACAAGGGAGAGGACGATCTGCTGCCGGTGTGGTCGGCGACGAGTTCGCTGAGGAGCGAGGGTGGGGTGTTGACGGTGCCGTCGGGGCCGGGGCTGGGCGTTGAGATCGACCCCGCGTTTCTGGCTAAAGCCACGCCGGTTGCGGCTTAGGCTGCCGCGACTGGTCGATGGAGTCGGCCGCGGCGGTGATCGTTCCAGGCGGGGAGGAAGGGCGGGCGCCAGACGGGCATTTTGCGGTCGCCGTGCGCTGCGTCTCCAGCCAAAGCCACGGCGGTTATCGCTTAGGCTTCTGCCACTGGCCGATGTAGTCCACCACGCTACGGGCGCGGACGAGGCCGAGGTCGCGATCGTTCTGCACCTGGCGGAAGAGCGGCCCCCAGACGGGCATTTCGCGATTCCCGTGCGCCGCGCGCGAGTCGCCTTCGCCCAGGATCATCTTCTCCAGGTCCGCGGCGGGGAACTTCCCGCCGCGGCGAAACGAGAGCGTGGTGAGGTCCGGAACCTTCTCCTTCAAGGCCGCCGCCACCGGGCCCCTTCCCTTCCCGTCCATTCCGTGGCAGGAGGCGCAGTAGGCCTGAAACAGGCTCTTGCCGTCCATCTCCGGAATCAGTTTCCGGGGCGAACGGTCCTGCGCAGACAAGGGCAGGGCGAGAGCGGCGACAAGGGCGATGAAGGCAAAGCGCATGGAGAACTCCTCTGGCGTTAGTATACGGCCTACCAGTCGATGACGGAACCGTCGTCGGGATCGAACTGCGTGAGGTAGGGCCGGGGTTCACCGACCTGCGCCTTCAGCTTGTCCTCGTCGATTTCAATGCCAAGGCCGGGGCCGGTGGGCAGCGGACGGTAGCCGCCCACGACGGGCGGGAGCGGCTTCTTGAGCAGGTCGGCGTATTCGTTGTCGCCGCGCTCCTGAATCAGGAAGTTGGGTACGGAGCCGGCAATCTGCAGGCTGGCCGCCAGCGAACAGGGGCCCTGCGGATTGTGCGGCGCGATGGGCAGATAGTAGGCCTCGGCCATGCCCGCGATCACCTTCAATTCGGTGATGCCGCCGGCGTAGCAGATATCGGGCTGGAGAATCATGGCAGCCTTCTTTTCGAGGATCTCGCGGAAGCCCCACTTCGTGAAGATGCGTTCGCCGGTGGCGAGCGGGACGCTGGTTTTCTTGGCGAGTTCGGCCATGACGTCCACGTTGAGCGCCTGCACGACCTCTTCGTAGAACCAGGGGCCATACGGCTCGAGAGCCTTCATCATCACCATGGCCGTGGGCGGCTGCACCGCGCCGTGGAACTCGACGCCGATGTCGACGCCTTTGCCGACCTT
Source organism: Bryobacteraceae bacterium CoA2 C42 (assembly GCA_019931245.1). GTDB lineage: Bacteria > Acidobacteriota > Terriglobia > Bryobacterales > Bryobacteraceae. The sequence continues at coordinate 6,969 of JAINDL010000020.1, forward strand.
CTCGCGGAGCGCCTTGAAGCGTTCGACGACCTCGTCGACGAACATCTGGTCTTCGTTGTATTTGAAGGCCGCGCGCTTGTTGCCGCGGAGGCCGACTTTGATGGCGTTGACGCCGGTCTTTTCGCTGAGCACGCCGTAGACGCGGACCTTATCGCGGGTGGGGCCGCCGAGCAGCTTATAGACGGGTACGCCGTAGACCTTGCCTTTGATGTCCCAGAGCGCCTGGTCGATGCCGCTCGAGATGGCGGTTTTGATGGGTCCGCCGCGGTAGAAGGCGCCGCGATGGATGGCCTGCCAGTGGAAGGCGACGCGGCAGGGGTCCTGGCCGATGAGGTAGTTGCCGACTTCAAGCGCGCCGGCGGCGCAGGCTTTGGCGTCGTCCTTCAGCATCTCGCCCCAGCCGGTGACGCCGGCGTCGGTGGAGATCTTCACAAACACCCAGGAGTTCTTGAGGACGAAGGTTTCAATCTTCGTTACCTTGATCGTATCGTTGGGCCCGATAGCGGCCGCGTCGGAGCGCGGCGCGGTGAACAGAGCGTCGAGGCCGAGCACACCCGCCCCCCGTAGTAATGATCGGCGGTCTATTGCCATTTTCGTTTTTCTCCTTTAAGCCAACAGGTCGTGGACGACGCGGCCGTGGACATCGGTGAGCCGGAAGTCGCGGCCCGCGTAGCGATAAGTGAACTTCTCGTGGTCGAAGCCCAGCAGGTGCAGCATGGTGGCGTGCAGGTCGTGGACGTGGACTTTGTTGTGCGCGGCGGCGAAGCCGAACTCGTCGGTGGCGCCGTAGGCGAGGCCCTTTTTCACGCCGCCGCCGGCGAGCCACATGGAGAAGCCGTAGGGGTTGTGGTCCCGGCCATTCACCATGCCGGAGTTGGCGCCGAGGTCGGGCAGTTCGACCGTGGGGGTGCGGCCGAACTCCCCGCCCCAGAGTACGAGCGTGTCGTCGAGCAGGCCGCGCTGCTTCAAGTCTTTGAGGAGCGCGGCGATGGGCTGGTCGCATTCACGGGCCAGGCGGCCGTGGTTGGTTTTGATGTCGTCGTGGCTGTCCCAGGGCTGCCCCGCGCCGTGCCAGACCTGGACGAAGCGGACGCCGCGTTCGAGCAGACGGCGGGCGATCATCATCTGCCGGGCCTGCAGGCCTTCGCCGTAGAGCTGGTGGATGTGGGCGGGTTCTTTCGAGAGATCGAAGGCGTCGTCGGCCTCCATCTGCATGCGGTAGGCGAGTTCGAAGGACTGGACGCGGGCTTCGAGCAGGGCATCGTTCTGGCGGCGCTCTTCAAAGCCGCGGTTGAGCTGCTGCAGCAGATCAAGCTGGCGGCGCTGCTCCTTCGGGGTGTTGGCGGTGTTGCGGATGTTCTCGATGAGCTTTTCGATCTGCACTTCGCGGGTGTCGATGTGCGTGGCCTGATAGGCGCCGGGCAGGAAGGCGCTGCGCCAGTTCTGGTTGCCCTGCGTGGGCAGGCCGTCGGGACACAGAACGATGAAGCCGGGCAGGTTTTCGTTTTCGGTGCCGAGACCGTAGGTGACCCAGGAGCCGAAGCTGGGGCGGACCTGGCGGACGTCGCCGCAGTTGAGCATCATGAGCGAGGGCTCATGGTTGGGGATGTCGGTGTGCATCGAGCGGATGACGCAGAGGTCGTCGACGCACTGGCCGACGTGGGAGAAGATCTCACTGACTTCGATGCCGCTCTGGCCATGGCGGTGGAAGGCGAAGGGCGAACCGAAGGCAGCGCCGGTGCGGCGTTCGGTCTTGAGCGTGATGGGGATGGGTTTGCCGTGGAAGCGGGTGAGGGCGGGCGTGGGGTCGAAGGTGTCGACGTGGGAGCAGCCGCCGTTCAGGAAGAGGTGGAGGACGCGTTTGGCTTTGGCGGGCCGGGGCGGCTGTTTTGCCGCGCCCCGCAGTTGGGCCGAGAGCGCGAGCGCGCCCATGCCCATGCCGCAGCGGGCGAGCATATCGCGACGGGTGAGGAAGAGGTCTTTGAGCGGCATGCGGGATCTCATTCGACAAAGGCGAATTCGTTGGTTTCAAAGAGCACGTGCGCCAGGCGGGCGAGCACGGCGGGGCGCGACGGCGGAGGGCCGGCGAAATCGTCCTTGGCGTTCCAGGTCCGGTCGCCGGCTTTGACGATGGGGGCCCAGGAAAAGTTGTCGTTTTCGGGGTCCTGGCGGGGATCGACGGCGAAGTCGAGGATCTCGCCAGCCTGGACCTTGAGGCCGGTGAGGCGCGTTTCGGCCGAGAAGCCGTTGGCGACCCAGGCGGCGAGTTCGCCCTGGCGAGAGGAGACGAGGCGGGCGCGAACGCCATCGCCATACGGTACGGCGCCCTGGTTGTGGCGCAGGAGGCCTTCGATGCTGATGGCGCCGGTGACGGGGCTGACCCAGCGGCGGACGACGGCGAGATCGTCGCCCGGTTCGCCGCCCGTGGGCCGGAGCACCGCTTTGCTGAAGAGGCCGGCTGGCGTGGCGTAGCCGCCCTGCCAGCGGTCGCCGTTGAAGACGGGGAAGGCGTGGAACCGGCCGCCGCGGAGGACGCCGTACTGCCAGGGGCTGGGGGCGGGCGTTGGCTTCGTTTCGTCATTGGCGGCGAGGAAGGCGAGGGCGGCGGCGGACTCGGCGGGGGCGGGGTCGCGGCCGAGGATGCGGCGGTAGAGGGCACGGACCTGTTGGGCGGGGGCGGGGGCGGTGACCGCGGCGGCGGTGGCGGCGGCCTGTTCGAGGACGAAGGGGCTGTTCAGGAAAAAGAGCGCCTGTTGGGGGACGGTGGTGACGTAGCGGAGGGGGGCGTGCTGGTCGGGCGAGGCGAAATCGAACGCGTTCAGAATGCCGGGCACCTTGCCGCGTTCGACGAAGCCGTAGACGGTGCGGCGCGTGGCGGCGGGCTGGGCGGTGAGCGAGACGGGCAGGCCGCCCACGGTGCGGTCGAGCCGGCCGGCGGCGAGGAGCATGTTATCGCGCAGGCTTTCGATATCGAGGCGGCGGCGGTTGGCGCGCCAGAGGAGGCGGTTTTCCGGGTCGATGGCGCGGGCGGCGGGGTTGTCGGCGGCGGACTGCTGGTAGGCGGTGGAGAGGAGGATGCGGCGGTGGAGTTTTTTGAGCGACCAGCCGGAGGCGACGAAGTCGACGGCGAGGGTATCGAGGAGTTCGGGATGGGAGGGGAGTTCGCCGCGGAAGCCGAAGTCGCTGGGGGTGGCGACGAGGCCGGCGCCGAAGTGGTGCATCCAGACGCGGTTGACGAGGACGCGGGCGGTTAGCGGGTTGTCGGGGTGGATGATGGATTGGGCGAATTCGAGGCGGCCGGCGCCGTTGGTAAAGGGCTGCTGGTCGATGCCGCCGAGGCAGGTGAGGGTGCGGGGCGGGGTGAGGGCGCCGGGGTTGTTGGGGTTGCCGCGGAGGAAGACGTGGGCGGGTTCGGGGATGGGGAGATCTTCGACGGCCATGGCGCGGGGCGGGGCGCCGTCGTAGGCGGCCTGGGCGAGCATGGTGTTGTAGCGGACGCGGAGGGCGCGGGTGTTGTTGCTGTCGCCTTCGGTGTAGATCTTTTCGAACTCAGCGAGGGGGACGGCGGCGGGGTCGGCGAGGCCTTGGCGCCAGCGGCGGAGGACGTGGAGGTTGAGTTGGCGTTCGCGGACGAGCTCTTCGAGCTGCGGGTTCGACATGGCCCGGGATTCGGCGGCGGCTTTGCGGTACTCGGCTTCCTGGGAGCGGAAGAAGGCGACCATTTCGGCGTGGCGGCGCTGGCGGTATTCGGCCTGCGCCTGGCGGATGCGCTGGAGACGCTGTTCGTAGACCGGCTGGGGCGCGGCCGCGCCGAGGAGCGGGAGCTGGGCCGGTTCGCGGAGGTTCGAGAAGATGGAGTAGAGAGAGTAGTAGTCTTTAGTGGGGATGGGGTCGAACTTGTGATCGTGGCAGCGGGCGCAGGAGACCGTGAGGCCGAGGAGGCCGCGGGTGGCGGCGTCGATGCGGTCGTCGATGGTTTCGGCGATGCTGTTGGGGAACTCGCGGCCGAGGCGGATGAAGCCGAGGGCGGCGAGGTGCTTTTTGTCGATTTGGGGGAGGCGGTCGGCGGCGAGCTGGTAGAGGACGAATTGGTTGTAGGGCAGGGCGGCGTTGAGGGAGGCGATGACCCAGTCGCGGTAGGTGTAGGACCAGGCGTAGCGCTGGCCGGCGTTGACGGAGTCGTTGACGGAGTCGGCGTAGCGGGCGAGGTCGAGCCAGTGGCGGCCCCAGCGTTCGCCGTAGTGGGGGGAGGCGAGGAGGCGGTCGATGAGTTGGGGGTAGGCGTCGGGGGAGGGGTCGGCGGCGAAGGCTTCGATTTCGGCGGCGGTGGGGGCGAGGCCGGTGAGGTCGAGGCTGACACGGCGGATGAGGGTGCGGCGGTCGGCGGGCGGGGAGAAGGCGAGGCCTTTTTCGGCGAGGCGTTCCGAGAGCAGGCTGTCGATGGTGCCCGGGGTGCGGACGGGTTTCTTGAGGGACCACAGCTCCTGGGCGGCGGGGCGCTTAGCGGCTTGGCCGGGCATGGGGGCGCCGTCTTTGATCCAGCGTGCAAAGTCGGCGACGACCTCTTTCGGCAGGGCCGGGCCGGGGGGCATTTGCAGCGACTTGTCGGTGCGGCGGAGGGCGCGGAGGAGGAGACTTCCGTCGGGGTTGCCGGCGATGAGAACGGGCCCGGAGTTGCCGCCCGCGGCGAGGCCGGCGGGGGAGTCGAGCCGAAGGCCGCCCTGGGGCGCGGCGGAGGCGGCGCTATGGCAGCCGTAGCAGCGGGCGATGAGGACGGGGCGGATCCTGGTTTCGAAGTGGTCGAGGGCGGGTGTTTGGGCGAGGGCGGCGCCCAGGCACAGGAGAGCCGAGAGAGTGCCACGTGCCAGCATGGCCTTGATCATTTCACAGTTGGGGCGGGACCTGCCAGGGTCGCGCGCTTTTCCCGGACGGCTTCCCGATAGGTTTCGGCCAGTTGGCGGGTGATGGTGGCCATGTCCCAATGCGCGACCACTTCGGCGCGGGCGCGTTCGGCGAGGGCGGCGGCGTGCGCGGGGTGGGCCAGCAGGTGGAGGATGCGGTCGGCAAAGGCTTGGGGCTCGTCGGCAAGGGCGCAGGTATCGCCGTCGTGGTTGGCGAGGCCTTCGGCGCCGACGGTGGTGGAGACGACGGGCATGCCGGCGGCGTAGGCTTCGAGGAGCTTGACGCGAACGCCGGAGCCGGTGAGGATGGGGCAGATGAAGAGGGCGTAGCGGGCGAGGGCATCGCGGACGTCGTCGACAAAGCCGATGAGTTCGATGTGGCCGAGGTTGGGCAGGGAGTGGCGGGGCGGCGGGTCGCTGCCGATGATGATGAGCCGGACGGTGGGGCGGGCGTCGACCAGGAGGGGCCAGACGTGCTGGAGAAACCAGTTGAGAGCCTCGCTGTTGGGCACGTGACGAAACGAACCCAAAAAGAGGAGGGTGTCCGGCTCGCGGCCTTCGGTTTGATATCGATACCGTGTCGTATCGATACCGGCGCGGAGGCCGGACTGCATTTTAGGGCGCAGGGTGGGGGCGAATTCGGCGAGGTAGGATTCGTTGGCGCGGCTGCACATCTGGATGCGATCCATGTGGGGCAGCATGGTGAGTTCGTAGCGGAGGGCGCGGAGATATTCGTAGGTAGCCGGAATTTTGCGGAGTAGATTACCGGGCTTGGCGAGGCTGCGGCCGATGGACTGGAAATAGACGTCGTGTTCGAAGAGGATGTTGACGACCCGCTCAAACTGTTCGGCGTACTGACCCATGTTGGTGTACTCGATCTGGAGGACGTCGATGCGATGGAGAAGGATGGTGCGATGGATGGCCCAGCGGAGGTCATCGTTGGCGAACTCGCGGACGGCGTAGGGGGTGAGGGAGCCGAAGCCTTTGGGGCGGCCTTCGAGGCGGACGAAGTATTCGGTGGTGGCGCAGAGTTCGGCGAGTGGTTCGTGGGCGGCGCGCTGCCACTCCTCGTCGAGGAGGACGATGAGGTGGACAGGGACGTGTTTGACGAGTTCGGTGAGGGTCTGCGACATGAAGACCGCTCCGCCGTGGATGGGCGGGAGAATGGGATAGGGCGATAGGAAGAGGGTGCGGGGCTGGGCGGGGGCGGGGTCGAGCTTTTCGAAACGATCGAAAAAGTAGCCGGGCAGGGGGCGGCGGAAGGCTTCGGTGTCGGAGACGGCGGCGAGGTGATAGGCGCGGGCGCGGGCGCGGATGGCTTGGGGCAGTTGGAGAAAGGCGCGGCAGAGGGCGCCGAAGTTTGGCCGCTCGAAGGAGTCGCCGAGCGGGAGGCTGAGCAGGGCCCCGGCCCAGGCGTAGGCGAAGTGGGCGGCGAGGCGGCGGGGTTCGTGGATGTTTTTCCAGCAGAAGAGCAGGAAATTCTTCTTGAGGATGGACTGGATGTAGCCCGGGGAGAACTTCTTGCCGATGGTGCCGCGGTGCTCGTGGAAGACGCGGCTGGCGGGCTGATAGAGCACCTTCCAGCCGCGCTTCCAGGCCATCATGCCGAGGTCGGTATCTTCGAGGTAGAAAGGCTTGAGAAGTTCGTCGAAGCCGCCGAGGGCGAGGAACTTGCGGCGGTCGAAGGCGCAGGAGCCGCCGCCGCCGTAGAAGCAGGGGAAGAGGCGGTCGACCTGTTCATCGATGCGATGGCGGACGCGGAGGCCGCCGTTCTCCCACCAGGCTTGGGTGAGGCCGGTCTCTTCGCGCACCTTTTGGGGGTCGCTGAAGAAGATCTGGCAGGAGACGGCGAAGACCTTTTCGTCGGTGAAGCCGGCTAGGAGGGGGGCGAGGAAGTCCGGTTCCACGCGCATATCGCTGTTGAGGAGGACGACGATATCGTGACGGGCGGCGCGGAAGCCGGCGTTGGAGCCGCCGCCGAAGCCGAGATTGGTGGGGTTGCGGATGAGGCGGACGTTTGGAAAATGGGCGGCGAGGAATTCGGCGGAGCCATCGGTGCTGGCATCGTCGACGACGATGACTTCGTCGGCTTCGCTGGTGGCGGCGAGGACGCTGGGGAGGTACTTTTCGAGAAGATCGCGGCCGTTCCAATTGGGGATGACGATGCTGGCGGCGGCGGTGTTGGGCTGGGTGTCCGGGGGAAGGGGCTTGCGTCCGCGGAGGCGGAGCCAGAGGTCGGTGCAGGCGAGGGCGACGGCGGGGATGCCGACGAGGGCCGGGGAGAGGACGAGGAGCGGAAGATTGCGCGCAAGGCGCTGCCAGAGAGCCATTGGTTAGAGGACCGGCCCCACGCCGAGGCGCCGGCCAAGGCGGAGCCATTTCGAGGCGCCGGCTAGGGCGAGTTGTTCGCGGAGGGTGGCTACTTCGCGGTCGAGACCCTGAGCCCACACGGTGCGCTCTTCCACGAGGGCTTCGGCTTCGTGGAGTTTTTCGAGGCATGCGTGGAGTTGGGCGCGGGTGGCGTCGACGGTGGCGCTCCACTCGCGGTCCTTGCTTTCGGCCCAGGCGACGGCGTCGGCCTTTTCGGTTTCGAGGCGCTGGAGTTCGGCCTCGTAGGCGGCCGCTACCTCCTTGGCTGCGGCTTGTTCGGCCTGGAGTTCGTCCTGGAGGTCGACGATCCGCTGTTGGGCGGCCTGCAGGCTGTCGTTCGAGGTTTGGGCCCAGGTGTTGGCGGCCTGGAGTTCGGCGATAGTTTGGTTGTGGGCGGCGAGCAGGGCTTGATGGGCGGTTTGCTCGCGGGCCAGCCAGGCGTCTTTGGTGGCGAGTTCGGCGGTGAGGCGTTGGATGTGGTGTTCGCGTTCCCGCAGGACGTTGGCCGAGGAGGGGATGTAGAGATAGGCCGGGGCGCCGGTCTGGATTTCGTTGGCGCAGACGGCGAGGAAGAAGTGGGATTCGGTGGCGGCGCCGGAGCGCGGTTCGAGGCGCACATCGGTGCCGTGGCCGCCGGATTCGGGTTGGAAGAGGATGCTGTCGGCGTGGTTTTCGAGGAACATCGAGACGTGGGGAAAGACAGCGGCGAGGGCGGCGCGGAACTCTTCGAGTTCGAATTCGTGGGAGTGGAAGGGGTTGGGGCCGGATTGTTCGCGCGACTCGGCGTAGTAGAGTTTGTTGGGGGTGGAGACGACGAGTTGGCCGCCGGGGGCGAGGACGCGGCGGGCTTCGGTGAGGAGATTGGCCCAGTCGGTGAGGTGCTCGATGACTTCGAAGGCGACGACGAGGTCGAAGCTTTGGTCGGGGAAGGGGAGTTGGGTGGCGGAGGCGGTTTCGAAGCGGAGGTTTTCCTTCGTGTAGTGTTTGCGGGCGTAGGCGATGGCTTCGGCGCTGCAGTCGATGCCGGTGGCTTCGCGGGCGGTGAGGGCGAGTTCGTGGGTGCCGTAGCCGGCGCCGCAGCCGACGTCGAGGACCCGTTTGCGGCGCGCGAGGCGGGCGGCGAAAGTGTAACGGGAGAAGTGCTCGTTCCACAGGTCGACGTCGACCAGGCCGGGGATGACGCGTTCGCCGGTGAACTCAGTGCTCATGGGCGGGGGTCTCCGAGGCGCCGAGGCGGGAGTTGACTTCGACTTTGCAGGGCAGGTGGAGGTAGCCGTAGATTTGGCCTTCGCCGTGGCCCATTTGGAGGGAGAGGGCGTTGTCGATCCAGTCGCACATCTTGTATTCGGTCAGGCTACCATCGGCGATGGCGGGGGAGAAAGAGAAGGAGGCGGGGTAGAGTTCGGGGAGGGTGAGGTGGAAGTCGACGGTGACGGTGTCGCCGGGCCAGAGTTCGGCGAGTTGGTGGCCTTCGCGGAGGGTGTTGGTGCCGGCGAAGTCGACGCCGAGGTGGTTGCGCATCATGAAGCCGATGTTGGGGTTCATGACGGCCTCCCTGGCACAGGCGCTGATGCGGACGACGATGGGCTGGCCGGGTTCGAGGAGGTGGAGTTTCTGGCCTTGGGGATTGAGGACGGCGATGCCGATGATTTCGGCGCGGGCATCGCCGTAGCGGTGGTCGATGTTCGGGATGGAGTTGACCGTTTCGGGGGCGAGAGAGGCGGCGGCGGGTTGGTGGTGGTTGCGGGAGCCGAGTTCGAGGAAGCGGGAGTCCTTTTCGACCATGTAGGCGAGGTACTGGGCGACGACGTTTTCGGTGTCGCCGATGGCGCGGACGGCGCCGTTGTCGAGCCAGAGGGTACGGTCGCCGATGGCTTTGACGTCGCCGATGGCGTGGGAGACGAAGAGGATGGTGACGCCTTTCTGGCGGAGTTCGTGGACCTTGCGCATGCAGCGCTGGCGGAAGTAGATGTCGCCGACGGCGAGGGCTTCGTCGACGAGGAGGATGTCGGGGTCGACGTGGATGGCGACGGAGAAGGCGAGGCGGACGGCCATGCCGCTGGAGTAGGTTTTGACGGGCTGATTGATGAAGTCGCCGATTTCGGCGAAGGCTTCGATGGCGGGGTAGCGGGCGTCGATCTGGGCGGTGGTGAGGCCGAGGATGGCGGCGTTGAGGTAGACGTTTTCTTTACCAGAGAATTCGGGGTTGAAGCCGGAGCCGAGTTCGAGGAGGGCGGAGACGCGGCCTGCGACGACGGCTTTGCCGGCGGAGGGTTGGAGGATGCCGGCGATGATTTGAAGGAGGGTGGACTTGCCGGAGCCGTTTTCGCCGATGATACAGAAGGTTTCGCCGCGATGGACAGAGAAGGAGACGTCGCGGAGGGCCCAGAAGTCGCGGTGGAAGGAGACGCGGTTGAAGGTGGCCAGTTCTTTGAAGCGCTGGCCGGGGTTCTCGTAGACGGGGTAACTCTTGGAAACCCCTTGAAAATCAATCACGTTCATGATTTGCTATATAGCATTGTCGGACGGGGGTCTATTGACAATGGTCTGCCGGTTCTCTACGCTAGGATTGGATGCCGCTGTAGCTCAGGTGGTTAGAGCGACGGTCTCATAATCCGTAGGTCGTAGGTTCGAGTCCTACCGGCGGCACCAACTGATTATTCGAAGCTTTCTCCTGTGATGACCGCGTAGATGCGGTCCAGATCGTCTTGCGAGTAGTAGTCGATCTCGATTTTTCCTTTGCCGGGAGCTTTTTCGACGATGCGGACCCGGGTGCCGAGGGCGGCCTCCAGTTCTCCGATGGCTGCCTTGACGTTAGGGTCAACGGGCTCGGGGGTGTCGGCTTTTTTGACCTCGCGGGCTTTGGTCATGTTGTGGACCATCTGTTCGACTTGGCGAACGGAGAGTCCCTGAGCGGTGGCCTTTTCGGCTACCTCGCGCTGTAGCTCTTCGGTGGGGAGTCCGAGGATGGCGCGGGCGTGTCCCATGGAGAGGCGTTTTTCGGCAAGGAGGAGCTGCACGTCGCCCGGTAGGCGGAGGAGGCGCAGCATGTTGGTGATGGTGGTGCGATCCTTGCCCGTGCGTTTGCCGATCTCCTCGTGGCTGAGGCCGAGGTCGTTTGAAAGCTTTTCGAAGGCAACGGCGACTTCGATGGGGTTGAGGTCCTCCCGCTGGATGTTTTCGATGAGGGCGACTTCGAGGAGGCGGTCGTCATGGATATCGGCGATGACGATGGGAACCTCTTTGAGCCCGGCCAGGCGGGAGGCGCGCCAGCGGCGTTCGCCGGCGATGAGATGGTACTTGTCGCCGATTTTGCGGACGATCAGAGGTTGAATGATACCGTTGGCCTGGATGGAGGCGGCGAGTTCCTGGAGGCGAGCCGGGTCGAAGACGGTGCGCGGTTGATTGGGATTCGGCTCGATCTGGTCGATCGGTAGTCGGTTGACAGTCGGGGGTTGGGCCGGAGCCGCGGGTGGGGGAGCGGCCACTGGGGTGGCGGCGCGGCCGGGGAGTAGGGACGAGAGTCCTTTACCCAGCGCTTTGCGTGAGCTGTTGTCTGGCGCGTTGGTCATTGGCCAGGATCTCCTTCGCGAGTTCGATATAGCATTCCGCGCCCTTGGAGCGGATGTCGTAGAGCAGGATGGGTTTGCCATGGCTGGGCGCCTCGGCGAGTTTAACGTTGCGGGGGATAACGGTTTGGAACACTTCGTCCTGGAAGAAGTCCTTCAAATCCTGGGCTACTTGCCGGGTGAGATTGGTCCGGTCATCGTACATGGTGAGGAGGATTCCTTCTGTACGGAGGTTGTGGGAGAACGATTCCTTAATGCCCTCTACGGTGTCCATGAGCTGGGATATTCCTTCGAGGGCAAAGAACTCACACTGAATGGGAACAAGGACCGAATTTGCAGCGACGAGAGCGTTGAGGGTAAGCAGGTCAAGGGCGGGGGGGCAATCGATCAGGATGTAATCAAAGCGGTCCTGCACCTCCTCGAGGGCGTTCCGCAGAGAGAGTTCCCGATTGGGACGATTGACGAGTTCCAGGTTTACCCCGACCAGGTTTCGGTCGCCCGGCAAAAGGGCGAGGCCTTCGCATTCCGTCGGTACAATGGCGTCAGAAGCCTTTTTTTCGCCGACGAGCACGTGATATAGCGTGACAAAGTTCTCAGGATCCTTGGCCACTCCAAGGCCGGTGGTTGAGTTGCCCTGCGGATCGGCGTCCACTAGCAATACCCTGAGCTCATTCGCGGCGAGGGAGGCCGCTAGGTTAATGGCGGTGGTAGTCTTCCCTACTCCGCCCTTCTGATTGGCTATCGCGATGGTTTTTGCCAAGGATTCTGGCTCCTTGAGCCATCCTATCACGCGTGGCAATGTTTCACGTGGAACGATCCACTAGTGTGTTCCACGTGGAACAACCTAAGAGAGGAATATGTCCAATACGGACACCGCCGCGGGCGTCACTCCGGGGATTCGGCTCGCCTGGCCTAGGGTCACCGGACGCACACGTTCGAGCTTGTCCACCATCTCCCGCGAAAGGCCAGGAATTGAACGGTAGTTTAGGGACGCCGGAATCGCCCGGGCCTCGGAGGCCAGCAGCCGAGCCACCTGCCGTTCTTCCTGCCGCAAGTACCCGGCATACTTCAAATGGGTCTCGATAGCGCCAAGCAAACCATGCTCCGGCTCCCCGACGTGCTCCACAATCCAGTCCATAAGCTGCCGAATGGAAGCCTCAGGGCGCTTCAACCACGTTGCCAACGGCGGATTCTCGTCGCCAGCGACTGCTATGTGCGGAAACTGCCGCGCAGACCAGCGAACCCGCTCCAGTAGCGGAACGAGCGTTGCAAACTGCTCCCGCTTCCGCTCGAATCGGGTCCACCGCTCATCCTCCACCAATCCAACCTCCCGGCCTAACGGTGTTAACCGGGAATCAGCATTATCAATCCGAAGATGCAGCCGGAATTCCGCACGCGATGTGAACATTCGGTAAGGTTCGTCGGCCCCCTTGTTGATCAAATCGTCCACCAGAATCCCGATATAACCATCGGTACGACCCAAATGCAGCGGATCCAGCGCACCACAGCCCCGCGCCGCGTTGATCCCAGCAATTAGTCCCTGCGCCGCCGCCTCCTCATAGCCAGAGGTTCCATTCACCTGCCCGGCAAGAAATAAACCCCGAATCTTCTTGCACTCCAAACTGTGGCTCAACTCCCGAGCATCAATCGCATCATACTCGATCGCATAGCCCGGCCGAATCATCTCGGCGTCCTCCAACCCGGGAACCGACGCCAACATCGCCACCTGCACATCCACGGGCATCGAAGTCGACATCCCATTCACATAAACCTCGTTTGTATCGAGTCCCTCCGGTTCCAGGAACAACTGGTGCCGGGTACGGTCAGGAAACTTCACGACCTTATCCTCAATCGATGGACAGTACCGCGGTCCAATGCCCTCAATCACGCCGGAATACAGAGGGGACCGATCCAAACTCTCCCGCAACACCGCATGCGTGGCCTCCGAAGTGTACGCGATATAGCAGCGAATCTGCTCCCGCTCAATCTTGCCGGTCAAGAAGGAAAATGGCGTTGGCTCGACGTCCCCATCCTGCGGCTCGAAGCGCGACCAATCGAGCGAACGCCCGTCCAATCGCGGCGGTGTTCCCGTCTTGAGACGCGTCCAACCCAATCCTAACGTCCGCAGTTGCTGGCCAAGCAAATTCGAGGGTGCCTCCCCATTTCGACCACAGCTCGTCTTCGACTCCCCGACATGCGCCAGTCCATTTAAGAAGGTACCCGTCGTCACCACAACCGACTCGCAGTAAGCCGTCCGACCATCCCGAAGACGCACCCCCCGCACGCGCCGCGAATCCCCATACCCCTCAATCACCAACTCGGCCACCTCCGCCTGCACCAGCCGCAGATTCGGCTCCCGCTCCAAAACCTCCCGCATCCTCACCCGGTACTGCTTCTTGTCACACTGCGCCCGTGGCGACCACACCGCCGGGCCCCGGCTCGTGTTCAGGAGCCGAAATTGAATCCCCACCGCATCGGCTACCTCGCCCATCACCCCACCCAGCGCATCAATCTCCCGCACCAGATGCCCCTTGGCAATCCCACCTACCGCCGGATTACAGGATAACTGCGCAATCAGGTCGATGTTCATGGCAACCATCGCCGTTCGTAACCCTAAACGCGCACTCGCCCGCGCGGCCTCACAACCGGCATGCCCGCCGCCAATCACAATCACATCATAACGCAAAGGTTTTAAAACCAAAGCCATAAGGGGAGGCCTCGCCTGTTCTATTCTAACTTTAGGAGCACATACGTTGATAGTTCTCGTCATTGGTAGCGGCGGCCGCGAACACGCCCTCGTCTGGAAACTTGCGCAGAGTTCATTCGTCACCGGAATCATCGCGACGCCAGGAAACCCTGGCATCGCCCAGGTTGCCCGCTGTGTCCCCTCCCCCGGCACCAGCCCCAACGACTATCTCGCCATCGCCCAACAGCACAACGCCCATCTCACCATCGTCGGACCAGAAGTCCCCCTCATCGACGGTATCGTCGATACCTTCCGCGCCGCAGGCCGCAAAATCTTCGGGCCCACCGCCGCCGCTGCCCAACTCGAAGGCTCCAAGGTCTTCGCCAAAAATTTCTTCGCCCGCCACGGCATCCCCACGGCCCGCTACACCACTGCCACCGCCCTCGCCGAAGCCACCGCCGCCATCGATACCTTCGAACCCCCTTTCGTCCTCAAAGCGGATGGCCTCGCCGCCGGCAAGGGCGTCCTCATCGTCCCCACCCGAGAACAAGCCGTCCAAGCCGCCTCCCGGCTTCTCGACGGCTCCCTCGCCGGCGCCGCCGGCAGCCGCCTCGTCATTGAAGAGTTCCTCACCGGCGAGGAGGTCTCCTACATCGCCATCACCGATGGCACTACCATCCTCCCGCTCAAACCCGCCCAGGACCACAAGGCCATCTTCGACGGCGACCAAGGCCCCAACACCGGCGGCATGGGCGCCTATGTCGATGACCGCATTCTCACCCCAGCCCAACACGAACAGATCCTCAACACCATCCTCCGGCCCACCGTCGATGGCATGAAAGCCGAAGGTCATCCCTTCACGGGCTTCCTCTACGCCGGCCTCATGATGACCCCCGCCGGACCCAAAATCCTCGAATACAACGTCCGCCTCGGCGACCCCGAAACCCAACCCCTAATGATGGCCCTCCGCTCCGACCTCGCCGAGGTCCTCGAACGCGCCACCGATGGTCGCCTTGAAAACACCACCCTAAAGTGGAGCCAAGAAACATCCCTCTGCGTCATCCTCGCCGCCCACGGTTACCCCGGCCCCGTCCGCTCCGGCGACAGCATCACCGGCATTCCCGAAGCCGAAGCCCTCGGCGCCAAGGTCTTCCACGCCGGTACTAAACGCTCCGGCCGGGAAATCCTCACCGCCGGCGGCCGCGTCCTCGCCGTCACCGCCGCCGCCCCCACCCTCCCCGCCGCCATCGAAAAGGTGTACGCCGCCGCAGACAAAATCCACTTCCCAGGAATGCAGTTCCGCAAAGATATCGGTAGAAAAGGCCTCAAGCGCTGGTAAAATCGAATCAAGTTGGGGACGTAGCTCAGATGGATAGAGCGGCCGCCTCCTAAGCGGCAGGCCGGCAGTTCGAATCTGCCCGTTCCCACCACAAACTGTCACGATCACCGTCTTACGGACACATACCGCCGTGGAACCATCGAACCCTCATGAAGTAACCCTCCTTCTGGCGAATCTCCGTAAAGGCGAAAACCAAGCCCACGATCAGTTATTCCCTATTGTTTACAATGAGTTAAGGAAGATAGCGGCCAACTACATGCGCCGCGAACGCACCGACCATACCCTCCAGGCCACCGCCCTCGTTCACGAAGCCTACATGCAACTCGTCGACCAGACCCGTGTTACCTGGCAAAGCCGCGCCCACTTCTTCGGGGTCGCCGCCCAACTCATGCGTCGCATCCTGGTCGACCATGCCCGCTCGCAAAACGCCCTCAAGCGCGGCGGCGACGCCCAGAAAATCTCCCTCGACGACTCCATCGGCCTGGCCGCCGGTCCCCCTGTCGCCTTCGACGAACTCGATGAAGCCCTCAATCGGCTCGAGCAACTCGATCCCAACCAAGCCAAAATTATCGAACTCCGCTTCTTCGGCGGCCTCACCGTCGAAGAGGTGTCCGAAGTCATCGGCCTGTCGACCGCCACCATCGAAAGAGAGTGGCGCATGGCCAAAGCCTGGCTCCATAATCAGCTCACCGCCGCAAGACCACCCGCGAAAAACTGATGGCCATCCGCCCTGCTTTCCGCGCTAAGACATCGGGGGCCTAAAGCCCCCTTCCTCGGAGGACAAACCGCCGGGCCCGCTCTTGCTGACGTGCCCGGTGTTCTGCTTTCCTGTTACCATCTTTTGAGGCGCGTGACACCCCAACGCTACACACAGGTCAAGAGCCTCTTCCAACTCGTCCTCGACCAACCCGCCGACCAACGACCGCACTTCCTCGAAAAAGCCTGCGGCGCCGACCGCGAACTCTACCTCGAAGTCCGCAGTCTCCTCCTCGCCGACTCCACCGCCGACAACTTCCTCTCCGAGCCCGCCGTCACCCCCGTCTCCCAAATCCTCGCTGAAGCCGCCCGCGAAACCGACCAACCGCCCCCCTCCCACATCGGCCCCTACGCCATCCAACGCCAACTCGGCACCGGCGGCATGGGAACCGTCTACCTCGCCTCCCGCGCCGACCAACACTACTCCAAACTCGTCGCCCTCAAGGTCATTCGCCACGGCATGGAGCAGGACCGCATCATCCACCGCTTCCGCCGCGAGCGCCAAATCGTCGCCTCCCTCGACCACCCCAACATCGCCCGCCTCCTCGACGGCGGCGCCGCCGAAGATGGTCGACCCTACTTCGTCATGGAGTATGTCGAAGGTGTCCCCATCGATACCTACTGCGATGAACGCAAACTCTCCACCGAAGATCGCCTCTGTCTCTTCTGCACCGTCTGCGCCGCCGTTCACTACGCCCACCAAAACCTCGTCGTCCACCGCGATCTCAAACCCGGCAACATTCTCGTCAAACCCGACGGCGTCACCAAACTCCTCGACTTCGGTATCGCTAAAATCCTCTCGCCCGACCCCTCCACGCCCACCGAACACACCGCCACCTCAATGCGGCTCATGACCCCGCAATACGCCAGCCCCGAACAACTCCGCGGCGAACCCGTTACCACCGTCTCCGATGTCTACCTCCTCGGCATCATCCTTTACGAACTCTTAACCGGTCACCGCCCCTACCGCTCAAACGACGCGCTTACCCTCGAACACCTCTACGCCATGACCGCCGCCGAGCCCGAACCACCCTCCGCAGCCCTATCGCGCCTCACCGACTCCACCACCCCCGACGGCCGCTGCCACATCACCAAAAACCCCTACATCGTCAGCTCCACCCGAGAATCCTCACCCCAAGACCTGAAACGCAAACTCCGCGGCGAACTCGACGCTATCGTCCTCAAAGCCCTCCGCCGCAACCCCACCGAACGTTACCAATCCGCCGCCCAACTCGCCGACGACCTTCGCCGCTTCCTCGCCCGCGAACCGGTCTCCGCCGTTCCAGAAAACCCCCTCTACCGCGTCCGCCTCTTCCTCACCCGCAACCGCGCCATCGCCGCTACCGTCGCCGCCGCTCTCACCCTCGTCCTCCTGTTCGCCATCGTCGCCGCTTGGCAGGCCCGCACCGCCCGCCTCCAACGCGACCTTGCCGCGCGCCGTTTCGAGGAGGTCCGCCAGGTCGCCAACTCCTTCCTGTTCGAGGTCCACGACTCAATCGCCGACCTCCCCGGAACCGCGCCCGCCCGCCGCCTCCTCGCCACCAAAGCCGTCGCCTACCTCGCCAATCTCTCCCGCGAATCGACCCGCGACACCAATATTCAAAGTGAACTCGCCGCCGCCTGGATCCGCCTC
Organism: Bryobacteraceae bacterium CoA2 C42; assembly: GCA_019931245.1. GTDB lineage: Bacteria > Acidobacteriota > Terriglobia > Bryobacterales > Bryobacteraceae. Next base: position 24,223 of record JAINDL010000020.1, read on the forward strand.
GGCCACCTCCAGGGGAACCCCCATCACCCCAACCTCGGCGACATCGCCGCCGCCCGCCGCAGCTACCAGACCGCCCTACAAATACTCCGTACCCAACCCGCTCCCCGCCCCCTCGACCTCGCCGCAGCCCTCGAAGGCACCGGCGATCTCGACGCCACCGCCGGCGATTCAGCCAACGCCCACAAAAACTACTCCGAAGCCCGCCAACTGCTCGAAGCCAACTCCGCTCCGCTCAACGCCCGCGCCGGAAACTACCAAAACCTCGCTGCGGTCCTCGCCGCCACCGGTCGGCCGCAAGAAGCCCTCACCCTCGCCCGCCACGCCAACGACCTCGCCGCCAAGTCCGGCCATCAGCGCCTCCAAAGCACCGCCATGGCCCGCCTTGCGGCAGTCCAAAGCCAGCTCGGCCTCCAGGCGCAAGCCAAACAATCCTTCGCCGCCGCCCTCGAACTCGCAGAACGACTGAACCAAACCCACCCCAGCCCCCTCTCCCAACGTCACCTGTCTTTCCTCCTCGCCGACCTCGCCACCTTCGAGCGGGCCCACAACGATCCCCAAAGCGCCGTCCACCAACAGCGCTCCCTCACCCTTCGCCGCACCCTCGCCGCTGCCGATCCCCGAAATATCCAGGCCCAGCGCGATCTGGCCTACGCCTACCTCCAGCAAACCGACCCCGCCTCGCTCCGCCAAGCGCGCGATCTCTTCGACCAACAACTCCACCACGATCCCCACAACCCCATGGCGCAGCGCGATGCCGCCCTCGCCTACCAAGCCCTTGGCAACTCCCTCCTCGCAGACAACCAAATCGTCCAAGCCGTCGAGCACTATCGCCGCTCCCTCCAACTCGCCCAGCAATGGCAAGCCGCAGACATCACCAACCTTTACGCCCACCAGCTGCTCGCCGCCGCCCACGTCAAACTCTCCCAGGCCCTCCCCAAACTAGCCGCCCCCGCCGACGCCCTCGCCAGCCTCCGCCGCGCCGTCACCCTACTCGACGACCTCGTCCAGAAGCAGCCCACGTCCCCACCTTTCCGCCGCGACCGTGCCCACGCCTACCTCCTCCTCGGCCGCCACCTGCTCACCACCAAAACCGCCCCCGCCCTACCCCACCTCATCCAGGCCAAAACCCAATTCGACGCCCTTGCCGCCTCAGGAGAGCTCAACGCCGAAGACCAACCCCTCCTCGCCGAACTCACCGTCGCACTCGAACTCGCACGCTCTACCGCCTTCTAGCTTCCCTGCGCCCGCTCCGCCATCCCCACTACACCAGCCGCCCGCCCAACCGGCTTACGCTGCGGCAGACCCATCACCGCGCGAATCGCCGAATTCAGCCGCACACACAAATTCGCATCCGCTTGCAGCTCCGCCGCACCGCACACCTCCCCCTCAAACCACACCGTCGATCCCGTCTTCCTCAACACCCCGTGCCGCAGCCCCAACTCGAGCATCTCCCACTCGGCCGACCAACCATCGCCCTCCACAAACACCAGCTCCGCCTGCCCGGGTGCCGCCAACTGGTTCTTCACCACCTTCATCGCCACCCGCCGCCCCGCCCGCTCCTGGCCAACCTCCCGCAAATCCGCCCGCACCGCCGCATGCAGCTTCAAACCCCATCCACCCGTCGACGTCTCCGTATAACCAAACCCAAAGTACGCACGCACCTGATTCAGCAGCAGCACACACGCCGGCGACGGCCCAATCACCCGGCTGATCCGGCGCAGCCCGTTCGCCACCATCTCACTATGAGCAAAGGCCGAACCCTCCGTCGCTCCGCCCGCTAACTCCTCAGCGGGCGCCAACGCTGCCACCGAATCCACCACCACCAGGTCCACACCATGGCCAACCACCAGGCGCTCCACCATCCGCAGAGCTTGCTCGCCGTTGTCCGCCCGCAACAACACCAGCCGGTCCAGCCGCACCCCCAGCCTCGCGGCGTACGCCGCATCAAACGTACATTCCACATCCACCAGCGCCGCCGTCTGCCCCTCACCCTGCGCCGCGGCAATCACCTGCAACGCCAAAGTCGACTTCCCTACTCCCGCCGGGCCAAACAACTCCATCATCCGCCCCCGCGGCAACCCCCCGATCCCCAACGCCGCATCCATCGCAATCGAACCACTCGGCACAACCCCGGATACACCCCGGCCCCGCGCGCTGAACGCAGCGGCCTGCCGCAGTTCTGTCTGAAGACGGTTATCCCACAGCGCCAGTTGGCCTGTCGGTACGCGAGCCGAATTGTGTTTCATACCAGAGCATTTCCAGTGTCCGCTAAACCTTACCAATACGGAACACAGAAAAGCCCCACCCCAATGCCAGAGTTACCTGCCGCCAGTCCCCCCTATCGCGGGGAGGCCTCACCCGTCGCCACGGGCCGAAACTCTCCCATCAATCGATGCAAACAAAGTAGGCCGCTCAAATGAAAGAGCCCAAACACCAGAAAAATCGGCTTGTAACCCACCACCGGCACCAGCATCCCCGGCAGCCAGGTAGCAAACATCACGCCACCCAAACTCCCCGCAAACCCCCCAATTCCGGTGACACTAGCCACCGCCGGACGCGGGAACACATCACTCACCACTGTATACAGATTCGCCGAAAATCCCTGATGCGCCGCCGTCGCCAGACTCATCAACGCAATCGCCAAAATCGGGCTATCCGCCAACACGCTGCAAACCGCCAGCGGCATACAGCCCGCACACACCAACATCGCCAACTTCCGCGCCTTCCCCAACGCCATCCCGCGCCGCAGAAAAAAGCCGGACAACCATCCCCCTCCCACGCTCCCTATGTCCGCCATCAGATAGATCACCGGCAATACCCACCCCACCTTCTTCATGTCGAATCCACGCACATCGTACAGATAAATCGGAAGCCAGTAACTGTAAAACCGCCACACCGGGTCACTCAGAAATTTCCCAAGCGCATAGCCCCAGGTCTCCCGCCGCCGTAGCGCTTCAAACCAACCAACCACCGGCTCGTTACCCGCCTCAGAAACATCCGACACTATGTAAGCTCGCTCCGCCGCATTCACCCGTGGATGCTCCCCGGGTAACCGATAACTAAACCACCACACCACCAGCCAAACCAAACCCGCCGAACCCGTCACCAGAAAACACCCCTGCCAGCCGAACCCGACTACCATATACGCAAACACCGGAGGACCTACCATCGATGCCACGTTCGATCCGGCATTGAAAATCCCGGTCGCCAACGCCCGGTCTCTTTTCGGGAACCACTCCGCCACGCTCCGGATCGCCGCCGGGAAGTTCCCGGCCTCGCCCAGTCCCAACATCCCCCGCCAGAAACCCAGCTCCACCGGCGCCTTCGCCAACCCGTGCAGCAATGCCGCTACGGACCACCACAGCGCCGCTACCGCGTACCCCACACGACTCCCAAACCGCTGAATGAACTTTCCCATGATCAGAAACCCGATCATGTACGTCATCTCAAACGCGAGCGTCAGCCGCCCATAAGTCGGATCATCAATCACCATATCTTTCCGGATCTCGGGAATTAGAACCCCAAAAGCGATCCGGTCCAAATAGTTAATGGTCGTAGCAAAAAACAGGAGACTCAGGATCCACCAGCGAACCCGGGTAGGAGGCATCACGCAATCATAACAACAGCGCCTACCCCTTCGACGCCCGCGTCAACCGGTCCCGAATCCCGTCCCACGCCCCGCCCTCGGGCACCGGCTCCACAACAATCTCCGGCAGCCCCGCCGCATCCAACGTGTGCAGCGCCCCGTACAATCCCGCCGCGTACCCCTGCGCCTCCGCCGGCAACCGCACGGCGCCCGCCGCCTCGGCCGGCACCGTATGCCAGACGTACCCGCTCCCCGGCACCGGCACCCCCACCCGCAGCGAGGTCACCGGCGCGTAGTGCCGCGCGTGCATCCCCGGCGCCTCGTGCGCGGCGCCGTCAGCCACCTCCCCAGCAATCTCCACGGGCCCGATCACCGCCTCAAGGCTCTCCCGCGAAACCATCCCCGGTCGGAGCAGCACCGCCCGCCCCCCGCACAGGGACAGCACGGTTGACTCAATCCCGACGGCGCACGTGCCGCCGTCCACCACCAGGTCCACCGCCTCCCCCAACGCAGCCCGCACATGCTCCGCCGTCGTCGGCGATAATCCCATAAACCGGTTCGCGCTCGGCCCCGCCAGCGGCACCCCCGCCCGCCGGATCAGCTCGAGCGCCACTGGGTGCGCCGGCTGCCGCACCCCCACCGTCCCTAGCCCCGCCGTCACCTCATCCGGAACCAAAGGCCGCTTCGGCAGCACCAGCGTCAAAGGCCCCGGCCAGAACCGCGCCGCCAGCCGCGCGGCAGCCTCCGGCCACTCCGCCGCTACCCCCTTCGCCATCGCCACATCGGCCACGTGAACAATCAAAGGCGACGTTGCCGGCCGCCCCTTCGCCTCATAGATCCGCCGAACCGCCGCCGCATCGAGGGCATTCGCCCCCAGGCCGTAAACCGTCTCCGTCGGAAACGACACCAGCCGCCCGGCCCGCAGCAGCGCCGCGGCCCGGTCGTAATCAATCATCGGATTCGTCATCCGCGCCGGCCGTCTTGCCCGTCCGTTTCCACACGAGAAAGGCGTGAATCAGCTCCCGCAGGTCCCCATCGAGCACACGTTCCACGTCGCCGATCGCCTTCTTCGTCCGGTGGTCTTTAATCATCCGGTACGGCGCCATCACGTAGCTGCGGATCTGGCTGCCGAAGTTGATCTCCATCTTCGAGTCTTCGACCTTCCGCTCCTCCACCCGCCGCTTGGCCAACTCATGCTCGTACAGCCGCGCCTTCATCTGCTTCAGGGCGCTCGCCCGATTTTTATGCTGGCTCCGCTCGTTTTGACACTGCACCACGATGCCCGTCGGGATGTGCGTCATCCGCACGGCGGATTCGGTCCGGTTCACATGCTGTCCGCCCGCCCCGCTCGCCCGGAACACATCCACCTTCAGATCATCCGGCTTCACTTCGATGTTTATGTCGTCATCCACCAGCGGAATCACAAACACGCTCGCAAATGAAGTGTGCCGCCGCGCCGCCGAATCAAAAGGTGAAATGCGCACCAGCCGGTGCACCCCAATCTCGCTCTGCAGCAACCCGTAGACGTTCTCGCCTTCAATCTCCACGGTCGCCGATTTAATTCCGGCGCCTTCGCCCTCCAGCCGGTCCGTCAGCTCGCACCGAAAACCATTCCGTTCCGCCCATCGCAAGAACATCCGCAGCAGCATCTCGGCCCAATCCTGGCTCTCGGTTCCGCCCGCCCCCGGATGCACAGTCAAAATCGCACTCCGGTGGTCGTTCTCCCCGCTCAGCAGCATGCCGGTCTCGAGCACCTCGAGCCGCGCCGCCAGCTTTTTCAGCTCCTGCGCAATCTCGCCGGACACCGCCTCGCCCTCGCGGCCCAGCTCAAACAGCGTCTCGATCTCCTCGGTCAGCCCCAGCACTTCGAAATCGTCAGATACGGCTTTTTCCAGCCGCTTCCGCTCCTGCATCACCCGCTGACTCGTCTCCGGCGAGTTCCAAAACCCCGGATCGGCAATCTGCTCTTCGGTCGATTCCAACTGCTTCCGCTTCGTTGGAGCGTCAAAGATAGCTCCGCACAGCAAGGGCCTGCTGGCGGAGCGGGTTATACTCCCGTTCTAATTCCTCTAGGGTCATCAGCTTCTATTTTAGCCTCTCCCGCAGCCCGGACTCCAGACCCGGATTCTTCATCCCCGCCTTCTTCGCCTCCGCCACCGCGCTCTCCACCGCCAGACCCTTCTTTTTCGCCTGGTACAACCCCCACACATAACCAACCCGATTCGAAGAAGCGCAATGCAGCAGCACCTTCGCGTTCGGCTTCGCCTCGCCCAACAGCTTCATCACCCCCGCCAACTCATCGTCCTTCGGGGGCGTCGACCCGAACGGCACCTGCACGTACCGCATGCCCGCCGTCTCCACAATCGCCCGCTCATCCAGCCCCAGCTTCTGCATCTCCTCCGGCGTTCGCAGATTCACCACCACCTTCACCCCGGCCGCCGCATAACCTGCCAGCGCCTCCGCCGTCGGCTGTCCCGCAAAGATAACATCCTGAGCCACACCCGCTCCCAACGCCGCGAAAAACAGGATCAGTGTCCGCATACCCCAATTCTGTCACAGCCCCAAACTCCCCAGGCCGCGCCCGAATCACGGATAATTAAAGGATGTCTTCCGAGGGTAACCCCGAGGCCGCCCGGCCATCCAACTTCATCCGCGACATCATCATCGAAGATCTCAAAAACGGCAAGAACGGCGGCCGTGTCCACACCCGGTTCCCCCCCGAACCCAACGGCTATCTCCACATCGGACACGCCAAATCCATCTGCCTCAACTTCGGCCTCGCCCGCGAGTTCAACGGCCAGTGCAACCTCCGCTTCGACGATACCAACCCCGCCAAAGAGGAAACCGAGTACGTCAACTCCATCATGGAAGACGTCCGCTGGATGGGTTTTGAATGGGACGCCCTCTTCTACGCCTCCGACTACTTCGACCAGCTTTACGCCTGGGCCGTCCAGCTTATTAAGGACGGAAAAGCCTACGTCTGCGACCTCACCGCCGAACAGGTCCGCGCCACCCGCGGCACCACCACCGAACCCGGCGCCCCCAGCCCCTACCGCGACCGTTCCGTCGCCGAGAACCTCGACCTGTTCGAACGCATGCGCGCCGGCGAGTTCGCCGATGGCGCCCGCACCCTCCGCACCAAAATCGACATGGCCTCGCCCAACTTCAACATGCGCGATCCGGTCATGTACCGCATCCTCCACGCCGAACACCACCGCACCGGCGACAAGTGGTGCATCTACCCGATGTACGACTACGCTCACGGCGAAAGCGACTCCATCGAAGGCATCACCCACTCCATCTGCACCCTCGAGTTCGAGGATCACCGCCCCCTCTACGACTGGTACGTCGAAAACCTCGGCATCCACCATCCCCAGCAGATCGAGTTCGACCGCCTCAACCTCACCAACACCCTCCTCAGCAAACGCAAGCTCCTGCTCCTCGTCCAGAAAGGCTACGTCTCGGGCTGGGACGACCCCCGCATGCCCACCCTCTCCGGCATGCGCCGCCGCGGCTACACCCCGGAAGCCATCCGCAACTTCTGCGCTAATATCGGCGTCTCGAAAACCAATGGCGTCATCGAATTCGGCCTCCTCGAACATTTCCTCCGCGAGGACCTCAACCGCCGCGCCCGCCGCGCCATGGCCGTGCTCGAACCTCTCAAGGTCGTCATCACCAACTACCCCGACGGACAAGTCGAATATCTCGAAGCCATCAACAATCCGGAGGACGAATCCGCCGGCGTCCGCCAAGTCCCGTTCTCTAAGGTACTCTACATCGAACAAGACGACTTCCGCGAGGTGCCGCCCAAGAAGTACTACCGCCTCTCCCCCGGCTCCGAAGTCCGCCTCCGCTACGCCTACTTCATCCGCTGCACCGCCGTCCTCAAAAACGACGCCGGCGACGTGGTCGAAATTCACTGCACCTACGACCCTGCGTCCAAGGGCGGCAACTCGCCCGATGGCCGCAAAGTGAAATCCACCATCCACTGGCTCTCCGCCGACCACGCCGTCGACTGCGAAGCCCGCCTCTACGACCAGCTAATGCTCGAAACTACCGGCGAAGAGTCCGCCGACTCGGATTTCACCTCCCAGCTGAACCCCGCTTCGCTCATCCTCCCAGCCCATGCCAAAGTCGAACCCAGCGTCGCCCACGCACCCGCCGGCGCCAAGTACCAGTTCGAACGCGTAGGCTATTTCTGCGTCGACAAAGACACGACGCCCTCGCGACCCGTCTTCAACCGCACGGTTAAGCTCCGTGACTCCTGGGCAAAAATCGACAAGGCCCAAAACACCTAGCCCCTACTCCTTCACCAGCTCCCGAAACCGCCGCAACACCTTCTTTACGTAATCCCGCGTCTCCCGGTACGGTGGAATGCCGCCGTACCGGTCCACGGCCCCCTCCCCCGCGTTATACGCCGCCAGAGCCAGCGCCAAACCGTTCCGGCGTCCATCATACTTGCTCACCAGGATGTCGAGCAACCGCGCACCCCCCTCCACATTCTGCACCGGGTCGTGCGCGTTAACCCCCAAATGCCGCGCCGTCTGCGGCATCAGCTGCATCAACCCGATCGCCCCCACCCGGCTCCGCGCCCGCACCTGATAGCCCGACTCCACCTCCATTACCGCTTGAATCAATTCCGGTCGCAGATTATGCTTTCCCGCGTTCGGTACAATCAATCGGGCCACCGGCTCGGGAACCTCCTTGCCTACCGAACCCTGCACCACCATCGGCTCCGGGGGCGGCGCCACCTCCGAAGCGGCAATCACCAGCGAATCCCCGCCGGACCGCACGAACAGGCTCTCCCCCTCCCGTATCAGGCTCTCGTAGCCAATGCGCTGCCCATTCTTGAGCAGCAGGACGCTCGACGACGCGCCCTCCCCGGCCGCGCCCATGGCCAGCACCCCCACCAACCCCACAACTCGCAGCATAGATCCATCATCACCGCCCGTAGCCGAAACGTAAATCAGCCAAACACCTTATCGTCGCCACCGCCGTACCCAACCCACTGTCCCAAAAACAAACAACGCCAGCCCCCCACCCCAGTACTCGGATACCGGCCTGTCCTCTATTTCCACGCGGTGCACGCTCCGCTCCACCACCGCCGCCCCCATCGCCCCGAACCCCTCCAACAACCTACCCGATTCTACGCCGTGCGGTACCGCTAACAGCACCCCGTCCATCCTGCCGCACGCCGCACACCCGGCGCCCCACCCACCACCAGCGCCTCTTCCCCCGCCGACACCGCGCCCTCCGCCACCCAGCGGTTCACTTCTTCTCGAGAGTCCGCCGCGCGCACCCGGCGCACCGCCCCCGCCCGCGACAGCGCCGCCGGAATCCGGAACACCCGCAAGCCGCTCACACTATCCGCCACCTTCCCTAACCCCGGCCGCGGCGCCTCACAAGCCACGAAGAACTTCAAGCCAGACAGATGCTGCATCCGCGGCCGCCACGTCTCCCACTCGAGGAGATTCTCCGTCACACTCGCCGCAAAGCCCTGCCGCGTTGCAATCCCGTGCCAATCCCCGACTCGGAACCCCTACCCGCACCGCCCCGAGGCCCGCAAAAAACCCCGGTATCGCCGTGGTGATACAGCCCGTCCAAATGTCCCGGCACCTTCTCCCGGCTCAAGCGGTTCGCCATCCCCATCGGAACCGCGCTCCCCCACTCCATCATCGCCCCCGCCAGACCCCCACACCCGCGCCTTCCCAAACACAGGCGCCACCCCCCTGCCGCACACCCAAAACCGGCGGAAAAAAACCCAAAACCCCCAAGAGTGGGTCAATATGCACACGCGGCCGCTGCGTCACCAGCCCCGCCGCCGCGTCCAACCTCCCCGCAACCCGCTCAGGCACAAAGTACGGGATGGCTTCGTTCCACCGCAGCGGCTCCGCCGCACCCGCAGGCCGTTGTCCGAGCGCGGCATACTCGAGCGCCGGTTAACTCTGCCCCACCCCCGCCCACGCCGCCAGATACACCGTCGTTGCGAAAACCGGCGCCTCGTGGTGCCCGACCGACCACGTCACCCCAACCAGCGCCCCCCGATACCGCCGCGCTAAACTCCGGTCGCCTCCGCCACACCACCTGAAACAGAAACAAATTTACCAGCGGCAGCCACTCCGCCCTGTTCCCAATCTACGGCCACTCCGTACTCGCGACAAAACCGCGCAACGAAACCGTCAACCCCCAAACACCGCAGCACCAGATCCCGGTGTACCGTTGTCACACTCCACTTCCCCTCTTGTGACGGCGCCAGGCCCAAAAGCCAGGTCCCCGGATACGCCATCCCGCTCAGCTGCCCCAAAAGCGGCTGCCCCATCCATTTTATAAGGATCCCAAAGCGGCATCTCCAAGTGCAGCCACTCCCCAGCCTGCCTATGCAGACGGGGAAAACCCTAGTTGGCCGGGTCGGGACTGTCGAACACAGAGTACCGACCCGTCAGCGTCAAACGCCAATAGAAACCCATACAAAGCAACAGCAGACCCAACGGCGCCGCACATCGTCTCATGGAGATCCGTTTCACTCCATCGAGTCCCGCTCTCCAAGTGGCCCCTCAATTGCACAAATACCCTCAAACCAACCTATATGAACATCGCCATTACGCCAACCCAACTGCACGAACTCCTTGCGCCCCAAGCCGGCCCCTGCCTCTCCCTTTACCTCCCCACCCACCGCCACCATCCCGAAAACCAGCAGGACCCCATCCGCTATAAAAATCTGGTCCGCCAACTCGAATCCGCCCTCGCCACCCAATACCCCCAAGCGGATGCCCGCGCCCTCCTCGACCCCTTCTTCGCCCTCACCACCAACGCGCCCTTCTGGGCCCACACCTGGGACGGCCTCGCCGTCCTCGGCAGCCCCACCAGCTTCCGCACCATCAAACTCCAACGGCCCGTGCCCACCGTCGCTACGGTCGCCACCACCTTCCACCTAAAGCCGCTCCTCCGCATCCAGCAGTCCGCTGAACGCTACCAGGTCCTCGCTCTCAGCCGCCGAGAAATCCGCCTGTATGACGGCAACCGCGACCAGCTCGACGAAGTCACCCTGGCCCCCGGCGTCCCCGCCAATATCAAGGAAGCCCTCGGCGACGAACTCACCGAACCCCACGAAACCGTCGCCTCCCACGGCGGGGCCGCCCTCGGCTCCCAAATGCGCCACACCCAGGGAACCAAAGCCGACGAAGTCGACGTGGACGAACAACGCTTCTTCCGCGCTGTCGACCGCGCTATCCTCGAACACCACTCCCGCCCCGCCAACGTTCCCCTCATCCTCGCCGCCCTTACCCAGTACCACACGCCCTTCCGCCACGTGAGCCACAACCCCCACCTCTACCCCCACGGCATCGAAGCCGACCCCTGGGCCCTCACCACCGCCGACCTCTGCCAGCGCGCCTGGAAGGTCATCGAACCCGAATTCCGCGCCAAGCTCAAAAGCCACGCCGAAGCCTACGGCGCCGCCCACGCCCGCGCCCTCGCCTCCGACGATTACCAGTACGTCGCCGATGCCGCAGCCGCCTCCCGCGTCCAAACCCTCCTCGTTGAAGCGGACCGCACCATCCTCGGCCTCAACGGCGACGACCTGCTCGACGATCTCGCCGAACTCGTCCTCCAACGCGGCGGACACGTTGTCGTCGTCCCGGCCGCCGACATGCCCACCAGCACCGGCCTCGCCGCCACCTTCCGCTTCTAAACCGTCAGCTTCGCCAGGTCAAGCAGATAGCCCCGCCTACCCGCGTTCACGCCGCGGGTAGGGCCCATGTCGCACTCCACCCCCTCGGTCTCGTGGATATGGCCGCTAAAGAACCGCACCGGAGCGTGCGTCTCAATAAACTTCCGTATCGCCGGACTCCCGAAGTGCGCCCCCTCCTTCACCCCGTCCAGCGGCGTATCCTTCGGTGGACAGTGGCAGATCAACACCAACGGCTGCAGCCCCGCGAAGGCCTCCAGCCGCTGACCCAACTCCTCCTCGCTATACTCGCCCGGGGTGTTGAACGGCGTCCGGTTCGAATACCCCAAACCCGCCACCTGCACCCCGCCCATCGCCACCGCTTTTCCGTGCAGCGCCGTAAACCCGAACCGTGCGCAAAACGCCGCAATCTCGGCCTCCGACTCATGATTGCCCGGTAGCACGTACATCCGCTCCGCCCGCGCCTTCAGAATCTCCCCCATCGCGTCCAGGCCCCGCGCCCAGCTCACCAAGTCCCCGGCGCAGACATACGCATCGGCCTCGGTCGCCATCAACCGCTCAAGCGCCCGCTTGTCGTTATGGATGTCAGAGAAAACGAGCAGCTTCACCCTTCCACCGACTCCAGATACGTGTACCCGTGAATGCCGTCCTCGTAGAACCGCAGCATCCGCCCGGCCTCTTCGTAGCCCAGCTTACCCTCGCGGACGGCCTTCTCTACGTCCTTCCGGAAGGCTTCAATCAACGCCTTGGCGCTGAACTGGACATAGTCCAGCACCTCCCGCACCGTATCGCCGTTAATTACGTGGTCCAGAATAATCTCGCCCGCACCGCTCAGCTGCACGTGCACCGCATTCGTATCGCCCAGCAGGTTATGCAGGTCGCCTAAGATCTCCTGGTACGCCCCCACGAGAAACGCTCCCAAATAGTACATCTCCCCGCCCTGAAACTCGTGCAGCGGCAGCGTGTTCTTCACGTCCCGTCGATCGATGAAGCGGTCGATCTTGCCGTCCGAGTCGCACGATATATCCCCCAACACGCCATAATGCGTCGGGCATTGCTCCAGCCGATGAATCGGCATCACCGGAAACAGCTGCTTGATCGCCCAGCTGTCCGGCATGCTCTGAAACAGCGAGAAGTTACAGAAGTAGGTGTCGGAAAGCATGCTTTCGAGCCCCTCCAACTCCTCCGGCAGGTACTCCAGCTCCTTTGAAAGCTTCAAAATCCGCCGACAGATCGCCCAGTACAGGTTCTCCGCCAAACTCCGCTGCGCCAGCGGCAAATATCCCAGGCTGAACAGATGCAGCGCGGAATCGAGCGCTCCCTGCGCATCATGAAACGATTCGAGCAGATTCTTGGCCGAAATACTCCGAAATGTCTGGTGCAGGTCGATCAGCGGCTGCTCACTCTCCTCAGAGATCTCGTTCGGAATCGCCTCTTCGCCGAACCCGCTCACCCCCAGCACATTGAAAATCAGCATCGAATGGTAAGCCGCCACCGCCCGCCCACTCTCGCTGATGATCGTGGGATGCGCCACTTCGGCCTCATCGCAGACGTTCTGAATGTGGTACACCACGTCGTTGGCGTACTCCTGCAGCGTATAGTTCACGCTCGATTCAAAGTCCGTCTGCGACCCGTCGTAGTCAATCCCCAGCCCGCCGCCCACGTCGATGTACTCGAGGCCAGCCCCACTCTTCACCATCTCGGTGTAGATCCGCGCGGCCTCAATCACGGCGCCCTTAATCTGCCGGATATTCGTAATCTGGCTGCCAAGATGAAAGTGCACCAGCTTCAGGCAATCCGCCATCCCCTCGGCCCGCAACTGTTCGAGCGCGCGCAGCGCCTCGGAAACCGTCAAACCAAACTTCGACCGGTATCCGCCCGAACTCTTCCACCGCCCGCTGCCCCGGCTCGCCAGCTTCAGCCGGATCCCGATCGACGGCCGCACCCCCAGCAACCTCGCGTGCTTCAAAATCAGGTTCAGCTCGGTGTATTTCTCCACTACCGGCGTAATGTTGCGGCCAATCTTCCGCGCCATCATCGCCAGTTCAATGTACTCATCGTCCTTGAACCCGTTGCACAGAATCGGCGTCTCGTTGTCGGCAATCGCCATCACGGCCATCAGCTCCGGCTTCGAACCCGCCTCCAACCCGTAACCAAACGGCCGGCCGTACTCGAAAACCTCTTCCACCACCTGCCGCTGCTGATTCACCTTGATCGGAAACACGCACCGGTAGTCACCCTTGTAGCTGTGCTCGTTAATCGCCGTCCGGAAAGCGGTGTGCAAATCCGCCAGCCGGTTCTGCAGAATCTCGCCAAAACGGATCAGAATCGGCGGGTTGATCCCCCGCATCACCAGCGTGTCCACCAGCTGCTTCAGGTCCACGCTGCGGCCGGCGTCTTTGTTCGGATGGACACACACGTGCCCGTTGGCGCCCACGGAGAAATAACCCTTCCCCCACGCCGCTACGTCATACATCTCCGCCGCATCCGCCGTCGTCCAGCGTTCAGTGGGGTCTTTCCTCTTCGGGCCATCAGCGGTATTCACGTTCAATAGTAGAGTTCCCTCGCAAAGTCTCAGTGTCCGACTATTAATCGGATGGAGCAAGCGGTTTTTCGTTACAAATAAAGGATGCCTATTCAACTCTCCGGCAAGGTCGCCCTCGTCACCGGCGCAAGCAAAGGGGTCGGTCGCGGCATCGCCCTCGCACTCGCCCGTCATGGCGCCACCGTTGTCATCAACTACAACTCTGACGAATCCGGCGCCCGCGAAACCCTCGCCGCCATCGAAGCCGCCGGCGGCCGCGGCACCATCGCCCACGCCAGTGTCGCCTCCGCCGACCATATCCACCGCATGTTCGACCTCATCGAACAAACCTACGGTCGCCTCGACATTCTCGTCAACAACGCCGGCGTCCAAACCTGGAAAGCCCTCCTCGACCTCACCGAGGCCGACTGGGACCACGTGCTCGACACCAACCTTAAAGGCACCTTCCTCTGTACCCAGCGCGCCGCCGCCCTCATGAAGGCCCAAGGCAACGGACGCATCCTCCACATCGGCTCCGGCTGCAACAAGGTCGCCTTCCCCCACCTCGTCAACTACACCGCCAGCAAGGGCGGCATCGAACAGTTCACCAAAGTCGCCGCCGTCGAACTCGGCAAATTCGGCATCACCGTCAACTGCGTCGCCCCCGGCGCCATCGAAGTTGAACGCACCAAGGAAGAGGCCGGAGATTACGCCGGCACCTGGGCCGCCGTCACCCCCCTCGCCCGCGTCGGCACCCCGGAAGATGTCGCCCGCGCCGTCCTCTTCTTCGTAAGCGACCTCGCCGACTTCGTCACCGGCCAGACCCTCTACGTCGATGGCGGCCTATTTGCGAAGCCCCACTGGCCCTATCCCGTGTAGCTTCAGCTTCTCGAGCGCCTTCTCGCCCTCCGGCGTATTCAGCTCCCAATACTTCATCCGCTCACTCGCCAGCATAACGGCCTTCACGCCCTCGCTCGTCTCGTAGCGGACCACCCGGTGCGGCGCGGCCTCCTCCACCCAGTAGGCCCGCCACCGCTTGCCCACCGTGACCCGGTACTCGTCCAGCCCCTCGCCCCCGTCCCGCCGCATTAACTCCGCCTCCTCCCACCGCGCCGGGCCCTCCTTGAACCGCGATACCTGCAGCGCCAGCATCATCGGTAGCTTGCGGATCTCCCCCGCCTTCATCACCGGCCGCGCCATCCCCCGCGCCCACAGCATCAACGTATCCTCGCTGATCCCCAACTCCGGATACCGCACCAGCACCTCCTGGTCTCCCTCCCCGTCGAAGTAGCTATGGCTCTCGACGCGAATCGCCGAGTCATTGAAAATCGCCGACTTGAATAGATTCCCACACCACTCCTGGCTCGACCAAGTCACCTTCGTCGGCGCCCCGGCCGGCTTGCCATTCACCGAAGCCAGCGCCACAAACGCCGAGAGCTGCAGGTTGTAGTCATAGATCCCGGTCTGAAAATCTTCCACCAGATTCAGCTTCATCACCGGAAACTCATCATTCTTCGGCCGCACCCCAGGGTCGCTCTTCACCCGCGCCGAATTGGCGAACGTCTCCGCCACCGTTATGGCCACCGCCGTGCCCCGCCGCGGCGCCCCGTAGCGCGGATAGGTCAGCTCATAGCTCGTCAACTCCGCCTGCCCGTCCCCCCAGGTCTTCCAGAACGCCGCATCATAAGCCGGCGAATCCGGCGAGGTCACCACCGTCGGCTTCTCCGGAACCCGTGCACAACCCGCCAACAGTACCAAACTCAACAACCAAATCTTCATAACAATCCCTTACTCCGCAGAAAATCTCCCGCCGCCCGAAACAACAACTCCGCCTGTCCCCAGTCACTTTCGCAAACCCGCTGGAAACTAGCAGCACACTGCGAATGCGGCGCCGCCGGACTTTGCGCAAAGGCAATCTCATCCCCAAACTCGCTAACCATCCTACCCGCCCGCAGCAATTCATTTGCCATGTACAACGCCCGAACCACCCGGGCCCGTTCCGTCACCAAATCATCATCCCGCTCCGCCTCCGCCCCTAACCGAAAAAACTCGATCGTTCTCCGCCCCCGCTCCGACGACCCCGCCGGCACCGCCGCATAACCCACGAAGGTAATCAGCTCCGCCGGATCCTCATCCACCTCCCCAATCGGATACACCAACAGCGGCCGCTCTGCCCGCATCGATCGCGGATCCTCCCCATCCCACATCCGCGTTCCCGCCACCGGAAACTCGTCCCTCTTCAGTCCCCGATTGCACCGGATGCACGCCACTGCGTAGTTCAACGGATGATACGCCAACAGATAGTAACCGCTCTTCGGCCGGTAATGCTCTACATCCAACTCCCCCGCGTACACCGGGTCCGTACCAATCCGCCGCTCGCAATACGCGCACTTCCCGTGCTGCAACTGCACGTACACATCCTTCACCTCACTCCAAATTCCCGCCGCCTCCTCGTACCGCCCCGCCTGCCGGAACCGCTCCGTGCGCTCGCGCGCTCGCCGGAGCCACCTGTCCCCAATCGCTGCTTCCAAATCAGCCTGCGTTATCGCGTAGCGTCGCATCGCTGCCTACCGCTCGCTCAGCCGCCCGCTCAGCCGCCGCATCAATTCCAAAACCTTCTCAGGATTCTCCGCCGTCGCCTCCCGCGCCAGCGTCTTCAATTCCTCCTGCGCCCCCGCCGCCCGCGTCGAATCCAAACCAAACAACGGACTCACCAGCACCTGCTGCGCGTCCATCCCAAACATCTGCCGGTCCGGCTCCACCGCCATCGCCGTCCCGT
This sequence comes from Bryobacteraceae bacterium CoA2 C42, assembly GCA_019931245.1. Taxonomy (GTDB): domain Bacteria; phylum Acidobacteriota; class Terriglobia; order Bryobacterales; family Bryobacteraceae. The sequence continues at coordinate 40,799 of JAINDL010000020.1, forward strand.
CCTCCCCAACCTTCATCACCCGCACAAACCGAGACTCAAGCGACCCCGCAATCAAAGGGCTATGGGACGTCACAATGAACTGCAGCCTCGGCAAACCCCGCTGCAGGGTCCCGACAATCTTCCGTTGCCACTCCGGGTGCAGATGCAAATCCAACTCATCCACCAACACCAGGCCCGCCAACTCCTCCATCCGCCCGTCAGCCGCCTGCGCCAAATGATAAAGCAAATCACTGACCCACGCCACATACGCCCGGTACCCGTCCGAAAGAGCCTCAAACGGAAGCCGCAAACCCCGGTAGACGAACTCTCCGTCAAACCGCAGCTCCTCCGGCAGCAGCCGGTTCATCAGCTCCACCACCTCCTCGCGCCGTGGCGACGAAGCGAACCACAACTCAAGCGGCATCAACTCCACATACGGCTCAAACAGGCCCGCCACTCTCTGATACCGCAGGTGGCGCCTCTTCCGTAGCGAATGCCCGCTGAACTCCCCGTCCTGCACCCGCCGCGTCGCCCCGTAACCAACTACAAAGTCCTCCGCTCCCCGCTCCCCGTACAAAGTCTTCAGCCTATCCTGCTCCCAGTCGAGACCACGCAACGGACCAAGCCTCTCTCCCTCTCCAGCACGAAATATCCCGACACTAAAACTCGAAGAGTCCGCGAACTCGCCCTCCACCTTCGCTTCCTCGCACCCACTTCGCACCAGCAGGAAAGGTACAAAGCCCGATGAACCAGCCATCAGTGGAGCCAACACCGCCATCGCCGCCGCCTTCAGCACGGTCGTCTTCCCCGCGCCGTTGTTCCCCAACAACAACGTGAAATTGCCCTCCGGAGGATACGAAAACCGCATCTCCGCCTCCCGAAAACACCGCAGATCGCGAAGCCGTAACTCCCTGAGATACATACCGCCCCTATTGTCGCAATTTCCAGAGGATCTGCCGAACCATCCCCTGCCACTGCACCGCGTCCCGCTGGCCCAACCCCATTCGCCGCACCAGCCGCCGCAGCTTCAACTCCGTCGACTCCACCACCCGCTCCTGCACATACCCACTCTCCCCCAGCGCCTCCCGCAACAACCCCGTCAGCCGGTCCACCTCCGCCGTCGTTGCCGCTCGCTGCTCCCCCCCGCCCCGGTCCTTCCATCCCCCGTCCCGCACCAGCTCATACAGCGTCACCGCCACCGCCTGCCCCAGATTCATCGACCCGTGCGGCTCCCGCGTCGGAATGCGCATCAAAAAATGGCAGTAGCTCATCTCCTCGTTCGAAAGCCCAAACTTCTCGCTCCCAAACAGCAGCGCCGTCGGCCCTCCCCGCCGCCGAATCCGCCGCGCCCCGTCCTCGAGCCGGTACAAAGGCAGCTGCATCTCCCGCTTCCCCACCGAGGACGTCCCCACCACCAGCGTCGCGTCCTCCACCGCCTCCGCCACACTCCCGTACTCCCGCGCCCCCGCCAACACCTCCCCGGCGTGTGTCGCCGACTTCGCCTCCTCCACCGCCACCCGGTAAGCGTCCACCAACCGCAAATCCGTCATCCCGAAATTGCTCATCGCCCGCGCCACCGCGCCAATGTTCAACGGATTCCGCGGACTCGCCAAAACCACCCGAAACAAAGCAGGATTCAAGTCCCCAGTGTAAACTGCCAGCATGCGCTGTTGCGTCCTCCTCCTCCTCGCCCTACCCCTCACCGCCGAAACCCTCGTCCTCGGCCACCGCGGCTGCCGTGCCCTCCGCCCGGAAAACACCATCGCCGCCTTTGAACACGCCCTCGCCGTCGGCGCCGACGTCCTCGAACTCGACGTCGTCGTCACCCAGGACAACCAACTCGTTGTTCACCACGACCTCGAACTCAACGGCCGCCCCGTCCACACCCTCACCCTCGCCGAAGTCCGCGCCTTCGACCGCGGCGCCACCCCCAGTCCCAACTTCCCCCGCCAAAAACTCATCCCCGGCGAACGCATCCCCACCCTCGCCGAAGTCCTCACCCTAGCCAGGAAACGCCAAGCCCGTCTCATGATCGAAACCAAAGTCGACCCCGCCATCGATCCCGCCTGGTTCGCCGCCACCCTCCATCAGCAGCTCATGCAGCACGGTGTCGCCCCTCAGGTGATCCTCCAAAGCTTCGACCACCGCACCCTCCACGCCATGCGCCAACTCGCCCCGCGCATGCCCCTCGTTCTGCTGAACCCCCGCCAAAAGCTGGCCGACTACATCAGCCCCGCCCGCGCCCTCGGCCCCCCAGCCATTCAAATGGTCAACGTCACCGTCATCGACGCGGACATCGTCCACACCCTCAAGGCCGCCGGCATCCCCATCTACTCCGGCACCACCGACGAACCCGCCCAATGGAAACGCCTTATCGCACTCGGGGTCGACGGCATCCTCACCGACGACCCCGCAGGCCTCCGCCGCCTGCTTCCCCGCTAGATATCCAGGTTCCGCACGTCCAGCGCGTTGTCTTCAATAAACTTCCGCCGCTGCTCCACATCTTCACCCATCAGCGTCGAAAAGATCTGGTCCGTCTCCACCAGATCCGCCAAATCCACCCGCAGCAGCGTCCGCGCCTCGGGGTTCATCGTCGTCTCCCACAACTGCTCGGCGTTCATCTCACCCAGCCCCTTGTAGCGAGTCACGGCGGCATCCCGCATGCCTTCGGCCTTCAGGTACTCGAGCAGATCCGCCCAGTTGGTTTTGATCTCCCGCCGCTCGCCCTTGCTCACGTTAAACGGCGGCTGATTATACTTCGCCAGCAGCTTCGCCAAAGTCCGTAAGCGCCGGTACTCCGGGATTACGGCCAGGTCAACCCCTACCTCCCGCTCGGCATTGGTCGGATCAAAGAAGCTCACGCTCCAGGACGCGTGCACCTCGTCCTGCTTCAATTGCACACCCGGAATCTTCGCTTCGACCATCGGGTTATACAACGCCTCCACATTGGCCTTGTCCTGATAGTCCGCCTTCGTATCAAGTGGCAACTCCGGCCGCGCCAGAATCTCCACCACCCGCGCATCCCGCACCCGCCGCTCCAGCCGCTTGAACAGCTGCTGATGCTCATCGAGCGACATCAGGAAATTCCGCAGCTCAGCCCCTTCGAGCTTCTCCGCGCCATACTCCACCGTCATGTTCTCGGTGGCCCGGCGCAGAATCTCCTTGGTGAACTCTTTATCGTCTTTGATGTACTTCTCGTTCTTGCCCTTCTTGATCCGGTACAGCGGCGGCTGCGCCACATAAACGTGACCCCGCGTGATCAACTCCTGCATATGCCGGAAGAAGAACGTCAGCAGCAGCGTCCGGATGTGCGACCCGTCCACGTCCGCGTCCGTCATGATGATGATCTTGTGGTACCGCAGCCGCGCAATGTCAAAATCCGCCGCCCCGATCCCGGTCCCAATCGCCGTGATCATGTGCCGGATTTCGTCGTGGCCCAGCATCTTGTCGTACCGGGCCTTTTCCACGTTCAGAATCTTGCCCTTCAACGGCAAAATCGCCTGAAACTTCCGGTCCCGTCCGCTCTTCGCCGTGCCGCCGGCCGACTCACCCTCGACGAGATAAATCTCGCAGCGCTCCGGATCTTTCTCCTGGCAGTCCGACAGCTTACCCGGCAACCCGCCCGAATCCAAAGCACCCTTGCGCCGTGTCAGGTCCCGCGCCTTCCGCGCCGCCTCCCGCGCCCGCTGCGCGTCGATTGCCTTCGAAACAATCCGCTTCATCACCGCCGGATTCTTGTCAAAGTACTCGCCCAACTTTTCGTTGATCAGCCCGGTCACGAAGCCCGACACATCGCTGTTCAACTTGCCCTTGGTCTGACCCTCAAACTGTGGCTGCGGCAGCTTCACGCTCACCACTGCCGTCAAACCCTCGCGCACGTCATCGCCGCTCAGGTTCTCTTTCACATCCTTGAACAGCCCCGCCCCCTGCCCCGCCGCGTTAATCGTCCGCGTCAGCGCACTGCGGAAGCCGCTCAGGTGCGTCCCGCCGTCCACGGTGTTGATGTTGTTGGCAAAACTGAACACCGTCTCCGTATAGGCATCGTTATACTGCAGTGCCACTTCCACGGTCAGCTTCCCGCCGTTCGGCAGGTCGCGGTCGCCCTCAAAGTAAATCGGCTTATCGTGCAGCACCGCCTTCGACTTGTTCAAATGCTTAATGAACTCGGCAATGCCGCCCTCGTAGTGGAACTGCTGGGCGTGCACCGGGTCTTGCCGCTCGTCGGACAGGTTAATCGTAATGCCCTTGTTCAAAAAGGCGAGCTGCCGCAGCCGCGCCGCCAGCGTGTCGAAGTTGTACGTCGTAACGTCCATGATGGTCGTGTCCGGCTTAAACGTAATCTTCGTCCCCGTTCGCTTCAGCGGCACCTTGCCGCCCTGCTTGAGCGGCGCCAGCGGAATACCCTTCTCGTACTCTTGGGTCCAGACGTGCCCTTCCCGCCAAACTTCCAACTCAAAACGCTCCGACAGCGCATTCACGCAGCTCACACCCACGCCGTGCAACCCGCCCGAAACCTTATACGTGTTCGAGTCGAACTTGCCGCCCGCGTGCAGCTTAGTCAAAACCACCTGCGCCGCCGACACCCCTTCTTCGGCATGAATACCCACCGGGATGCCCCGGCCGTTATCCTGCACCGAAATCGAATTGTCGCTCCGAATGACGACATCAATCGTGTCACAATAACCGGCCAGCGCCTCGTCCACCGAGTTATCGACCACCTCGTAGACCAGGTGATGCAAACCCTGCTCACCGGTGGAACCGACATACATGGCGGGGCGCAGGCGTACCGCCTCGAGACCCTCCAAAACCTTAATACTGCTGGCGCCGTAGTCGTTCGCGTTAGGGTTGGGGTTAGAGCTCATCAAATCCTCATGGGCATGACAATGTAGCGATAGTTCAACGTCCCATCGCTCACCGGCCGCAATTCTCCGGCGCTAGCCGAGTCCTTGAATAAAAATTGAACGTTATCCTCGCTGCTCGCGCGTAGGAAGTCGAGCATGTAGGCAGCGTTAAAACCAATCTCGACGTTCGGGCCCTCGTAGGTCGCCGTCAACGTCTCCTCGCTCTCGCCCGTATCCGACAACGACGAGTGCAACTTCAGTTCACCCGGAAACGCGCCCACACGAATCGCCCGCGACCGCTCATCGGAAAACTGCATCACCCGCTCGAGCGACGCCTTCAACTCTTCCCGGCCCAACGTCACGTTCTGCGGGTGATCCTTCGGCAGCACCCGCTCAAAGTCCGGGAAGTTCCCCGTCAGCTTCCGGCTCAACAGCAGCCGGTCTCCAATCTGGAAGAACAGGTGGTTCTCATCACCGGCAAAGAGCAGCTTAGCATCGTCCGGGGCCTCCGCTGCTAACCGCGCCAACTCGCCCATCGCCTTCCGCGGCAGCAACGCCCGGAAGGATTGATCCGGCGCAAAACCCTCAATCTCCATCGGACACTCGACCATGGCCAGCCGGTGGCTGTCCGTCGATACCATCGTCAATCCCTGCGCCTTCACGACCAACAGCGCCCCGTTGAGCGTAAACCGGCTCTCCTCGGCCGAGATCGCGAAAATCGTCCGCGTAATCATCGCCGCCAGCCGCTTCACGGGCAACTCCGCCAGCAACTGCGGCATCTCCGGAAGTTCCGGATAGCTCTCCCGGCTCATCCCCGCCATCCGCGTCTTCGACCGGCCCGCCGTAATCGACGCCCACTGGTTGTCGCCGAACTTAATCGCAATCTCGCCGTCCGGCAGCAGCCGAACGTAATCCAACAGCTTCTTGGCCGGAATCGTCCCCGATCCCGCCCTCTTCACCTTCGCCGGACAACCGCACCGGATTCCCAACTCCAGATCCGTCGCTGTCAACGACAAACGGTCGCCATCGGCCTCAAGCAATATATTCGCCAGAATCGGAATCGTGGACTTCTTCTCCACCACTCCCTGAGACAACCCCAGCTCCCGGACCAGATCGGCTTTGCTAACTGTGAATTCCATAAAATAGACCGTTATTTATATAACCGGATTCGTAGGCGTTGTGGAAATGTGGATTCCTTCCTAAATTGTACAAAATCCAACCCCTTCCTGCCCAGCCACCTGGTGGATTCCCCTGCGGACAACCCCGGATAACCTTCCCCCCCGCCAGCTACCCACAACCATCCACCGGATATCCTGAGCCCCATCTGTGGAAAACAAATGTAAGCCCCTTTAGATTGAATCAGTTAAGCTGTGGAGCAGCCTGTTTAAATCTCCATCCCGCTGCCGCAGCTTGTCAATCTTCTGCACCGAATGCAGCACCGTCGTATGGTGCTTGCCCCCGAAGTAGCGCCCAATCTCCGGCAGGGACGACGGCGTCATCTCCTTGGCCAGGTACATCGCCACCTGACGCGGGAAGGCAATATTCTGCACGTTCGTCTTCAACTTCAACTGCCCCGGCTGCAAACTGAACCGCTCCGCCACCGCCCGCACAATCAAATCAATCGTAACCCGCCGCTCCCCTCCCCCGGAAAGTTGCTTTAAAACCTGCTGCGCCATGCCCAGCGTGATCGGCGAGTCCATCACCGAACTGTAAGCCACCAGCTTCACCAGCGCCCCTTCCAGCTCGCGCACGTTCGACTTCGTCTTCGTAGCGATATAAATCCGCACATCCTCGGGCAGCTGCATCCCCTCGGCTTCGGCCTTCTTGTCCAGGATCGCCATCTTGGTCTCCAGGTCCGGCGGCTGCACATCCACCATCAGGCCCCACTCAAACCGACTTCTCAGTCGGTCCGTTAACCCCTGCGTCTGCTTCGGCGGCTGGTCCGAACTCAGCACAATCTGCTTGCCGTTCTCATGCAGAGCGTTGAAAGTGTGGAAAAACTCCTCCTGCGTCCGTTCCTTGTTCGCCAAAACCTGCACATCGTCCATCAGCAGAATATCCGCCGTCCGATAATGCTGATGAAACGTCGACATCCGGTCGGTCTTGATGCAGTCGATCATCTCGTTCATGAACTTCTCGCTCGACGTGTAGATGATCTTCATCGACCCGTAACGGTCCGCCAGAGTCCGCCCGATGGCGTGCATCAGATGCGTCTTGCCCATCCCAACCCCGCCATAAATGAACAAAGGGTTGTACCGCTCTGCCGGATTGTCCGCCACCGCCTTCGCCGCGGCGTGCGCAAATTGGTTGCAGCTTCCCACCACAAAGTTTGAAAAACTGTATTTCGGGTTCAGTGTGCTCACCGTTCCCTCACCAACCCCCGCCTGCACCGTCACTATCGCCGATACTTCATACTCTACCCGGCTGATCCCCCGCCCCACTGCCTCTATCGCAGCCGCTACATGCTCCCCGTACTCCTGTTCCAGCCAGACTTTGGTCGCCTCGCTCGATACCCCCACGATCAGCCGCGACCCCACCATACCCTTTTGCTGCGTCGGCGCCAGCCAGTTCTGAAAACTCTCCGTACTCAATCTCTTGGCAAGCTCTTGTTTAATCTGATCCCAAACCGTCATAGTACTATAACTCTCAGAAAGACCACCGTCCAAACACACCTTTCCCACACGTTTTGCACATGCTGTGGAAAACCAAACTAAGCACAGAGACTGTGGGTGAAAAAGGTTCGGAGGGACCTGGATCAACATTTGGATACAACCATCCAAATGCCAAACGGAACCTCAGAATAGCACAGCGCTCCACCACCCCCACAAGCGTTTTACATAGAAATAACTCCTTTATAATCAACAAAAAGACATTTCAAAAACCTTTTGTTTCCACTCAGCAGAACGCCGCTTTTGCTCCCCCAAATGGAGTACTTCCACAAGATCTGGTATGCCCTGTTGAGGCCGAACCCAAGAAGTTGGAGTCCCATTGAGGTGAACACCCTATCGCCACTCCGCCAAGTGCTGTATAGCGTTCCTCTCGCCCCCTCCGTGGTTTCCCCCGCCACCGAACCTCCTCCCCTCCTGACCCTTCTATACCCATCCCAGAACCAAATTCGCCACCCCAGCGCAACCCGTCGCAGGACGCAACCCTTTCCTGCAGTGCTCGCTCGTACTAGGCTTTCCCAACCCGACTCCCCACCAGTATTTCGTCTCCTGCCCCCATCCACCCCCCGCACTCGACACCGATCCTAACCGGCGACCAACCTTGACAAGCAGACCACCACGTGGGAAACTAGACGATGTCGCGTTAAGCGGGAGTAACTCAGCTGGTAGAGTGCAACCTTGCCAAGGTTGATGTCGCGAGTTCGAATCTCGTCTCCCGCTCCATTTTTTCACGGCGAATGGCCATGAAGATATGCCTCGGCCTCCTCATCCTGTCCCTGGCCAATGCACAAAATTGGGAGTCTCTTTTTGACGGGGTATCCACCAAGGGCTGGCTCGAAGTCACTGGAGCCCCTTTCCCCTCCTCTTGGACTATTGAGGACGGTTGCCTCAAAACAGTTCCCAATCCGCAGAACATGCAGGACCTACGAACGGTGGCTTCGTTTCGTCATTTTGAGTTTCGCTTCGAGTGGAAACTTGCCCCGGGCGGCAACTCGGGAGTGAAGTACCGCATCGAAAAGACAGACCGCTGGCAGCGTCCCGGCGAATCCGGTTATCAGGCCCGCGCTCGCGGTGCCGAATACCAGCTCCTTGACGACCCTAAGGCACCCCCCGCCAAACAAACCGGTTCACTCTATACTATTCACGCCCCCTCCCGACAGACCCACCCCTCCCCTAACGTTTTCCACGAATCCCGTATCGTCGTCCTTCCGGACCGCGTCGAACACTGGCTCGACGATGAACTGATTCTCACCTACCCGCTCAGCAGCCCACCCACCCAGTCCTTTCTCTCGCTCCAGAATCACAACTCCATCGTCTGGTTCCGCAACCTCCGGATCCGCCGCCTCAGCCCGGACCCCTAGGTACAAAACAACTCGCCTACCGTTTCTGCCACCGTATCAACGATGGCCATCTCTGTCGATACCTTCATCCGCTGCAACTCACCCACAATCCGGTCCGATAACCCCAACAACGGCTGCGCATTCCGCACATCCCACCCAAACCGCAACAAATCCCGCGCGTAACGGTCCGCGCGAAACGTCTCCCGCGCATACGCCAACGCCCGCTCCCCTATCGCCTTCCGCTCTCCGGGATCCGCCAGCCGCTCCAATGCCGCCGCCAATTCGGCTACCTCATGCTCCGGATTGATCTTAACCACACACTCCGCCGGCAGTTCGCGGTAGAAGCCCACATCGGTCACCACCACCGCCTTGCTGTAAAGCATCTCCTCAATCACCGACGCTGAGGCACCCTCAATGGCTGGCAGCCGCAAATTGAAGCAAATGTCCGCTGCCGCCAGACAACAGTGCAGCGTGGCATCAGAAACCCGACCAAGAAACCGAACGCGCTCTCCGAGTCCGCGCTCCTTGACAATCCCGTCAAGCCGCCGCTGATAAACCGGGTCCGCCGGACCGGCCACCACGTAATACGTCTCAGGGCCTATCGCCTCGAGCACAGCATGCACCCGCTTGTTCGGGTTCACATGTCCTACCGTCACGAGCAGCAGCGCCCCGTCCGCAATCCCCAACTCATCCCGCCCACCCTCGGTAACCTGTGTCGCCGTTTCGTAGGGAAGCGCGATCCTCCGCGTCGGACCGGTGTACGCCCGCCGCACCGCCTCCAACAGGTACTCCGAATGCGCAATCACCCCCAGCGCACTTTCCGTGCAACGCTCCACGAGCGGGAAATCCACCACGTCATCACTCTCCCAAACCCGCTCCCCCGCCAAGCTCCGCTCCGCCGCCGTCCGTCCCGGTTGCCCGTACCAATGCTCCATCTCCGCCACATAGCCCGCCGGATTCGCCTGCTTTTCAAGATACAGGGCCGCGAAGAAGTGGTGCATCACGTAATCGTGCAGAATCACCACGCCCGGGTACTGCCGCGAGACCTCAAAAATCTCCCCGTGATAAGGTAAATGGTTTCCAAGGTTGTACACCACCAGATCAAATTCCGTCAGCCTTCCCAACTCCGCCGCCGGCGCAAATACCGTCTTCACCTCCACAGCCCGCAGCGCTGCCCGCTCAAAGTGCCAGACTTCTACTTCAGCCACCTTCGCCAACTCCCGGACGATATAGGAACTCGCCCGCCCAATCGCGCTCCCCTCCGCCAGCGGCGTAAACCAAGCGATCTTCATAAACCGCACAAGCGCCGCAACTTCGCTGCGACGTAGACGACATCCTCTCTCTTCATCCCCACGTGCGTCGGGAGACTCAACCCCCGCTCACTCAACCGCTCCGCTACCGGATACCGGCCCCGGCCCTCATAGTACGGCTCCATCACGTGCATCGGGTAAAACACGGGCCGCGTTTCTATACCGACCGCGGCCAACCCCCCCATCACCGCATCCCGCTCCACCGCAACATCGCCACCCAGCACCACCGTGTACAGCCAGTAGGCATGCCTGGCCCAGGGCGCCTCCACCGGCAACTGCAGTGCCCCCGCTACCGGAGCCAACTCTTCGGTGTACCAGCCAGCCACTTGCCGGTGATGCGCCGTGTACTGCGCAATCTGCTCCAACTGCGCCAAACCAAGCGCCGCCTGAATATTCGTCATCCGGTAGTTGTAACCAACCACCGGAAACCAATACCGCCGGTCCTGCTGCATTCCTTGGCCGCGGAGCAGCCGGATTCGCTCCGTTCGCCCGGCATCGCGCAGCGTCACCATCCCGCCCTCACCGGTCGTGATGATTTTGTTCCCGAAAAAGCTAAACGTCCCGGCATCGGCCAGCCCGCCCACCTTGCGGCCCTTATACAGCGCCCCGTGCGCCTCCGCCGCGTCCTCTATCACGAACAGACCATGCCGTTCCGCCACCTCGGCAATCGCGTCCATGTCCGCCGGGTGTCCGTACAGATGCACCGCAAGAATGCCTTTGGTCCGGGACGTGATGGCCGCCTCGAGCTGCGCCGCATCCAGATTCATCGTCCTCGGCTCCGAGTCGACAAACACCGGCCTCGCGCCACAATACGTCACTGCATTCGCGGTTGCAACAAACGTGAGGGTCGGCACAATCACCTCGTCGCCCGGCCCCACGCCCATCCCTAGCAGCGCCAGGTGCAGCGCGCTCGTGCCGTTATTGGTGGCCACCGCGTGCTCCACCTCGCAGTACGCGGCAAACTGCCCTTCAAACAAGGGGATAAACCGTCCGATAGACGACACCCAGGTCGACTCCAGACACTCGAGAACATACTTAGCTTCATTTCCCTGAAACTGCGGCGCCGATACAGCGATCCGGCGAGGTGCGGGTGCGGGTGAAGGCATCAATCTAGTAGCATTGCAGAAACAGATTCCACGTCACACATCCGGCCACGGCCTCCCGATCGAAAGACAGCAACTCTCCGGAAACATCATCGACGCGACGGACCACCAAGCCCAGACGCGCCAACTCCTCCAACCATTCTAATGGGTCTATCCCGGCCCGGCGCAGATGTCCCGGCGCAAACTCCATCAAAATCCGCACCTCCGGATTGCCGGCCAATATCCGGCTCATCCCTCTCAAGATCAGTGGTTCGGCCCCTTCGGCATCTATCTTCACCACATCCACCCGGGCTTCCTCTCCCAACGCCACATCGAGCGCCACCGTCTCCACCATAAGTGTCTCGCCCCCAGCCTCTGCGCCGAACAGCGTGTTGTGTCCCGAATTGTCCCCGTAGGCCGTAAACTCGCAGCTGCCACCCCGGTCGCTCACCGCGCGCCGGTCAAAAGACACCACCCCGGTTTCGAGAAATCCATTCACCTGCACATTATCCCGGAGCAGAGCGAACGTACGCGGCGTCGGCTCGAAACTATGAACCCTTCCATGCCCAGCCAGCTGCCGCAGCGCATAGAGCGTATACATGCCGATGTGCGCCCCGATATCCACTACCACCATGCCCGGCTTCACCAAACTCTGAAACAGTCGCACCATCCCCGGCTCCGGCACTCCCCGCAAGCCATAGTAAGCCGCCAGTCGCCACTCCCGCGCCGGGACCCCCAACAGAAACCCGTCCACTTCGGTGACTACCACCTCCGGCCCGGCCTGAAACACGGGAGACCGCTGAAGCCGCTTCACCTCTTCGACCACCGTCCGCAGCGTCCCCAAATCCGCTGCCTGCCGCTCCTCCTCCCCCGCCAACCGCCGCACGGCCTCCCCTATCTCCTCGACGACCCGCCGCTGCGCACTCAACTCCTCCACCACCGTCCGCAGCGCCGCCAGTTCGGCCGCATGGCCCTCCCGCAACCGCCGCAGGTCCACTCCGTGGCTTTCTACCGCCCCCCGCAGCAACTCTACCTCCCGCCTCAGGCTCGGCAACTCCCCAGCCAGCCTCTCCTGAACCTTCCCGCCTTCGCGGCCGAGTGCCACCGCCTCCGATTGCTTCGCCACCAGATCCGCCACATAGCGGTCCATCTTGTCGGATATCGAGTACAGCGCGTGGTCCACCCTCCCCATACTCCGCTCCGCCTGCCGAGCCGTCTCCTCGAGCAGGTAATCCAACTTCAACTCAACCGCCTCAACCCGCGAAACCCGAAGCAAAAACTCAAACAAGCGGCGGGCACGGTGCCGCAACCCCATCTGCGTCCGTGCTACCCAGCGCACCCCCACCCCGCCCGTATCCGACCCCATCGTCAAACCCACATAACGGCGGCCCGTCGCCTTCGCCTCGGCCGATTCCATCAGTTGCCACAGAATCGCCCGCCGCGGATACCGGGTCCGCAACAACTCGCGGTAATGAACAAACCCTCCGATGTCGCACTCCCGTCCCAACACTCGCAGATAACTCTCCCGCACAAAAGCGGCATCATCCGCGATCAACAGCAGGGGTGCCAGATCGACTACGGCCACGGCCGCACCCGCCGACACTCCCGGCTCCGTGGCGGCTGGTCCCAACTTGGCAACCAGCCGACGTTTTATCAGTGCTGCGCTGAACTCCAAGCCGTCATTCTATCGCGAAGCCTCCGCGCTCCGAAGCGATTCTTCGTACTCGCGAGACACTTCTTCCACCTTCCCGTCCCGCACCAACCTTCCGTGGTCCAGCCAAATCGCCCGCTCACACAAACTGCTCACAATTCCGTCGACGTGCGAAGCACACACAATTGTCTTGCCCTGCCGGCGAAACTCCGCCATCCGGTCGAAACACTTCCGTTGAAACTGTTCATCGCCCACCGCCAGAATCTCGTCAATCACCAGGATCTGCGGATCCGAATGGACCGCCACCGCAAACGCCAGCCGCAGCCACATCCCGCTCGAATAGCTCCGCAGCGGATCGCCCATCACCTCGCCCAACTCGGCAAACTCCACGATTGCTCCGTAGCGCTGCCGCGCCTCAACCCGCGACAGCCCACACAGCGACGCGTTCAACGTCAGGTTTTCCCGGCCCGTCAGGTCCGGGTGAAATCCGATTCCCAACTCCAGCAGCGCCGTCACCGGCCCGTCCGTCCACAATCGTCCGGAAGTCGGCGGCGCCACCCCCGAAATCAGATTCAGTAGCGTGCTCTTCCCCGCGCCATTCCGGCCCACCACCGCCAACGATTCGCCATGTGCCACCCGCAACGAAACGTCCGCCAAGGCCGTAAACCGCTCCGAATGCCGCCGGCCGAGCAGACCTGCTCGCTGCAGCGGAAAGGATTTGGTCACATGCTCAAGCTCAATGCGGTACGGCGACAATTTGGAGACAGATGCCATTCGATTAGTCGGCGGTCAGGGTGGAAACAACATGTTCCCACGTCAGGCCCATCTTCCGTATCAGGGCGAATCCGGCCTCGCCCAGCGCCCGCGCCCGCGCCGGCTCCTCGTACAGCCGGTCCATCGCCGCGGCCAGCGCCGCCGGCGTCGGCTCGACGACATAGCCCGTCTCGCCGTCCCGCACGATTTGCAGAATCCCGCCGGAATCGCTCGTCGTAATCACCGGCTTGCCGCTATAGAACGCCTCCATCGTGACGTAACCGTAGGAGTCCTCATCGAAGGGGATGTAAGCCGCCGCCAGCGCATCGGAAAACAGCGCCGCTTTCTCCTCTTCTTCGATGAACCGGTCAATCACGATAACCCGCCCCGCCAGCCCGTACTCAGCCACCAGCCGCGCAATCCGCTCCGCATCGGCCGGATCCTCCGTCTTCCCGGCGATGACCAGCCGCACCGCCGTTCGCGTGTGCTGCATCGCCTCCACCAGCAGATGCTGCCGCTTCGAGGTCGTCACCCGGCCAGCGCAAAAAACATAGTTCCCTGTCTCTCCAAAGCGAAAATGCTTCGTCTCGAGCAGCGGCGGATAGAGCACCGTCGAAGCGATCTGGTTGTACCGGGCCAACCGGTCCGACGTGGTCGCCGAATTCGTGTAGATCTTCCGCGCCTCCCGCAGATAGGTGTTGTCCGCCTCGATGATGCTCCGGCGGACCGCCAGATTCTCCGCCGTCTCCTCCATGCCCTGATACGGCGTCCCCCACAAATCATAAACCTGCCGGAACTGATGCACCAGCCAGAGATACTTGTTGTCGTGCGGCAGATAATAGGCCGGAAACTTGAAGGCGATGATGCGATCGACGTTCGGCGTCCGCATCAGCCGACACGCCAGCATGCTCTCAAGCATCTTCGACGGCGGCTCCCAGCGGAATGGAATCCGGACCAGCATCGCCTGATGCCCGAACTCGTTCAGCTTGTCCGTCAGCGCCTCGGCCAGATGTTCCGCGCCGCCCCGCACAAACGGGACACAGTTGTTAGCCACCAGAATCTTCATGCCAGCATCCGTTCGATCACATGCCGCCAGTTGATCCCGAGTTCCGCCATCCGCCCGCGCCCCGCCTGGCCCATCTCCTGCGTCTGCAGCCGATCGATAAACAGACGGTCCATCGCTGCCGCCAGCGCCAACGGCTCCGGCGGCACCACCAGCCCGTTCCGACCGTCTGTGATCAGCTCGAGCGTCCCACCCGCATCCGTTGTCGTCAAGACCGCTTTGCCCGCATGGTGCGCCTCCAGGCTCGGATAGCCGTAGGAGTCCTCATCCAGCGGAAAATTCGCCACCGCCAGACACTCGGCGAAAAACCCGACCTTCCGCTGCTCATCCACCCAGTCGTCAACAATCGTCACCCGGTCTTTCAGCCCGTAGCGCTGTACCAATTGGTGGAGTTCGTTGACATAGCCTTCCGTATCCGGGTCCGCCTTCCCGGCAATCAGTAGCCGGACTCCGCTGCTGACATGCCGCATCGCCTCAATCGCCAGCCACTGCCTCTTATGGTGCACCAGCCGGTTCAGGTAGAAGATCGTATCGTTGTACCCGGCGCAATGGTAGCGTATCGCATTCGGCAGCGGCGGATAGAGCACCTCGGCTTCAATGTCGTTGAAGTGCCGCAGCCGGTTGGCCACCACCCGCGAATTGCTGAACACCCGGTGGCACTCCCCCAGCCCGACCCGGTCGGCGGCCATGATCGAGTCGCGAATCCGGGTCCCTTCCGGCGTCAACGGAATGTCCTGGTAGCGGGTCCCCCACAGGTCGTAGGCGCCGCGGTGATGGTGGATGAACCAGACGACTTTTTTAGGATGGCGCATCAGATAACTCGGAAAGCGCACCGTGATGAGCCGGTCCCCGTGCGCGGTCAGGTCCAGCAGACGCAGCGCCGTCATCTGTTCGAGCAGCTCGTCGTGGTGGGAGGAGAAGGGAAATTTGAGGACCTCCACTTCGTGCCCCGCTTTGACCAACTCCTCGGCCAGCGAGTCGACAATCACGGTGTAGCCGCCTTGAAGAAACGGCACCACGGTACTGGCGACGATGACCTTCATCGCAGCAGCCGCGTCGCCGGCACCCCGACCACGGTTACCCCGGCGGTTACCTCGCGAATCACCACGCCGCCCGCCCCGACCGTCGCCCAGGGACCGATCGTGACCCCGGGGACTGCCGTCGCCCCCGCAGCCAGGAAAGCCCCTTCGCCCACGGTGACGTTACCGGCAAGGTGACATCCGGGCGCGATATGGGCGCAGGCGCCGATGTAGTTGTCGTGATCGATCGAGGAGGCGGTATTGAGGATGGCTCCATCTTCGATCGTGGAGCAGGTATTGACGACGGCACCGGGCATGATGGCGATGGCTGTGCCGAGCCGGACGCGTGGCGAGACGATGGCGTGGCGGCTGATGGCGTTGGGGAGAGAGAACCCGAGTTGGCGCAGTTCGGCGAGCATGCGATAGCGGATGCGATTGCTGCCGATGGCGGGGAAGGCGTGGGTGATGCCGTCTGCAAACAGTTGCAGAAGCTGGCCATCATTGCCCAGGCAGGGGTAATCAAAGAGGGTCTCGGAGGGCGAAAGAGAGGTGAAGCCAACGATATCGAACGAGAGGGACTCCTCGAAGATTTCCGCGATAACTTTGGCATGGCCCCCGGAACCGAGAATGACGAGGCGGGGCTTGGACATGGACCATTTTTCACTCTAGCACGCCGACCCGTGTATACTAAGAACGAGCGGTTTCCACGAAGCCACCCTAGCTCAGTTGGTAGAGCGGCTGATTCGTAATCAGCAGGTCGCCAGTTCGATCCTGGCGGGTGGCTCCAGCCGTTCGGCTTCGAAAAGAACCTCACGACACCGTCCTTGGCCGGGTGAAGGGTGGCCTTGCGGTTAGAATGGCGCAGGTGGGCCTGCTCGTCCCTCGGGCCACTTTGCTGATCCGGCGAATAGCGTGGCGCAGGCTTGACGGAGTACCGGAAAGTCGACGCCAGTTGCCTCTCTCCTGACCACTTCGGTCCTGCCGGATCCAGACTTCAGCCCGGGTCCACTCAGAGGACCTGGTGAGCGAAACCGTGAATCGCCACTTCCCCAGCTCCTGGTTGCCGCGAAGCCCCGTATTCCCTGCACAGACCGGCTCACTCCCCACCATCGCTACTCCGCCGCGGGGTTTTCTCAGAGTGGCCCTCTCGAGACAGGTGTGATTCCGATAACCCTAACCATCAATCTTCCCGGTGAAGTCGAGCTGGGTTACCGATCCGGCGCGATCGGGTCCCCCGGCCGTTCACCTCCGGTAGCGTGACCAGTTTCCTCCTCACCGAGCACGTCATCCACCGGCCGCCTTCGCGCTCTTCGCCACGTGCCAACCGGCTACGTCCGGTTGCGCTGCCCACTGCCTCGTCGAAGTCCACTCCACGCTGACGCGCCGTCTCCCGCCCCTTCGAGCCTCTTCCGCGCACACCGTCCGACGCGTTGCGCTCTCATGCGGATCGGATCTACCGTCGGGATACCCGGCATTTCGACCAGTTCGGCCTCGATTCATCTCGGCGGCTAACCATCCCGACCGTTGCCCAGCAAATATGGCGCTACCGCTCCCCGTTCCCGCCAAAACACAACCTGCATCCAGCTGGCCTCCACCAACTCAGACAGCGTTGCGGCATACACATCCAGCACCTCGTCGCTGCGGCCATCGATTGTCAACCGGTCGCGGCGAATCCACCGGGCATCCTGGAGGTCCATTTAAACAGGAGTCTCGACCGGGAAGCCGGGATCCACCAGGCAACGGCCGCGCTCTCCCTGACCGAAGCCACGACCACGCGCCGAAAACCCGCCCCCCAATCCCACAAACGGCTCAACCTGCCGACTCGAGCCGCGGGCAACCTTTGGAATGATCACCCCCGGTCTTAAGACGGATCGCTGCACGGCAAGTCCGACGCAGTTCTTCGCGTGAGGGCCGGTATTGAGGGGAATCAACGGGCGGTTCAGTTGTCTCGTCCTCGACTTGCCCGTGGCGAGGGCGTCACGAGGCGTGCGGTCAATTGCCCCTATTGGCCGGAGGGAAGATCAGACTGACCCCGGCGGGGCTTCGCGTCGAACCGGCTTCCAGCACAACGGGGAGGGGGCTTTGGTCGGGGAGGTCGGCTGGGATCTGGATGTTGATCTGCAAAAGACCGGCGACCAGGCCGGGAGCGGGGCCGGCATAGAGAATCGGGACCTCGCGATTGGCCAGCCACACCTTGACCGGCAACGCGGGCCGGGGCAGCGGATCGAGCATGATTTCGCCATCCAGGGGCAAAGGAGAGAGGAGGCCCTCGCCGGTGGCATAGAGAACGGCGATGCGGACCTCAGGGAAAACCACAGCGGCGACAGGACCAACGCCGGAGGCATTCGCCGTGAAAAAGGACGGAACGGCTGTTGTGACGGGGATGGTGAGGGGATCGCCGCGAATACCGTTATACTCCAATTCGAGACGCGTACTCGATTGGCCGCTGAGGCCAAAGGGGACGACGGCGCTGACCTGCCTGCTGGAAGTGTAGATCAGCGGAGCCGGTCGGCCGTCAAACAATACGCGGGTGCCATTGAGCTCGTTCGTCAATCGTCCATTGAGAACACGGGCGGCGGTAAACTCTCCGCCCAGCATCTCGCCGAAAATAGTGATGATCTGGCCGGGGGCGATGGGTCCGCCGAGAAAACTGGCGGCATGAACGACCCCGGCCAGGCTGGCCTTGGGGCGGCCGGAGCCGAGATATTTGTCGAAGAAATCGTGAGTGGGCCAGGGGCGTCCGCTCGTCGAGTAGTTCGAGACGGTCTCGAGGAGCAGACGGCTGGTTTCGGCGGCGGCCATGTTGGGATCCGAGCCCTGCGGCTGCATGTTGAAGAGCGTTACGATGGTCAGATCGAGGGCGACGAAGCGCAGAAACAGTGCCTGGCAGCCTGGCATGTTGCCAAGGTGGCGTAGGACGAGATTGCCACCCCCCTGATCCTCGACATTGACACCGATTCCATACCAAGTGCTGCTGCTTTGGGGGGCGGGAGGAGCAGGACGCCGCACCATCTCTTCGAGGGCCGGAGCGCCGAGGACCGCGCCGGGGCGCGTGGGGGTTAAGCGACTGAGCAGGCGCGCCAGATCGACGGCGCTCGAAACCCAGCCCCCGGCGCCTTCGGCGGCGGCTGTATTGACGGTGTAGGGGGCGTCCTCCGTGCCCTCGCCGGGGAAGGGGCTGGGAATCATAGGGGTACCGGCGGGCATGTGATAGCGGACCTCGCCGGGCAGGCGATCTCGACGGAGCGGACCCGCCAGTCGGGTACGGTTGATGCCGAGCGGGGCCAGGATCTCCTCGCGCACAAACTGTTCGTAGGATTTGCCGCTGGCTTGTTCAACCACGCGTCCGGCGGCGATCATTCCGCCGTTGGAGTAACGGTAGTTCTGACCGGGTGGGCTGGCGGGCGGCTGGCCGAGTTGCCAACGAACCAATTGTTCGGCTGAGGGTACGGGCACACCGTAGGCGATGCCGATCTGGCGCTGGACGAGAGATGAGCTGAGGTCGGCCGAGCCTTCGGGAAAACCGGAGGTGTGTTGCAGAAGCTGGCGGATGGTGATCTGGTTGTAGGAGGCAAATTTCGTGCCGGGTGCGGGCGGGGCGTAGTTGGACAGGATTTGCGCGAAAGGGCGATCCTCCAGCCGGAGCTTGCCTTGCTCGAGAAGTTTCAAGGCGGCAATGCCGGTGATCGTTTTTGAAACAGAGGCGATGCGAAAGAGCGAATCGGGCTGGACGGGCTCGGGCCGGTCGCGATCGGCCAACCCAAAGCCGCGGGCGTGAATTAATCGTCCCTGATGAGCGATAGCCAGCGTCGCGCCCGGGATCTGGTAAGTGCGCACAACCCGCTCGATTGCGGAGTCGAAGGGGGCAAGCTCGGGGACGAGGTTGCCGGTTTGGGCCATGAGCGGAAAGAGGCAGCAGAGGAGAATGGCGAGGATGGCGCTCATCAGGGTTCATAAAGATGGTAAACCCGATGGGCGGGAGGCAGTCTCAGCGAAAGCCCGAGAACCCGCGGTCTCCGTTCGGCCGGCTGCGGCCGGGAGTCCCTCAAGGGCGAGCCTCGTGGTAAGCAGACGGTTATCAGTTCGCGTCTGGTCGCGTGCGCCGCCGAAAAAGCCCGGAGCGGGCTCGGAGAAGCGGACGCGTGGGGCCGGCGTTGACCGATATCGCCAGCAAACGCCGCCCACGCCATCTGCCGAACAAGCTGCTGGAACTTGCGCTGGAGTTTGCGGAGAGATTTCGCGTGGCGATGGTGACGACGAAGGCTCAAAAGCGGAGCACCCTGGTCTGCCCAGGGCCAACACTGAGAAGGAACGGGGCGCGAGCGATGTGGCAAACTCAGACAAGCG
>JAINDL010000081.1 GCA_019931245.1 Bryobacteraceae bacterium CoA2 C42
GGCCGGTGGTGAGCTGGAGCGGGGCTTATAACGGTGGGACGTTCAGCGGCTACCAGTCGGCGGGCTGGTGATCCCTTTAGAACCTGCCCTAGGGGGGACGTCGGTTTTGACGCCGGAGATGCTGGGGGAGGAGATGCGGGCGGCGGATGCTACGGGGCCGGTGGTGAGCTGGAGCGGGGCTTATAACGGTGGGACGTTCAGCGGCTACCAGTCGGCGGGCTGGTAATCCTTGTAGAACTGGCCCCAGGGGTGGACGCCGGTTTTGAAGCCGGAGATGATGGGGTCGAGGATGCGGGCGGCGCCATCGACGATGTCGAGCGGCGGATGGAAGTGCTGTTCGATGGTTTTGCGTGCGGCGATTTCGACGGGGTCTTCGTCGGTGACCCAGCCGGTGTCGACGCTGTTCATGTGGATACCATCCTGCTGGTAGTCTGCAGCGGAGGTACGGGTCATCATGTTGAGCGCGGCTTTGGCCATGTTGGTGTGGGGGTGGCGGGTGGTTTTCCACCGGCGGTAGAACTGGCCTTCGACGGCGGAGACGTTGACGATGTGTTTGTCGCGTTCCGGGGTGCGGAGCAGGAGGGGTTTGAGTCGGGCGTTGAGGACGAAGGGAGCGACGGCGTTGACGAGTTGGACTTCGAGGAGTTCGACGGTGGAGACTTCGGCGAGCAGGAGCCGCCAGGAGTTGCGGCCGCGGAGATCGACCTGTTGGAGGTCCTGGTCGAGGCGGCCTTCCGGGAAGAGGTGTTTCTGGCTGAGGAACTCTTCGGGGAGGAGGGGGAGTTGGGAGAGTTCGGCTGAGGGGGCAACGGACGGGGCGGCGGGGAGGAGTTTTTCGAGTTCGCCAGGCAGGCCGCAGAGGGCGGCGCGTTCGCCTTCCATCATGTGGGCGTAGAACTCCGGGGGGCGACGGACGGTCTGACAGGCGTTGTTGATGACGAAGTCGAGGCGGGAGTGGGAGGTGAGGAGTTGCTGGCAGAAGGCTTCGACGCTGGGGGTATGGCGGAGGTCGAGGCCGTGGATTTCGAGGCGGTGGGCCCACTGGGCGAAGTCGGGTTCCTGGGCGTAGCGTTGGGCGGAATCGCGGGGGAAACGGGTTGTGACGATGAGGTGGGCGCCGCAGCGGAGGAGCTTGAGGCCGGTCTGGTAGCCGATCTTGACCCGGCCGCCGGTGAGGAGGGCAACGCGGCCGGACAGGTCGGCGAGTTCGGTGCGTTTGCTGAAGTTGAGTTCGGCGCAGGGGGGGCACATCTGGTCGTAGAAGTGGTGGACCTGGGTGTACTTCTGTTTGCAGATGTAGCAGTGGAGGGGTTCGGGGGCCTCCGGGGGGCCCTGTTCGGTGGTGGGGGGCGGGAAGTAGTTGGGGGAGGTGAAGACGGCTTTGCGGCGGAGGGATCGGATGCCGGTCTGGTCGAGGAGGGCGGCGGCGCGTTCGAGGTCGGCGGCGCTGCGCTGGCGTTCGGCGGCTTTAAGGCGGGCGCGGCGGGCGGCGGGGTCGGGGTTGAAGAGCTGGGCGACGACGCGGTGGAGGCGTTCGCGCTCGGGGGCGGGGAGTCGTTCGAGCAGGTCGCGATCGGTATCGAGGCGCTCGAGGAGTTCGAGGGTGGAGCGGAGGCTGGAGAGCAGGGTGGAGTCGAGGGGGTCGGCAGACAAGGTTGTCTTATCAGTATCGCTGATTGGTGCTTAGTGGGGCAGGCGGGAGCGGAGATAGCCGTAGGCCCAGGTGCCGGCGAGGGCGCTGGCGAGGGCGACGACCATCACGGAAATGCCGCCGCCGATGAGGATAAAGAGCGGGCCGGGGCAGGCGCCGGTGAGAGCCCAGCCGAGGCCGAAGATTGCGCCGCCGAGCCAGAAGCGGGTGCCGCGGCCGGTTTGGTCGTCGGCGCTGGCGTCGGCAGTTGGTGTGGGTTCGCCGCAGAGGGTAGGGGCGGGGGGCGGGGGGAGCAGGCGGCGGGAGACGGCGGCGACGGCGATGGCTGAGCCGATGATGCCGAACATGTGGAAAGCCTCGAAGCGGAACATCTCCTGGATGCGGAACCAGGAGATGACTTCGGCTTTGGTGAGGATGATGCCGAAGAGGACACCGAGCAGGATGTCGATTGCTGGTGCGGGGGCTGGGGCGGGGCGGTTGTTCATGGGGCGCTAGAAGAGCAGAGGCAGGAGCAGGTGGGTGGCAAAGAGGCCGCCGGCGAAGAAGCCGAGGACGGCCAGCAGGGAGCGGAGCTGAAAGTTCGACAGTCCGGAGATGGCATGGCTGGAGGTGCAGCCGCCGGCGTAGGCGGCGCCGAAGCCGACGAGAAAGCCGCCCACGACGACCGAAACGAACCCGCGAAGGGTGAGCAGGGCGGGCCAACTGAAGAGTTCGCGGGGCACGAGGCCGGAGAGGTCGGTGAGGCCGAGTTGGTGGAGGGCGGTCTGCGCGGTTGGAGAGAGAGCGATCTCCCCGGTACCGAGCAGGTGGATGCCGATCCAACCGCCGATGGCCGTACCGAAGGCGAACAGGAGATTCCAGACGCCGGTGGATTTCCAGTCATAGCGGAGAAAGGCCGGGCGCCGCGGCAGGAGGGCGGCGCACAGGTGGCGGAGGTTGCCGGACAGGCCGAGCTGTTTGCCGCCGAGGAGCTGGAGCAAGGGAACGAAGAGGCCGATGAGCGGGCCGGCCACGTACCAGGGCCAGGTGTCGGTGAGGGCGGAGGGGAGCATGCGAATGGTTAGGCGGTAGCCGCGGGCGCCACCTGCGCGAGGGGGAAGGCGGGGCCCACGTCTGTTTTGTCCTTGCGGAAATTCTGATGGGTGGCGATGCCGCGGAAGGATTTGAAGTAATCGATGTCGTAGGCGGTCTGCCGGTCGGCCGGGGGGAGAACCCGGGAGATGGAGAAGGCGTCGCAGAGGTGGGCGACGAGGGCGATGACGGCGTCG
Source organism: Bryobacteraceae bacterium CoA2 C42 (assembly GCA_019931245.1). Taxonomy (GTDB): domain Bacteria; phylum Acidobacteriota; class Terriglobia; order Bryobacterales; family Bryobacteraceae. Next base: position 2,920 of record JAINDL010000081.1, read on the forward strand.
GACTGGGGGGCGGGGAAGCTGGCGTAGTGATTGTAGCCGCGGTAGGGGGCGGCGACGTACTTGCCGGTTTCGGCGAGGGTGCAGTGCTTGGTTTGGAAGTCGTTGGGCCACCAGTTCAACTGTTGGGGGTTGTTCTTGTCGGGCTGGAGGGGGCCGACGTTGGCGATTTCGATGCCGATGGAGCGTTTGTCGTGCTTCCAGTTGGCCGAGGCGGCGCCGGTGATACCGAGGTGGTAGGCCCAGTAGTTGGGGGGGAAGCACTCGTAGATTTTGCCGTCGGTATCGACGAGGTAGGCGGTGGCGACCTGGAGCGGGGTGTTGCGCCAGGAATCGTAGGCGCTGCGGGCGGACGAGCCGGCCGTGAAGTGGAGGACGATGAGATCTTTGGGGAAGGTTTCGGCGAAGTACTGGCCGGGGGCGAGGGCGAATTTTTTGCGGTCGATGCTGATGTTGCCGCTGGGGGCGATGGGCGCCGGGGGCACGGGGGGAGGGGGGAGCGTGGAAAGGTCGGTGTCGACGCTGGGGATGAGGAGTTTGTCGCCAACCTTGAGCTGGTTGGGGTCGGTGATCTGATTGGCGGCGATCAGAGCCGAGAGGGGGACACCGAACTTACGCGCAATGCCGGAGAGGGTATTCCCTGCTTGTACGGTGTAGGTAAGCATGAAGAGACAGTATCAGAGTTTTCCCGGTCCGTCGAGTGATCGCCAGAGGTACCAGCTGGCGAAGGAGGCGTAGGGGCGCCAGGGTTGGGCGAGGGCGAGGATTTCGGCCGGGGTGGGCGGGGCGGGAAGCCGGTAGGCGCGATGGATGGCGTTGCGGATGCCGAGGTCGCCGGTGGGGAGGACGTCGGGACGGCGGAGGGCGAACAGGAGGAACATGTGGGCGGTCCAGACGCCGATGCCCTTGACGGCGGTGAGGATGGCGATGACCTCGTCGTCGGAGAGGCGGGGGAGTTGGGGATAGGGGATGGGGTGGCTGGCGAGGTGGAGGAGGGCGGCGGCTTTCTGGCGGGAGAGGCCGAGGGGGCGGAGGCCTTCGGGGCCGAGGGCGGAGAGGCGGGCCGGGGAGAGGCGTCCGTCGGGGGCTTCGGCCGCGGTGAGGAGGCGGTGGAAGATCGTATCGGCGGCCTTGCCGCTGAGTTGCTGGGAGAGGATGGAACGGGCGAGGGTAGTGAAGTCCGGGGCGTGATAGGTTATGCGGTAGGGGCCGATGTTGGCGATGAGGGCGGCAAGCGCCGGGTCGGCGGCCTCAAGATGGAGGAGGGCTTTTTTGATGGCAACGGAGTTACGGCGGGCAGAATCCATACAGTTGGTGACACGAAGAATTTTACTCGCAAAGCTGGCGCTGCCGGCGTGGATGGCGGCGCATCAGACCAAACCGCCGGCAGGTCAGCCCGGGGCGCAGGAGGAGGGGCTGCCGGTAATCAAGGTGGATGTGGAACTGGTGAACGTGCTGTTTTCGGTGCGGGACCGGAGGAACGTTCTGATTGGGACGGGCAAGCGGGAGGATTTCACGGTTTTCGAGGACGGCAAGCAGCAGGAGATCAAGGTGTTTTCGCGGGAGACGGATCTGCCGCTGACGATTGGTCTGCTGGTCGACGTGAGCGGGAGCCAGGAGCGGCTGATTCCCGAGGAGCGGTCGGCGGCCGGGCAGTTTTTTGAGCAGGTGCTGCGGAAGAAGGATATGGCGTTTCTGATCAGCTTTGGCGCCGAAGCGGAGTTGCTGCAGGATCTGACGGGTTCGCCGCGGCTACTGCGGGAGGGTTTGGGGCAACTGCGGTTGAACGCGGGGGTGGGCGGGTTGCATCCCGGGCCGGTGCCGACGGGGCGGCCGCGGGGGACGATTCTGTACGATGCGGTGGTGCTGGCCGCCGAGGAGAAGTTAAAGCAGGAGGTGGGCCGGAAGGCGATCGTATTGATCACCGACGGGGTGGACATGGGGTCGCGCTACAGCCGGCAGCAGGCGATTGAGGCGGCGCACCGGGCTGATGTAATGATCTATAGCATTTACTTTGCCGACTTCCGTGGATTTGGCGGGGGCGGGGAAGGGGATTTGAAGCGGATGGCGGAGGAGACCGGGGGGCGGTTTTTCAGCGTGGGGCGGAGCCAGACGCTGAGCGATATCTTCCGGCAGATTCAGGAAGAGATGCGGAGCCAGTATGTGATTGGTTACTCGTCGTCGAACGAGGCGCGGGACGGGGCGTTCCGCAAGCTGGAGATCCGGGCGGCGGACAAGAACCTGAAGGTGCAGGCGCGACGGGGATACTTCGCTTCGAAGCGTTAGCGGCGCTGCATGTACTCGGCGAGGGCGTCTTCGAGCGGGGGCATGGGAGGGAGGCCGAGCGAGGCGAGGCGGGCGTTGGCGAGGGCGGAGAAGCGGGGGCGGCGGGCTTCGGTGCGGTAGGTTTCGGGCCGGGCGACGGTGAGGGTGGGTTCGAGGCCGGCGGCGGCGAAGATTTTGGCGGCGAAGTCGAACCAGCTGACGGCGGTGCCGCCGCCGGCGTGGAACAGGCCGGTTTGGCCGGCCTGGACGAGATTGGCGGCAGCTTCGGCGAGGGCGGGCGAGTAGGTGGGGGAGGCGACATACTCCTGGACGACCTGGATGGGTTTGCCGGACAGGGCGAGGCGGAGCATGGTTTCGACGAAGTTGCCGCGGACGGTATGGCGGCCGCCGGGGCCGAAGACACCGGAGGTGCGGAGGACGAGGGAGCGGTCGTGGTAGGCGCGGGCAAAGTACTCGCCCGCGAGTTTGGAGACGGCGTAGGCGCCGAGGGGGCAGGGGAGGTCGGATTCGACGTAGGGCCGGCCGAGGGTGCCGTCAAAGACGTAGTCGGTGGAGAAGTGGACGAGGGTGGCGTCGACCTGACGGCAGGCGATGGCGAGGTTGCGGACGCCGAGGGCGTTGGCCTGGTAGGCGATGTGGGGTTCCCGTTCGGCGACGTCGACCATGTTGTAGGCGGCGGCGTTGAGGACGATGGCGGGGTCGATTTCGGCGAGTTTGGTTTCAAGGACCGGGAGATCGGAGATATCGACCGAGGCGCGGTTGAAGGCGGTTACCGCAAAGCCGCGCGAGGAGAAGACGCGCACCAGTTCGACGCCGAGTTGGCCGGCGGCGCCGAAGACGACGACACGATTAGACACGAAAAGCAGAATAGCACGGGACTACCGGCGGGTTGACCGGGCGCCGTGGGGGCCGGGTTTGGGATCTTCTTCGTAACTTTGCAGGGCGGCGAGGAGCGGTTCGAGGTCGCGGAGGTTGGCCAGAACCTGCCGGAAGAGGATGCCGAGGTGAAACTGACCGTCGGAGTGTGGTTCGGTATAGCAGACTTCGCCGAGGATCATTTCGTTCTCGCGGTCGATGCGGATGGCGGAACCGGCAGGTACGTCGACGGGGCTGAGAAAGCGCAAGCCATCGGTGGACACGTCAACCATCAAGCCTGGGATTTTGTTGGAGCCAAGGTGGGTGGGCGGGTTATCGCCCAGAACCTCAATGGTCAGATTGCTTTCAAACTTTACGCGACTGTGTTTCCGCCTATCCACATTGAGCATTTCGACTGTCCTTCCCCTGGTTTGAGAGTATTTCCGGCTAAGCAGCGCTGATTTTCAGAAGGTTTTCGATCTTCTGAACAATCTGGTCGTTGGAGGCCGTCTTCTCGACGCCGAGAACGGCGAAGTTGCAGGCCATCGAGAGGGTAAAGAAGCGTCCTTCTCCGAGCGAAACGCTCTGTTCGATCTTATTCAGGCCGAAGCGGACAAACTCGGCGCGGACCGAGTCGAGGGTGACCGGGCGATGAATGATGGCGAGGACGACGCCGGGGGACCAATGGAAGATCTGGTCGGCGGGGCGCAGACGGCGTTTCAAATGAAGGACAAAAAAGGAAAAGATGTCGTCGGCGACTTTGGCGCCGAAACGGGATTGATAGATGGGGAAGCGCTCGATGGGGAGAACCGCGAGAAAGGAGCCCGGCGTGGCGCGGGCTTCGCTGAGGGCGAGGGAGACCGCCGAGCGAGGCTGGAGCTCAAGGGACGCTTCTCCGCCCGGTGCCGGCGCTGCTGACGCCGTCGGTGCCTGGGCCGCCTGGATCGGGTTGTGCTCGGGCTCGACGGTTCGCGAGTCGGGAGCGTCGCGGAAGCCGTAGGCGGCCGAGAGCTCGGCAAACGTTTCTTCGATCGAACGAGACGCCGAAAGAATCTCCTCGGGGGTGGAATGGCGCGTGACGGCTTTGACGCGGGTATGAAGCTTCAGCCTGAGCAGATCGATCTGTGCGAGGTGACTGATCAAGGGATCGTGCGCTTCGGTTGGTCGGATTCCAGAGGTATTGGTTTTGGATACCGGGCGGCCAAAGACGTCTGCGAGCAGATGATCGGCCAGGGAGCGGTAGGCCAGGATCAGCGCTTCGACTTGCGATACAGGGGGGGATTGGAGAGAGGGGGAATTCAGAGTGATCGGCATGAGATGACCTTGTGCATCGCATCGACCAAAATGAATACTTTTTTAGGTAGTGCCCGGGAGAATACTACCGATGGAATATGAGAAGTGCCCAGAACCCCAGGCCGAACAGGAGCGGAATACCGAAGGCGATCAGAACTCGGATAAGACGAGACCGGAGCCAGACGGGCCCGGCGACCAGGGCGGTGTCGATTGGCTGGGAGCGGCGGCGGGCCAGCCCGGGGATTCCGTCATTCAAGGCGGAGACTTCGCCGCGCAGAGTTTTCAGAATTTCATCGCGACCGCGAGGATCGGCAATGAGCACGGTCGCCGCCATGCCGCCGTTGAGGGATTGATCGAGGCGAGCGCGCAGTTGGGGCGGCATCTCTGCCCGGGAAGGAAAGACGCGCAGACCGTGGCGGTCCGAGACCAGGATCGTGGAGGTCTTGATGGTGTTGCGGCCCATGGAAAAAGCGAGGAAATCAGGCGTTACTGGCGCTGCCGACCGAGATGGCGGCCTGATTCAGGATAACCTGAATCAGGCCCAGCGAAGCCTTAGAGAGTGCCTTATCTTTCCGATAAATGAGCCCGAGGCGGCGCAACATTGGTTCGGGGGACAGACCGATGGCGACGAGTTTTCCTTCCGCCACCTCCTCGGCGCAACTGGAGGTAGACAGGAAGGCGACGCCGAGGCCCGCCATCACGAATCGCTTCATCATTTCCGTCGAGTCGAGCTCCATTGAGATCTGGGTGCTGTCCTCGACATTCTCCATCCAAACGTTGAGGCGGCTGCGGGTGGTGCCAGCTTTGGGGAGTAGCAGCGGGTGGCCGAGGAGAGCTTCGGGGGTGATCAGGGTGGCGGTGGCCAAGGGGTGGGATGGGGCGCAAATTAATTTTATTTCATCCGTGTGGATCAGCACGACCTGGAGCTTTTTTTCCTGGATCGGGAACTGGCAGATGCCAAAGTCGGCGAGGTTGTCGAGGACAGCTTCGACGACGCGCGAGCCGTAGGAGCGGTCGACATGGAGTTGGACGTTTGGGAACAGCTTCTTGAACTGGCTGAAGACATCGGGCAGGACGTAGAGGCAGGTGGCCTCGTTGGCGGCGATGACGAGTTCCCCGCGCGGCACCTTTTCGAGTTCGTTGATCGAGTCCTGCGCCTGGCGGCGGAGGTCGAGGATCTGTTCGGCGTACTCGGCGAAGATTTTGCCGGCGGTGGTGAGGGAGATGCGCGTGCCGAGGCGCTCAAAGAGCGTGGTGTTGAGCTCCTGTTCGAGTTGGCGAACCTGAGCGCTGATGGCCGGCTGCGTTCGAAAACAGGTCAAGGCCGCTTTCGAGAAGCTTTTTAGGCGGACGATTTCAAGGAACGTGTGAAGCTGATCTAGATCCATCGGCGAAGGGAGGTTAAGCTCTCGCCGAGATTGTACCGCATTCACGGGAGAGGCCGGGGAGAATGGGGTATCCTGACGGCATGAGGCTGGGCGTTGATTTTGGCACCACTCGTGTCGTGGTGGCAGCATGCGATCGCGGCAACTATCCGGTGGTGACGTTTGAGGGCCCGGACGGAGGGGCATATGACTGGTTTCCTCCGCTAGCGGCGGTGATCGCCGGGCGGCGGCTTTACGGATGGCAGGCCTGGAGCCTGCAGGAGGATCCGCGGGCGACGGTGGTCCGGTCGTTGAAGCGGATTCTAGCCGATGCCGGCCCGCAGACGCCGGTGGCGATCGGGGGGCTGGAACTGCCCCTGGCGACGTTGTTGGCTGAGTTGGCGGGCGCGCTGCGGACGGCTTTGACGGAGGCGTCGAATCTGCCGGGAAAACGGGGGGAACCGCTTGAGGTGATGCTGGGGGTGCCGGCGGGCGCCAACTCGAACCAGCGGTTCCTGACGGTGGATGCGTTTGCCGCCGCCGGATTCTCGGTGCTCGGTCTGTTGAACGAACCTTCGGCGGCGTCGATCGAGTACGGGCACAGCCACCGGTCCACGGCCAAGGTCAAGGAACATATTCTGATTTACGACCTGGGGGGCGGCACTTTTGACGCTTCGCTCGTGGAGATGGACGAGCGGTCCCATGCGGTGGTGGCGAGTGAGGGGATCCCGACGTTGGGCGGCGATGACTTTGATGAGGTGCTGGCGGAACTGGTGATGCCGGATCAGGAAGCGTTGTCGCAGGGGGAGATGTTCCGGCTGGTCGAGGAGTGCCGGATGCGGAAGGAAGGCTTGGCGGCGAACTCGAAGAAGCTGGCGGTGGACCTGGACGTGGTGCGGCCGGGACTGGCTTCGGTGACGGTGCCGGTAAGCGACTTCTACGATCGCTGCCAGGGGCTGGTGGAGGAGACGGTGCATGCGGTGACCGATCTGACCTCGCGGACGCCGAGTCTCGAAGCGATTTACGTTACCGGCGGGGGCAGTGAACTGCCGCTGGTGGCCCGGCTGCTGCGCGAAACCTACGGCCGAAAGGTGAAGCGCAGCCCTTACACGCGGGCGGCGACGGCCATCGGTCTCGCCATCCAGGCCGACCAGAGTTCGGGTTACCAACTGCGCGACCGCTTCAGCCGCTACTTCGGCGTATGGCGGGAGGGTGATAGCGGACGGCTGATGCGTTTTGACTCGCTGTTCGCCAAGGGCACGGAACTGCCGCGGGTGGGGGAGCCGCCGCTTGAGCAGCAGCGGAGTTACACGGCGGTGCATAACATCGGGCATTTTCGCTATCTCGAGTGTTCGCATCTCGATGAGTGGGGCCAGCCGGACGGGACGATTACAATGTGGGATGAGATCCTGTTTCCGCTGGCGCCGGCGTTGCAGGACACCGCGAACCTGGCTTCGATTCCGATTGGACATGCGCATCTCGGCCAGCAGATCGTCGAAACTTACCGCTGCGGGGCGGGAGGCGAGTTGGAGGTGGAGATCGCTAATCGGAGCGCGGGTTATCAGCGACAGTACCGGCTGGGCCGGTGGGGCGCCGCGAGTCCGCCGATCGTTCCGGGTAAGGGGGGACGCCCCGCTGCCGGGAAGCGGTCGGCTGCGAGATAATCGGGAAATTGCGTTTCCCGATTCCCCACTCTTTTTGACTATGCCGAAAATTCCCCGCGATCCTTCTCGCCCGCTGAGCGAGAATCAGCACCTCCTGAAATGGGTGGAGAAGATAGCCCACCTGACGAGACCCGCGGCGATTCACTGGGTGGACGGTTCTGAGCAGGAGCGGGCCGAGTTGTGCCGGCAGATGGTCGATTCCGGCACGCTCATTGAACTGAACCAGGAGCAGTGGCCAGGCTGCTACTATGCCCGTTCGCACGCCAGCGACGTGGCGCGCGTCGAGGACCGGACGTTCATCTGTTCGTTGTCGAAGGACAGCGCCGGGCCGATGAACAACTGGGAAGACCCCTTTAAAATGCGCCGGAAGTTGAAGGGGCTCTTTCACGGCTGCATGCAGGGCCGGACCATGTATGTGCTGCCGTTCAGCATGGGACCGATTGGTTCGCCGATGTCGCAGATCGGGGTGCAGCTGACCGATTCGCCGTATGTGGTCGTCAATACGCGGATCATGGCGCGCATCGGCCTGCCGGTCTTCAAGCTCATTGACAAGAACTTCAAGCGCGTCGTGCCGTGCGTCCACAGCGTGGGCGCGCCGCTCGCGCCCGGCGAGACGGACGTTCCGTGGCCCTGCAACCAGGAAAAGTACATTGTGCATTTCCCCGAGAGCCGGGAGATCTGGTCCTACGGTTCCGGTTACGGCGGCAACGCGCTGCTGGGGAAGAAGTGTTTTGCGCTGCGTATTGCTTCGAACATGGCTCGGGACGAGGGCTGGATGGCCGAGCATATGCTCATTCTCGGTGTCGAGAATCCGCAGGGGGAGAAGACCTATCTGGCGGCGGCGTTCCCGAGCGCCTGCGGCAAGACCAACCTGGCGATGCTGATTCCGCCGGCGGCGTTTCCGGGCTGGAAGGTGTGGACGGTCGGGGACGACATCGCCTGGATCAAGCCGGACGAGAAGGGCACGCTGCGGGCCATGAACCCGGAGGCTGGGTTTTTTGGCGTAGCGCCGGGGACTGGCACGCACACCAACCCGAACGCGATGGCAACGCTGCGGAAGAATACGATCTTCACGAACGTGGCGCTGACACCCGGCGGCGGGGTGTGGTGGGAGGGGATGACCGAGACGCCGCCCGAACGCTGCCTCGACTGGCAGGGCAACGAGTGGACCCCGGCTTCGGGCCGGAAGGCGGCGCATCCGAACGCGCGATTCACGGCGCCGGCCTCACAGTGTCCGACGATCGACCCGGCGTGGGAGGACCCTAACGGGGTGCCGCTGAGCGCAATCGTGTTCGGCGGCAGGCGCGCGTCGACCATTCCGCTGGTCTATCAGGCGTTCAACTGGAGTTCGGGGGTGTACATCGGCGCGACGATGGGTTCGGAAACCACGGCGGCGGCGTTCGGCGAACAGGGCAAGGTGCGGCGCGATCCGATGGCAATGCTGCCCTTCTGCGGCTACCACATGGGGGATTACTTCCGGCACTGGCTGAAGATGCAGCGGACGCTGACGGAGACGCCGCGCGTATTCCACGTCAACTGGTTCCGGAAGGATGGCGACGGCCGCTTTTTGTGGCCGGGGTTTGGCGAGAACATGCGCATTCTGAAGTGGATCGTCGACCGGAGCCGCGTGCGGGCGCTGGCGCGCGAGACGCCCATTGGCTGGATGCCGCGCTATGAAGATATCGACTGGTCGGGGCTGCCGTTTCCGAAGGAGGCCTTTGAGGAGTTACAGAGTTTCCGGGGCGCCGAGTGGATTTCGGAAGTCATCGGCCACGAAGAGCTCTTTATCCACTTACATGACCACCTGCCGCCGGAGATGATCTACGAGCGGGAGTTGCTGATTTGCCGTCTTCGATTGGACTAACGCGGATGAGTTCCTTACTTAAGCCTTCTTTAAACTGGTTGCTGGTGTTTGTCCCGGTGGCGATCTATCTGCGATTTGCTTCGCCCGACAGTTCGACGCTAATCTTCGTGACGGCCTGCCTGTCGATTCTGCCGCTGGCGGGTTGGATGGGGAAGGCGACCGAGAACCTGGCGACCCATACGGGCGAGGGCGTGGGCGCTCTGTTGAACGCCACGTTCGGCAATGCGGCCGAACTGATCATCGCCATGGTGGCGCTCGAAAAGGGTTTGCACGATGTAGTGAAGGCGTCGCTGACGGGATCCATCATCGGCAACGTGCTGCTGGTGCTGGGCCTGTCGATGGTCGCGGGCGGCGCGCGGTTCAAGACGCAGCAGTTCAACCGGACGGCGGCCAACAATCAGGCCACCATGTTGCTGCTGGCGGCGATTTCGCTGGTGATGCCGGCGGCGTTTCACCATCTGGCGGCACCGCCGACGCCGGTGGCCGAAGGGGCGCTGAGTCTCGAGATATCGATTGTTCTTTTGCTCGTTTATGCGCTGAGCCTGATCTTTGCGCTGATTACGCACAAGGCGCTGTTTGGCGGTGAGGGCGGGCAGGCGCACGGCGGTGAGGAGGTGGCGTGGTCGAAGGGGCGGTCGATTGCCGTGCTGTCGCTGTCGACGGCGATGATTGCGTGGATCTCGGAGATTCTGGTGGGATCGGTCGAGGCGGCGGCGCACTCCTTCGGGATGACCAGCGTGTTTGTCGGGGTGATTGTGGTGGCGGTGATCGGTAACGCGGCCGAGCATTCGACGGCGATCCTGGTGGCGATGAAGAACCGGATGGATCTGGCGGTGGGCATCGCCGTAGGTTCGAGTATTCAGGTGGCGCTGTTTGTCGCGCCGGTGCTGGTGATGGCCAGTTACTGGGTGGGGCCGCATCCGATGAACCTGGTGTTTACGCCGGCCGAGGTGCTGGCGGTGACGGCGAGCGTGCTGATTACCGCGCAGATTGCCAACGATGGCGAGAGCAACTGGATGGAGGGGGTGCAACTGCTGGCGGTCTATCTGATCATGGGCGCGGTCTTCTACTTTTTGCCCGAACTGGCGGGGGCGAAGCACTGATGGGCGCGAGTTGGTGGGAGGCCGGGCGGGGCGCGCGGGTGTTTGATCTGGCGCAGCCCTATTTTGTCGGCATGCCGCACCATCCGTCGCATCCGCCGTATCTGTTTGGCCTGACGAAAAAGCACGGCGATGTGCTGACGCCGGCGGGCCATAGTTCGGCCGCGGATGCGATTGCTATGGGTTCGCACGTCGGGACCCATATCGATGGGTTCGGCCATTTTTCCTGCGGTGGGCTGCTGCACGGCGGCCTCGAGGCGAGCGGCCGGCAGAGCTACGCCGGGGGCCTCAGCGTGCATACGGCCGACGGGATTGCGCCGCTGGTCCGGCGCGGGGTGCTGCTCGACTTCGCGCAGGATGGTCCGCTGGGGGAGGACGTCGAAATCACGCCGGAGATGCTCGAAAGCCGCGGCGTGGCCGTTCAGGGAGGGGACGTCGTGCTGCTGCGGACCGGGTGGGCGCAGTATTGGCGGGACGCGGGCCGGTACATCAACGCGATGGGGGGATCGCCGCGGGGGCCGGGGCCGGGGGTGGCCGGGGCGAAGTGGTTAAGTGCCCGGAAGCCGGCGGCGGTGGGTTCGGATACGGTAGCGTTTGAGCGGGTTCCGGCGCCGGATATGCCGGTGCATGTGCATTTACTCTATGAGTGCGGGATTCATCTGATTGAGGCTTTGTACCTCGAGGAGTTAGCCGCGGCCGGGGTCAGCGAGTTTCTTTTTGTCGGGGCGCCCCTCAAACTGGAGGGCGCTACCGGAGCGCCGCTGCGGCCGCTGGCGCTGTGCTAAGTTCCGGCTCTTTCCTCATGGATGGAAGTAGCGTATAGTATTGGCGAGATGAAAACGCGGCGTGCATCAGATAGACCGGTTGCTGTCGTCACCGGAGCCGCTTCAGGCATTGGCCGGGCGGTAGTGGGTTCTCTGCGATCGATGGGTTACTCCGTTTTCGGCGCCGATGCGGCGCCGGGTGCGGAATTGTATCTGGACACTACCTCCGAGGAGAGCTGGGACCGGATTGCGGCGGAGTTACCGCGGCTGGATCTGCTGGTGCTGAGCGCCGGGGTTTCGCACGCGGGCCAGTTGAGCGATACCTCCCTCGATGAGTGGCGCCGGGTGCAATCAGTGAATCTGGATGGCGCCTTTCTGGGAGTCCGCATGGCGCTGCGCAAGATGTCCAAGGGCGGTTTAATTGTGCTGATCGGCTCGGCCTCCGGCAAGCGGGCGGTGGCGGGCACCGGCGCCTATTGCGCCAGCAAGGCGGCCTTGCGGATGCTGACGCGGGTGGCCGCGCTCGAAGGAAAGGCGCGGGGGATCCGCGTGAACTCGGTTTCACCGGCCGGCGTAGCGACGCCCACTTGGCGCACCACGCCGTTTCTGCAGGTGGCCAGGGAGCGGATGGGGTCCGAGGAGGCCGCCTGGGCGACGCTGGGGGGCACGGACCCGGCGGATGCGGCGCCGGACCGCAGCACCTTCGCCACCGATGTCGCGCAAACGGTGGTTTTTCTCTGCAGCCGCGATGCGGGGGGGCTCACCGGGACCGACCTCGCGGCCGACGCCGGCTACATGGCTTAACGGCCCTTCAGTTGCAGCGACTTCTCTTGCGAAGTTCCGGCGCGGCGTGAGCAATCGGCGCGGCGTTGACCGGCAGCGCACGGAGGAAGGCGGATGCGAGGGCAGGCGGCGGCGCGGGAGTGGCGGTATCTGTGGTGTGACCTGGAGCGCCTGGTGAACGGCCGGGTTTGGCGCTACGCGACGGTTCCTTTCTCGGCGGCCTTCCGCGCCGTGGCGGTCTACCGGGTGCAGCGGAGTTTGTACCTGCTACTCGGCTCAGGTTGGCAGGCGCTGCGCGCGGTGATGGCGCCGCTGTTCTGGCTCGCTGGTCCGTGGGGTTCGCGCTGTGAAATCCACTACGAAGCGGCCATCGGCAAGGGCCTGATGATCCTGCATCCCTCGTTAGGCGCCGTGGTTTCCAAGCGGACCGTGGCCGGCGAGTATCTGACGCTAACCGGCGGCAACTGCCTGGGGACAAAGGGCGGCGATTTGGCGCCGGGCGGGATCTGGCTGGGGGACCGGGTGTTGCTGGGGGTGAACGCGGTGGTGTTGGGGCCGATCCGCGTGGGCGACCGGGCCGTGGTGGGGGCGGGTTCGGTGGCAACGCGCGATGTCGGGGACGGTGAGGTGGTCGCCGGCATTCCGGCCCGGCCCCTGCGGCAGCGGTCCCCAGCCGGCGCCTGAGCCGCGCGCCGAATGGCATACGCTAGGGAGATGAGTCAGGACTTCTCGGCATTGGACGCCTGGTGGCGGGCGGCTAACTATCTGTCGGTTGGTCAGATCTATTTAAAGGACAATCCGCTGCTGCGGGAGCCCTTGACGATCGACCATGTCAAACCCCGCCTGCTGGGACACTGGGGCACCACCCCGGGATTGAACTTCATTTACGCCCATTGCAACCGGGTGATTGTCGAGCGCGATCTGAACATGATGTACATTATCGGCCCCGGGCACGGGGGGCCGGGACTGGTGGCGTCGACCTATCTCGAAGGCTCTTACCGCGAGATCTATCCCCATATCGACTGGGATACCGAGGGCCTGCGCCTGCTCTTTCGCCAATTCTCCTGGCCCTACGGCATCCCCAGCCATGTCGCGCCCGAGACGCCGGGATCGATTCATGAGGGCGGGGAACTCGGCTATGCGCTGCTGCACGCCTACGGCGCCGCGTTCGATAATCCGGACCTGATTGTGATGTGTGTCGTGGGCGACGGCGAGGCGGAGACCGGCGCCTGCGCGGCCAGTTGGCACTCCAACAAGTTTCTCGACCGGAAGCGCGACGGCGTCGTCCTGCCGGTGCTCCATCTGAACGGCTACAAGATCGCCAACCCCACGCTGCTCGATCGCATCCCCCGGGCCGAACTGCTGGAACTGTTTCGCGGCTACGGCTATGCGCCGGTTCTCGTCGAAGGCTCCGATCCACTGGAAATGCATGCCAAAATGGCGGCAGCGATGGACCACTGCGTCGAGGAGATCGCCCGGATCAAAGCCTCCAATGAACCGGACCGTCCTCGCTGGCCGATGATCATCCTGCGCAGCCCCAAGGGGTGGACGGGGCCGAAAGTGGTCGATGGTAAGCCCGTCGAGGATACCTGGCGCTCCCATCAGGTTCCTTTCTCCGAAATGGCGGCCAAACCGGATCATGTCCGCCTGCTCGAAACCTGGATGAAGAGCTATCGCCCCGAAGAGCTGTTTGAGGAGAGCGGCCGGCCGGTGCAGGGGATTCTCGATCTCGCGCCGCGGGGCGCCCGGCGCATGGGCGCCAACCCGCACTCGAACGGCGGGGTGTTGCGTCAGGACCTGCTGTTGCCCGACTTCCGCACCTACGCCGTACCCGTCGCCGCCCCGGGGGGACGCGATGCCGAATCGACGCGCGTGCTGGGTGCGTTCCTGCGGGATGTGATGACGGCGAACGCGGCCCAGCGGAACTTCCGCATCTTCGGGCCGGATGAGACGCAGTCGAACCGGCTGGGGGCCGTCTTGGAGGTCACCGAGAAGGCGTGGGTGGCGGAGGTGCGGCCCGTCGACGAGCGCCTGGGGACGCAGGGCCGGGTCATGGAGGTACTCAGCGAGCATTTATGCCAGGGCTGGCTCGAGGGCTATCTGCTCACCGGCCGCCACGGCTTCTTTTCCTGTTACGAGGCGTTCATTCACATTGTTGACTCGATGTTCAACCAGCACGCTAAGTGGCTCAAGACCACCCGCGAGATGAAATGGCGCCCGCCCATCGCCTCGCTCAACTACCTGCTCACCTCGCACGTCTGGCGGCAGGACCACAACGGCTTCTCGCATCAGGATCCAGGTTTCCTCGATCACGTGGTAAACAAAAAGGCGGAGGTGATCCGCGTCTATCTGCCGCCGGATGCCAACACGCTGCTGACGGTAGCCGAGCACTGCCTGCGCTCGAAACACTATGTCAATGTCATCGTGGCAGGCAAGCAGCCGGCGCCGCAGTGGCTCCCCATGGCCGAAGCCGAGGAGCACTGCCGGGCCGGTATGGGGATTTGGCCGTGGGCTTCGCACCCGGGCGAACCGGACGTCATCATGGCCTGCTGCGGCGACGTGCCCACGCTTGAAACGCTGGCCGCCGTAACCTATCTCCGCGCCATGGTCCCGGACCTACAAGTTCGCGTCATCAACGTCGTCAACCTCATGACCCTGCAGCCGAGGAATGAACACGCACACGGCTGGGACGACACGAGCTACGATGCGATCTTCCCGCCGGATACCCCGGTGATCTTCGCCTTTCACGGTTACCCCTGGCTGATCCATCGCCTCGCCTACCGTCGCAACAACCATCACCATCTCCACGTCCGCGGCTACAAAGAGGAGGGGACCACCACGACCCCCTTCGACATGACCGTCCTCAACAACCTGGATCGCTTCCAGTTAGCCCGCGACGCCCTGAAGCGAACTGGACGGGAGAATCACCCGGCCATGCTCCGCCTCGAAGACAAACTCCGGCAGCACCGTGCCTATGTGGCTACGCACGGCGAGGATATGCCCGAGGTGAGGGAGTGGCGCTGGGCCCCTACACTTGTGTAAACTTTACGAATCTTCAGTCGGGGGAAAGTGATGTTTTACAAATTGGCCGTTCTGTTGGCTTGCGCAGCCGCAAGCGCCTTTGCGCAAAATCTTGGCCGTGCCTCGGGCACGGTGAATGATCTCACCGGTGCTCCCGTGGCGGAGGCCGCTGTAGTGCTGAGTTTGCCGGGGTCGTCCCAGGCCCAGTATTCTACGAAGACGACCTCCGCCGGTACCTACGCCTTTGCGGGTCTGCGAGCCGGCGAATACGACCTGTCGGTGGAGGCCTCCGGTTTCAGCAAGGCTGTCATTCGCGGCATCCGCGTCGGCGCGGGCCTTGAAACTCCGGTGCAACCGATCAAGCTGGAGTTGGCAACGGTCTCTGCCGTGGTTGAAGTCAACGCTGAATCGGTCGTCCTGCAGACGGCTAACGCCGAAATCACCTCGGTGATCACCTCCACCCAGCTCTCGCGCCTGCCCACCGCTAATCGCAGTCCGCTCGCGCTGCTCGCCACGCAAGCGGGCTTTGGCTCAAACGGCCGCGCCAATACGACCATCAACGGTTTGCGCGTCTCCTACGCCAACGTGACACTCGATGGCATCAACATCCAGGACAACTTCATCCGCTCGAACGGCCTGGACTTCCTGCCCAATCTGCTCCTGCTCGATCAGGTGGCCGAGGTCACCCTCAGCACCTCCAACGCCAACCCGGCCCTCGGCAACGGCGCCGCGCAGATCACTTTCACCACGCCCTCCGGCACCAACAAGTATAAAGGCAATGTGTTCTGGTTTAACCGCAACAACGAGTTTGCGGCCAACCCGTGGTTCTCGAACGCCAACGGGACACCGCGCCCCTTCCTCAATCAGAATCAGCTGGGCGGCAGCCTCGGCGGCCCCATCAAGAAGGACAAACTCTTCTTCTACACCAACTACGAAGCGTTGCGGCTGCGCCAGCAGACCCCGGGAACGCGGGTGATCCTGACGGAATCCGCCCGGCAGGGTATCTTTACCTATCTCGATACGGCGAACAACATCCGGCAGGTGGATATGCTCCGCGCTTCCGGTCTGCCCGCCAATCCCACCACCAAGGCTCTCATCGATCGCGTTCCGGCCGCCAGCAACATCAACCGCCGCGACGTGGGCGATTTCAACGCCGCTGCCGGACGGCACCTGAACATCGGCGGCTACCAGTTCAACGTGCGCAACAACCGGACGCGCGACAACGCGACCTTCAAACTTGACTACGTGCTCAACTCCCAGCACGGATTCAGCGCCAGCTACATCTGGAACCGGGATATCGTTGATCGGCCGGACCTCGCCAACGACTACTCTACCGTTCCCAAGGTCCAGAACGACAACTCGACGCCCCTGCTGTCCACCACCTGGCGCTGGACCGCCTCGCCGACGTTCACCAACGAAGCTCGTGGCGGCATGAACATTGCTCCCGCCGTGTTTGCCTCGAGTGAAAATTTCGGCAATCAGATCTTCGCCCTGCCCCTGGTTTCCAATCCCGTGAACACCTTCCGGGCCCAGGGCCGTTACACCGATACCTTTAACTGGCAGGATAACGCCACCTGGGTAAAAAATCGCCACACGTTCCAATTCGGCTACCAGGGCCAGCGCATCAACGTGAAATCCTTCAACGAAGCCGGAAACCTGCCGACCTACGGAATCGGTCTGAGCGCGGCGAATCCACTCGACGTCAACGCGCTCGTCCCTAATCTCCGGGTGACTGACCTTGGGATCGGCACCAGCGTTTTGATGTTGCACGCGGGTATCCTCGCCTCCGTCTCGCAAACGTTCAACGTGACGGACCGCTCGAGCGGCTTTGTGCCCGGTGCTCCCAACATTCGGAACTGGCGCCTCGATAACCATGCCTTCTACTTCAACGACAACTGGCGCGTCAACGACCGGCTGACGATTCACATAGGGACCCGCTGGGAATATTACACGCCTGTGACCGAGTTGAACAGCCTCTCCTTTGTGCCGGTCCTCAAAAACAACAACGCCGAACAGACGCTGCTCGATCCCACCGGTACGGTCGACTTTGCCGGTAAAGCCGCCGGCCGGCCCTACTACAAGCGCGACCTCAATAATTTCGGCCCCAACGTGGGTATCGCGTGGCGCCCGTTTGGAAAGAAGACGGTGGTCCGCGCCGGCTACAGCGTCAATTTCCCCAACGATGAGTTCATCCGGTCGATCGATAACAACGTCTCCACCAGTGAAGGACTTTCTACCAGCGCCAATCGGATCAACCTGACGCAGGCGATCAGCTCCTCTCTCCCTGCCCTCGCCACCCCGGCCTTTACCGCGCCCCGCACCTTTGCTCAGAACTACGCCATCAATTCGCAGACCGCCTTCGGCATGCCGAATCCGGAACTGGTGACGCCCTACGTGCAGCAGTGGAACCTGAGCATTCAACGCGAAATCGCCAACGGGGTCCTCCAGGTCTCCTACATCGGCAACAAGGCGACCAAGCAGTTCCGCGCCTTCGACTTCAACCAGGTCATCATTAACAATGGTCTGCTCGAGGACTTCAACCGCGCCCGGTCGAACGGTAACCTCTCCCGGAATGCCACCGGAACCTTCAACCCTGCCTTTAATCCGAACTTGCCCGGCAGCCAGCGGACGCCGTTCCTTGATGGTTTGCCCAATGGTGGGTTGTTGTCCAATACGACCATTCGCGGCCTGATCGACTCCGGACAGGTCGGCGAGTTAGCCAATACCTACCAGGTCAACCGGCTCAACGGAACCGTGAATTTCTATCGCAATCCCAACGCGCTCGGCACCAACATGATGACCAACTACTCGAATGCCACCTATCATTCGCTCCAGTTGGACTATCGCCGCCGGTACGCGAAGGGCTTCGAGTTCCAGGTCAACTATGTGTTCTCGAAGAGCCTCAGCGACACCCTTGGCGACGCCCAGGCCCGGTTTGAACCCTTTCTCGACCTCACGAATCCCAGCATCGAGAAAGCGCCTTCGCCCTTTGACCAGCGCCACGCGCTCAAAGCCAACGGCGTCTACGAACTGCCCTTTGGCCGCGGTCGCCGCTGGGATCTGCGCAATGCGGTGCTGAACCAGATGTTCGGCGGCTGGAACGTCAGCGGGATCTTCACCCTCGCCTCCGGCTCCCCGTTCGGCATCTACTCGAGCCGCGGCACCCTGAACCGGGTTGCCCGCTCCGGCATCAACACGGTGAACACGACCTTGAACTACGACCAACTGGTGGA
Source organism: Bryobacteraceae bacterium CoA2 C42 (assembly GCA_019931245.1). Lineage (GTDB taxonomy): Bacteria > Acidobacteriota > Terriglobia > Bryobacterales > Bryobacteraceae. The sequence continues at coordinate 21,144 of JAINDL010000081.1, forward strand.
CTTGACCGGCGTCCGGAAAGTCGGCAACGGCGTCTTTTTCCTGAAGTCCGATGTCGTTGGTCCCGATGGGCGCGGCTCGGCGGCCGATGGCCGGGCGCCGTTCAACGGGCAGGTGTTCTTCCACCCCAACCAGGGCACGCTGGGTTCGCTGCAGCGGCGGCTCCTCTACGGCCCCCGCTTCGTGAACTTCGATTTTTCGGGCGAAAAGCAAACGAAGATCACAGAACGGTTGATGCTCACCCTCCGCATGGAAGCGCTGAACGCAACCAATACCCCCAGCTTCTTCTTCGGCGATCAGAACATCGACAGTGTGAACTTTGGCCGCATCACCGGAACGCAGTCTGGTCGGCGGGTGGTGCAGTTCAGCGTTTCGTTACGCTTTTAAGGAACGCGCGCACAACGGACTCGCTTCGGCCCGGCAGGAGGGGCGAGTTCCTCGCCCGTTGGTGCCGGGCCTGCGCGGCCTGTGGGCTTTTATTGAACCGCGCACAACGGACTCGCTACGGCCCGGCAGGAGGGGCGAGTTCTCCGCCCGTTGGTGCCGGGCCTGCGCGGCCTGTGGGCTTTTATTGAAC
>JAINDL010000230.1 GCA_019931245.1 Bryobacteraceae bacterium CoA2 C42
AACCTGCAGGCGCTGGCCGACGGCATGCCCTTGCTGGCGCGGCTGGGGATCACCAGCATGCAGAACGCGAGCGGCGACGACGAAACCATTTCTCTGTTTAGCGAGTTCGCCGCGGCGGGGAAGCTGACCGTGCGCACCGCCATCGCGCCGAGCGTGGGGCCGCTTACCGACGAGGCGACCCTGCGCGAGTGGGCCGCGCGCAAGAACCGCTACCCTGGACCGGATCTGCGCGTGGCCGCGATCAAAATGATGATGGACGGGGTGATCGAGTCCCACACCGCCGCCATGCTCGAACCCTATTCGAACAAACCCGGCGAGACCGGCAAGGCTGCCTGGAGCCAGCCGAAGTTCAACGCGACGGTCGCGCTGGCTGACAAACTGGGACTCCAGATCCTCACCCACGCCATCGGCGATCGCGCCGTGCGCATGGCGCTCGATGGCTACGAACACGCCCGCCGCGTTAACGGCGCGCGGGACTCCCGCTTCCGCATCGAACACATTGAAACCATCGCCTCCGCTGATATCCCGCGCTTCGCCGCCCTCGGCGTGCTGCCTTCGATGGAGCCGATCCATGCCGACCCCGGCACGGTGGAGATCTGGTCGCACGCCATTGGCCCGGCGCGGCTGCCGAACTCGTTTGCGTGGCGGAGTCTTGAAAAGGCCGGCGCCCGGCTTGTTTTTTCAAGCGACTGGCCAGCGTCGATCAGCCTCGACCCGATCCGCGGCATGCACAACGCCGTCAACCGGCAGACCACCACCGGCCTCCCCGCCGGCGGTTGGCTGCCGGCGCAGCGGGTGAGCGTAGAAACCGCGCTGCGGGCCTACACCGTCAACGGGGCTTACGCGAGCTTCGAGGAGCAGCAGAAGGGCCAAATCAAACCCGGGATGCTCGCCGACATGGTCATCCTGTCGCAAGATCTGTTTCGCATTCCGCCGGCCGACATCCACAAGACCCGGGTGGACGTGACCGTCTTCAACGGGCGGGTCATTTACACGCGCAACTAAAATCACGCGATAGACTTATCGTTTGGCTAGCGCGTCCCGCTAAAATGGAAGGCTGGAGATTCTGTTGAGCGCATTTTTTATTCTGACCGCCGCGGCGCCTTCGCCCGGGCCCAGTTGGTGGAGCATTATCAGCTCCGATAACCCGATTTCGCTGGCTGTGCTCGGACTGCTGGTGGCGGCCTCCGTGTACTCCTGGATGATCGTGTTCCAGAAGCGGGGCCGGCTGAAAAAGGCCGTCGAAGAGAACGGCAAGTTCCTGCGCACCTTCCGCAAGGCCGCGGATATGAACGTCATTACGGCGGCATGTGAACAGTATCCGACCGCGCCCATCGTGGGTGTGTTCGACGCCGGATGGGCCGAGGTGGACCGTCAGGTCCGCGGCAAAGGGAAGCTCACCAACCGCCCGGCGATTGAGCGCAGCCTGCAGATTGGCATCAGCCAGGAGATCAGCGAGCTCGAACACAACCTGATCTGGCTGGCGACAATTGCCGCGATTACCCCGTTCATCGGGCTGTTCGGCACGGTGCTCGGCATCATTGACGCGTTTCAGGCGCTGAGTTCGGCGGGCAGCGCCAGTCTGCGCGCGGTGGGTCCGGGTATTGCGTCGGCCCTGGTGGCGACCGCGGCCGGCCTCGCCGCCGCGATTCCGGCGGCGATCTTCTACAACTATTTCGGCGCCTCGGTGCGCGACATTGGCGCCCGGCTCGAGGACTTTTCGCTCGAGTTCCTCAACCTGGTTGAACGCGCGTACGAGGTATAACCGATGGCGTTTTCGATGGGCAGCCGGAACGGACGGGGATCGCGCTTTCGCGGCTCCACCTCGGCGCTGGCCGAAATCAACATCATTCCGCTGGTCGATGTGGTCCTGGTGCTGCTGATCATCTTCATGCTGACGGCGCATGTCATGGAGTTTGGCCTCGAAGTCGATGTGCCAAAGGTGAAGCAGGTGCGGCAATCGGCCGAAGATCTGCCGGTGGTGACCATTACGCGCGAAGGCGAGATGCAGCTCAACGAGAAGCCGGTCAACATCAATGAACTCGGCGATACCGTCAAACAGCGCTTTCCTGGCCAGAAGGCCGTCTACGTCCGCGCCGACAAGGCGACGCCTTGGGATCCGATCGCGCAGGTGATCTCGCAGCTTGGCGAGTCGAAGCTGGACGTCCGCATGGTCACGCAGCCCGTTGATGAGGCTGGACGCGGCAGGCGATGACGGCGACGCACCAGCGCAAAGCTTCGAACGCGCTCGCGCAGAGCCTGGTGCTGCACGGGTTGGTGCTGTGCGCCGTCATCGGCTACGGCCTGCTGCCGGGCTTGCGGCGCGACGAGTGGGGCGACCCCAATGCGCTGCCGGGAGGCGGCTTCGCGATCACCCCCGTCAGCAAAATTCCGCTGATGGTGCGGCAGGCGAAGGCGAATCCCGTGGCGGCGGAGACCGAATCGGAGGTCAAGCAGAAGGAGCCGGAACCGGAAAAGACGCGGCCGAAGGAAGATCCGCGGGCGATTGCGCTCAAGACCGAACGGGAAAAGCGGCGGATTGCCGATGTTGCCGCCGAAGCCAACCGCTACCGCCCCAGGGAGCCGGACCGTCCGAACGAACTGAAGACCACCGTGGGCCGGACGATGTCGAACCCGATGTTTGGCGTACCCGGCGCGGGTGGGGTCGGCATCGGCACCGGCACCCCGCTCGGCACCCGCTTTGGCGCCTACGCCGACCTGATCAAGCGCCGGATCGCCGAGAAATGGCGGACTAACGATATCGACCCGAACATCCGCTCGGCGAATCTGGTTGCTGTTACCTTCGACATTTTGCGCGATGGCAGCGTCCGTAACATCAGGGTTTCGCAGCGCAGTGGGATAATGCCGCTTGACTACTCCGCGCAGCGCGCCGTGCAGGAGGCCTCTCCGTTCCCGCCCCTGCCCCGGGAGTTCGAACGGGATTCGGCCAACGTAGAATTTCAATTTCAACTACAGCGATGAAGAACCTTATTCTCTCTTGTCTTTTGGCATTGACCGCTTCGCTCGGATACGCGCAGCAGGGCGCCGATATCGTCGGCCGGATCGTCGGCGGACAGAAAGCCGTCATTGCGATTCCGGATTTCCGGGGCGCCGGCCGCGCGGCGAATTTAACCGCCGTCTTTAACGAGACGCTGTTCCAGGACATCGACCAGGCGGGCGTTTTCAAAATGGCGCCCAAGAGCATGTTTCCGCTGAACGTGCCCCAGCGCCCCGAGGATTTCCGCAAGCCGCTGCAGTACGATCCGAACAACCGGACCCGCGCCCCGTGGCTGCTCGATTGGAGCGAACCGCCGGTCAGCAGCGACTTTCTCGCCTTCGGCTACACCGCCGAGCAGGATAACCAGTTGGTCCTGTTTGGCTGGCTGTTCAATGTCCGCCAGGCGGAGGTGGCGGCGGCGCAGGTGATCGGGAAGATCTATCACGGATCGCTCGACGAGGAAGGCGCGAGAAAGGTCGCCCACGAGTTCGCCACGGACATTTTGCGGCAGTTTGGCGTAGAAAGCCTGGCGGGGTCGAAGGTCTATTTTGTATCGAACCGGTCCGGCTCGAAGGAGATTTGGGTGATGGACTACGACGGCTCGAACCAGAAACAGTTCACCTTTTATAAGAATTTGGTCACGATGCCGAACGTTTCTCCGGACGGCACCCGTCTCGCCTTTACGAGCTTCGCCGGCGGAGTGCCGCAAATCGTCGTCCATTCGCTCGAAACCGGAAGGAAGATCCCGTTCTACAACCAGCGGGCATCGATGAACGCTACCGCCGCCTACACCCCGGACGGCAAGCAGTTGATCTACTCATCGACCGCGAGCGGCTGGGCCCAACTCTACCGCGCCAATGCCGATGGCAGCAAACTGGAGCGGTTGACCAACACGCGGTCCATTGAGGTCGAACCCAAGATTAACCCCAAGACCGGGAATGAGATATTATTTGTATCGGGTCGCGGTGGACCGCAGCAAGTATATAAAATGAATATCGACGGTACAGACGTAACCCGTCTGACCACCGGAGAGGGAGAGGCTTCGAATCCATCGTGGAATCCGCAGGGTACCCACATGGCGTTCGCCTGGACCAGAGGCTACTCGCCCGGCAATTGGAATATCTTCATTATGGATGTAGCGACGAGAGAATACGTGCAGCTCACCCAGGGTGCCGGGCGCAACGAAAACCCGAGCTGGGCGCCCGATGGCCGGCACATTGTTTTCTCGTCCAACCGGGGCGGATCGATGCAGATCTGGTCGATGCTGGCGGACGGAACCCAACTCCGGCAGCTGACTTCCGCCGGGGTGAACGAGAAGCCGGTTTGGACGAAGTGACCCGGCGCTCGAATTTTGCGAAACTTGTAAACAGATTTCGATAGCAGCAGAATTGAGGAGGAAGAATTTAGGATGAACATCAGACGCGTCAGTGTAGTAGCACTCGCTCTCACTCTTTCGTTTTTCGCGGCGGGTTGCCGGAAGAAGGTGGCCGCTCCACCTCCACCACCCGCTCCCGCGGCGGTCGCACCGAAGCCGGTAGTGCAGAAGCCGATGATTGTCTTCTTCACGGCGGAACCCTCGACGATTGAACGCGGTCAGGCTTCCGTGCTGAAGTGGGAGGTCAAGGGAGCCGATTCCGTCTCGATCAGCCAGGGCCTCGGCACCGTGTCGGCCTCCGGCAACCGGAGCGTCTTCCCGTCTTCGACGACCAGCTACACGCTCACGGCGACCAACGCCGGCGGCACCGCAACCGAATCGGTCACTGTCAATGTGACCGCTCCCGCCGCCCCGGCGCCTCCGCCCACCCCGGCCCCGTCCGATGACTTCGGCACCATGGTCGCCAAGCTGATTCAGGACATCTACTTCGACTACGACAAGAGCGAAATCCGGGAAGACTCGCGCGCGACCTTGACCAAGAACGCCGATGCCCTGAAGACCATCTTCGGCAAGTTCCCGAACAACACGCTGACGATCGAAGGCCACTGCGACGAACGCGGCTCGGCCGAGTACAACCTCGGACTGGGCGACCGTCGCGCTACCGCCACCAAGGAGTTCCTGACCCAGTTGGGCGTTTCCGCCGACCGGCTGCGGACGATCTCCTACGGCAAGGAGCGGCCGACCTGTACTGAAAGCAACGAAGGTTGCTGGTCGAAGAACCGCCGTTCTCACTTCGTGGCGCAGTAGTTGTTTCCGTAAACACCAATAGCCGGGGGCGGATGGCAGCATCCGCCCCCGTTTTCCTATTCTCGATCCCGATATGAAACTAACCTCTCGTTTTGCCCTGCTCGGCCTGTTGCTGGTTCCTTCGATCTTCGGGCAGAAGAAAGAGATTCTCGAAATGCAGCGTGACCTCCTGCAGATGCAGGATCAACTCCGCTCGCTGCAACGGTCGCAGGATGAGAAGCTGGCCGCCCTTCAGGTGCTGCTCCAGCAGACTCTCGATGCCGCCAACAAAGCGAACACCGCCACGGCTGTGCTCGAAGCGAGTTTGCGCGACAAGCTGAAGGACCAGGAGAAGAATCTCGTCGTGCCGGTCGCCGGTCTGGGCTCGAAAGTTGACCAGATGTCGAGCGATTTTTCGAGCGTGCGGGAGTCGGTGGCCGACCTGACCTCCCGGCTCGGGAAGCTGCAGAATCAGGTCGCCGACCTGAGCCAGGCCATGCGCACCCTCAGCGCCCCCCCGCCGCCGCCCCCGGGCGCCACCCCTGGCGCCGCCGGTCCGCCCGCCGGGGTCTCCGCCGAGCAACTCTACACCGCTGCCATGCGCGACCGCACCTCCGGCAACGCTGACCTCGCCATTGCGCAGTTCAAAGACTACATTCAATACTTTGGCACCTCGGATCTGGCGCCGAACGCCCAGTTCTACATCGGCGAGATTGAGTACCTCCGCGGAGACTACACGGCGGCTCTGGCGGCTTTCGACAAGCTGCTTGAGGCCTATCCCGACAACGCCAAGACCGCCGATGCCCTGCTGCTTAAAGGCCGGGCGCTTGTCAAGAGCGGCTACAAGGCCGAGGCGCGGACCGAGTTTGAAACCCTCGTCAAGAAGTTCCCCTCCCATGAGAACGCCGCCAAGGCGAAGATGGATCTTCGGGCGCTGGCTCCGGTGGCCGCCCCGGCGCGGAAGAAAAGGTAATGGGCTGTCGGATCGCTCTGCTGCTGGCTGCTGCGCTGGCGGCCCGGGCCGGAGACTATCCGAAGGCCATGGAGGCCTTCCCCGGCTCGACGCCGTCCGTTGACGGCCTGTTCACGGCCGGGGAGTGGGAGGACGCAACGGCCTTCTCCGGTGTCCAGGGCTGGGTCTCCACCTTCTCGCCCGTGACCGACCCGCGCGATCTCGCCGTCAAAGGCTACGTCAAGCACGACGGTCGCCGCCTCTACTTCGGCTTCGACGTCACCGATGACGTCCTCTACGGCATCGACACCCCCCGCTGGCTGCCCGCGGAAAACCCCCGCGCCCACGACCTGACCCGGGCCGGCTATCCCTGGTTCGGCGACGAGATGGAGATTCTCATGAACGCCACCAACCGGTGGAGCTCCCCCGAAGAGAACGCCGCCGGCAACGGGCAGAGCTGGCAGATGGTCTGCAACCTGACGAAGTCGCGCCTTGGCGGCATCGGCGCCGCCGGCCTCCTGGAGGGCGAGCCGCGGTCGAGCCTCGCCGCCTGGACCACCTACCAGCGCTGGATTCAGACCCACGCCATGGACTGCGCCGCCAAGCCGAAGCCGGGCGGCAAGGGATACACCCTCGAGTGGGCCATCAGCTTTGACCCCTGTCTCGAAGTCGCCCCGGGCCAGTTCTACTCACCCCGGCTTGGTGACCGGCCCATGGGTCTGAACATCGCCCTCGGCGACCTCGACGAAAAAGAGCGCGGCGCCGGGAACTTCGGCAACTTTCATCACGAGGATTGGTGGACCGGGACGCCCAAAGGCCGCACCCGCGTCAAAGAATGGGGAACTCTATGGATCCGCACAGCGAACAAGAAGCCCGGCCCGCGCTAGAAACCTACGAAGATCTCGCTCGCCTGATGGAGCACTCGCTCACCCGGCCCGACCTGTCGGAGGAGGAAGTCATCACCGGCCTGTGGCTCGCCCGCGAGTACCGCGTCGCCGCCGCCGTGGTGCGCCCCTGCGATGTCGATCTCGCCGTCCGCACGCTCGACGGCTCCGGCATCGCCGTGGCCACCGTGGCCGGCTTCCCGCACGGCTCGTCGAGCACCGCCGCGAAACTCTATGAGGGCCGCGACCTGCTCCGCCGCGGCGCCAAAGAGATCGCCCTCGTCGCCAACATCGGCAAGATGATTTCGCGCCAGTTTCAACACGTCGAAACCGAGATTCTCCAGATGAGCGAAAGCTGCCATCAGGAAGGCGCCCTGTGCAAAGTGGTCTTTGAAAACGGCTACCTGGCCGATGATCTCAAAGTCATCCTCTGCCGCATCGCCAAGCGCTGCGAGGTGGATTTCGCCGAAACCTCCACCTGCTTCGGACCCTCCGGCTACACCCTGCCGGATCTCGCGCTGATGAAGTCCATCCTCAAGGACCGGGTGAAGATGAAGGCCTCCGGCGGCGTTCGTACCCTCGAAACCGCCTTGGCGGTATACAATGCAGGCTGCGACCGCTTCGGTTCCACCGCCACGGCCGTAATCCTCGAAGACTGGAAGAGAATCCTCGCCGAACGCGAAGCGGAAAAGAAACGCGCGGCGGCCCAGGCCCAAGCCACATGACGATTATCGATACCCACCACCACTTCTGGAAGTATTCGGCCGCCGAGTACGGCTGGATCAGTGACGAGATGAAGACCATTCGTCGCGACTTTCTGCCGGCGGATCTGAAGAAGACGCTCGCCGAGGCCGGCGTCTCCGGCGCCGTCTCGGTGCAGGCGCGCACGACGGTCGAAGAGAGCGACTGGCTTCTGCGCATGGCCGAAGAACACGACTTTCTGCGCGGGGTGGTCGGCTGGGTGCCGCTGACCGAAAACGACGTCGAAAAGCATCTCGAGCGGCTCGCCACGCACAAGAAGTTCAAAGGCGTCCGCCACGTGATTCAGGGCGAGCCGGACGACAACTACATTCTACGCCCGGATTTCAACGCCGGGGTCAAGAAGCTGCTCAAGTACAAGCTGCGCTACGACATCCTGATCTACGAGCGGCATCTGAAACCCTCGATCCGTTTTGTCGACCAGCATCCCAATCAGCTCTTCATTCTCGACCACGTCGCCAAGCCCAAGATCAAAGAGCGGATTCTCTCGCCCTGGCGCGAGGACATGATCGCTCTGGGCAAACGGCCCAACGTCTACTGCAAGCTCTCGGGCATGATCACCGAAGCCGATTGGAAGAAGTGGAGCTCGGCCGACCTGGCGCCCTACCTCGACACCGCCCTCCAGGCCTTTGGCCCCAAGCGGCTGCTGTTCGGCTCCGACTGGCCGGTCATGCTCGTCGCCGGGCAGTACAAGCCGTGGGTGGAGTTGATCCAGCAGACCATCAAGCGCTACTCGGTGGCCGAGCAGGAGCAGATTCTCTCCCGGAACGCGATCGCGGCTTACGGGTTATAGCGCGGCGAGCAAGCGGTCGACGTCGTTCTCGTCGTTGTAGAAGTGCGGCGACAGGCGCAGACGGCCGCAGCGGGCCGACGTGAGAATGTCGTGCTCGGCCTTGAGGCGGGCGGCCAGCGCCCCCGCCTCCTGCCCGGCAAAGTGCACACTCGTAATCGGCGTCGGGCCGGTGGCGGCGAACTCGTCGCTGTACAGCGACACGCCGGGCACCCGGCGCAGCGCCCCCCGCAGCGTTTCGTTCAAATCCAGCACGTGACGCTCCACCTGCTCCGGCCCCAACTCGAAGAGCATATCGACGGCGGCTTCGAGCGCATACAGGCTCGGGAAATCGAGCATCCCGCCTTCGTACCTCTCCGCCGCCTCGGCAAACACGGGCGCGGCCGCGTGGAGATTGTTCACATTGCGCCAATCAAAGTGGCTTCGCCACCCGATCACCTGCGGCGCCAACTGCGCCCGCAGCGCGGGCGAAACGGCGTAGAACGCCGCCCCGTTCGGCGCCAACATCCATTTGTAGCCGTTCACGGCCAAAAAATCAGGCCGCACCGCCGCCCCGTCGAAGGTCAGCGCCCCCAGGCACTGCGTGGCGTCAACGTAGAGCAGCGCGTTGCGGCGGTCGAGGGTTTCAAGACGCGGCCGGAAGCCCGTCGAGTAGCTGACCTGGCTGACCACAATCAGGCGCGTCCGCGCGGTGATCCGCTCCTGCAACTGCTCCCAGGGCGCCGCGACGAACTTCACGCCCCGACTGGCCAGCAGGGCGGGGAAGTAGAGCTGGTTCGGAAACTCGTTTTCAAGCGTGACGATCTCGTCGCCGGGGGCCCAGTCCAGGCCGTTCAGCAGCAGCGAGAGCGGCGTGGCCGCGTTCGGCGCAAAGGCGATGTCGTCCGCCTGCGCTCCCACCAGCCGGCCGAGTTTGCCGCGCAGCCGGTCCATATCATCAAACCAGGCCAGGAAATCGCCGCAGGCAAACTCGTCCCGGCGGTCCAGATGACCCACCATGGCCGCCCTCCCCCGCCGGGAGAGCAGCCCATAGGTGGCCGTGTTCAGATAGGTATACCGCGCAAGGGCCGGAAACTGGTCGCGGAGCACCGCCCTAGCCCCGCAGCAGCCGCGCCACGTGGGCCGCCGCGTCCGCCACGGCCACCTCTTCGGCCGACTTGCTCCGGCGCGTTACCACTTCGACAATCCCCTGCGGCAGCTTCTTGCCGATCGTGATGCGATAGGGGATGCCGATCAGCTCGGCGTCTTTGAACTTCACGCCCGGCCGCTCGTCGCGATCATCAAGCAGCGCATCGATGCCGAGCGCCTTGCATTCACGGTAGAGCGCGGCCGCGGCCTCCCGCTGCGCGGGGTCGGCGTAGTAGACCGGGGTGATCACCACCTGGAACGGGGCAATCGCCGCCGGCATCGCGATGCCGCTCTCGTCGTGATACAGCTCAATGGCCGCGCATAGAATCCGCTCGACGCCGATGCCGTAGCTACCCATGATCACGGTCACCTCTTTGCCGTCCTGGTCCAGCACCTTCAGGCCCATCGACTCCGAGTACTTGTAGCCGAGCTTGAAGATGTGGCCGATCTCCACCGTCTTCACCAGCTTGAGCGGCGCGCCGGTTTCGACGTGCGTATCGCCTTCGGCTACCTGTCGCAGGTCGTGCGTCACGGCCGGGAAGTCCTCGCCCGGCGTCACGTTCCGCAGATGGTAGTCATCTTTATTCGCGCCCGCAATCAGGTTCTTCCGGCCGGCGAGCGCCGCATCGAGCAGAATCGGCATGTTCCCTACTCCCACCGGACCCAGCGACCCGGGAGCGGCCCCGAACCAGTCCTGGATCTCGGCCGGGTGCGCCGGGCGCAGGTCGGCGGCGCCGGTGGCCGAGCTGAGTTTGGCTTCGTTCAGTTGATGATCGCCGCGCAGCAGGCACAGGTACGGCTTGCCGTCGCCCACGTAAACCACCGACTTCATCAGATTTGTCGCCGGCACGCCGGTAAATTTCGCCAATTGCTCAATGGTCTTCTGGCCGGGGGTGTGGAACTCTTCGGGTGCGAGGTCGCCCTCCAGATCGGGCGCCGCCGGCGGCACCGGCGTCGAGACAGCCTTTTCGAGGTTCGCCGCATAGCCGGCCGCTTCGCAAACCGCCACAAAATCTTCGCCCGCCGCCGACTCCACCATGAACTCGTGCGACTGGCTGCCACCCATGGCGCCCGAATGCGCCTCTACGGCCAGAAACTTCAGTCCGCAGCGTTCAAAGATGCGATAGTAAGCCGCCCGGTGCTTCTCATAGGAGACGTCGAGCCCCGCCGGCAACAGATCAAACGAGTAGCTATCCTTCATCAGGAACTGCCGGACGCGGAGCAGCCCCGATTTGGGGCGCGGTTCGTCGCGGAACTTGGTCTGAATCTGGTACCAGATCTGCGGTAGCTGCTTGTAGCTGCGCACTTCGCCGCGCGCGAGCGCCGTCATGACCTCTTCGTGCGTCATGCCGAGGCAGAGGTCGCGCCCGAAGCGGTCCTTCAGCCGGAACATGTTGTCGCCCATCACGTCCCAGCGGCCGGACTCCTTCCAGACCTCGGCCGGGTTCAGCGCGGGCAGCAGCATCTCCTGCGCGCCGATGGCGTCCATCTCCTCCCGGATAATCTGCTGAATCTTCAACAGGCTGCGCTGGGCCAGCGGCAGATAGTTGTAGATACCGGCCGCCAACTGGCGGACATAGCCGGCGCGGAGCAGTAGTTGATGGCTGACCACCTCGGCCTCGGCGGGGGTCTCCCGCAGAGTGGGAACGTACAATTGACTCCAAAACATAGAGAATTGACCGATTTTAGCATGGTAGACTAAAGGATTAAGCGGTTATGAAGATTGCCATCGGCTCTGACCATGCGGGTTTCGAATTAAAAGAGCAACTTCGCGAAACGCTGCGCGCCGCCGGGTACGAGGTGGCCGACCTGGGTACGGCCTCCACCGAATCGACCGACTACCCCGATTACGCCGCCGCCGTGGCGCGCGCCGTCCGTGACGGGCAGGCCGATAAGGGCATCCTGGTCTGTTCGAGCGGTGTGGGTATGTCGATAGCCGCCAACAAGATCAAGGGCATCCGTGCGGCGCTGGGTACCAATCCGGAGGAGGTCTCCTTCGTCCGGCGCCACAATGACGCCAACGTCCTGGCCATCGGCGCGAAGTACACCGGCGCCGCCCTGGCCGGCGAACTCGTCAATCTCTTTCTGACCACCGAGTTTGAAGGCGGCCGCCACCAGCGCCGCCTCGACAAAATCAAAGTTCTGGAGCAGACGGAAGAAAAGGAATGAGCAACACAATGCAACGGCCCCTGGCTGAAGTCGATCCGCAGGTTTATGAGGCGATCCAGCACGAGGCCGAGCGGCAAAACAGCCGCCTCGAACTGATCGCCAGCGAGAACTTCACCTCCGAGGCGATTCTTGAAGCCGCCGGCAGCGTCTTTACGAATAAGTACGCCGAAGGCTATCCCGGCAAGCGTTACTACGGCGGCTGTGAGTATGCTGATGTCGTGGAAAACCTGGCCCGCGACCGCGCCAAGCAACTGTTCCAGGCCGAACACGCCAACGTCCAGCCCCACTCCGGCTCCCAGGCCAACGCCGCCGCCTACATGGCGCTGCTCGAACCCGGCGATACCATCCTCGGCATGGACCTCGCCCACGGCGGCCACCTGACCCACGGCCACAAACTGAACTTTTCGGGCAAGCTCTACCGTGTCGTCAGCTATGGCGTGAAGCCGGACGACGAGCGCATCGACTACGACCAGGTCGCCCGCCTCGCCGAAGAGCACAAGCCGAAGATGATCATCGCCGGCGCCAGCGCCTACCCGCGCATCATCGACTTTGCCCGCTTCCGCGCGATCGCCGACTCGGTAGGCGCGTATTTCCTCGTCGACATGGCCCACTTCTCGGGTCTGGTGGCCGCCGGCCTCTATCCCAACCCCGTGGCGCACGCCGATGTCGTCACCACCACTACCCACAAAACCCTCCGCGGACCGCGCAGCGGCCTGATTCTCTGCCGCAGCCAGCACGCCGCCATCATTGACCGCTGCGTCTTTCCCGGCCAGCAGGGCGGACCGCTCGTGCACATCGTCGCCGCCAAGGCCACCTGCTTCCTCGAAGCCCTGAAGCCCTCCTTCGTCGACTACCAGCGGCGGGTGATCACCAACGCCCAAGCCATGGCCGCCGCGATTGCCGAAGGCGGCTACCGCGTCGTCAGCGGCGGCACCGATACCCATCTGGCCCTCATCGATGTCTTTGCCAAAGGCGTCAAGGGCAAGGATGCCGAAAAGGCGCTCGACGAAGCCTACATTACGGTGAACAAGAACGGTATCCCGTTCGACCAGAACCCGCCGCTCAACCCGAGCGGAATCCGCGTCGGTTCGCCGGCGCTCACCACCCGCGGCTTCACCGCCGCCGAAATGCGCACCGTGGGCGCGCTCATCACCGAGGTGCTCGACGCCGTTGCCGCTCACGGCCTCGAGGGCGCCGAACCGGCGATTCACGCCGTCCGCGCCAAGGTCGGGCAGTTGACCGATCTCCATCCGCTCTACGAATGGAAACTCGCGCGGGCCTAGCACGGATGTCCCGGGTCGCGATTGATGTTCGCCATTGGCGGGATTTCGGATACGGTACTTACATCCGGAATCTCGTCCGCACCCTGGCGAAGGCGGACAGCGAATTCCAGTTCCAACTGATTGCCCGCAGCGAGCACCTGCAGGAACTGGCGGCGCTGCCGGAGCGCTTCACCGCCGTCCCCTACGACCGCACCGACAAAGACCGCCTCGACAATATCGCCTTCCCCTGGTTTCTGCGGCAGCGGAAGGCCGACCTGGTGCACATCCCCCTCAACTCGGTGCCCTGGTTCCTCCCCCGGCCCTACGTCGTCACCATCCACGATCTTTCCACCCTCGTCTTCGGCCTCGGCAACCAGGCGCGCGACCGCCTCCATCGCATGCGCTTCCGCCGCGGACTCATCCGCGCCGACCGCGTGATTGCCGTCAGCGACTCCACCCGCCGGGACGTCCAGAACCTGTTGAACATCCCCCCGGGCCGCGTTCGCCGCATCTACAACGCCATCGACGGCGACTTCTCGGCCTCCGGCGCCACCACCGAGGTGCAGGGTACCCTCGACCGCTATCAGATCGACTACCCCTTTCTCCTCTACGCCGGCTCCGTGAAGCCCCAGAAAAACGTCGCCCGCATCATCGAGGCTTTCGCCGTGCTCCGCGAGGATCTCGAACAGCATCCCCGCTACCGCGACCTCCGCCTCGTGATCATCGGCGACGAGATGTCCAAATATCCCAACATCCGCCGGGCCGTCGTGCAGGGCCGCGTCGAAAAGCAGGTGCGATTCCTCGGCTTTGTCCCCGCCGAGGCGCTGCATGCCTTCTACCGGGCCGCCGAAGTCTTCGTCTTTCCGTCTTTATATGAAGGCTTCGGCCTGCCCCCGCTCGAAGCCATGGCCTCCGGCACCCCGGTGGTCACCAGCGGCGTCAGTGCGCTGCCCGAAGTCGTCGGCGACGCCGCCATGATCGTCAAGCCGGAAAACGTCTTCGATATCGCGCGCGGGATCAAAGAGGTACTCCTGAATGAGACCCTCCGCTGCTCGCTCGTCGAACAGGGCCTCGAGCAGTCTCGCCGCTTCAGTTGGTACGACACGGCGGCGCAGGTGCTCGATACCTACCGCGAGGTACTAAGCTCCCGCCGGTAGGTCGTTCCAGCGCCGTCGCTGGTTCAGCCACACGACCCGCGCCAGAACCAGTCCCAGCAGGTCAAGACCCGCCAGCGGAATCCGCGTCTCCCTGGCCTCCGTCGGTCCGTTGGTGAAGCCGGACCACAAGCACAGCTCTTCGCTCTCGCGCCGGATGGCGCGGACCAGCGCGCCGGCCGGTGTGTTCACGACATAGAAGCCCTGCGTCAGCAGGGACTTTCGCAGCGTCTCGGACTGGTCCAGCAGAATCAGATCGCCCTCGCCGAACAGGCCGGCCATGTCCGGATCGGCGGCGAGGCGGGCCACAATCGGCTGCGTGGCCGAGGCGGCCTGCTCGTAAGGTATCGTGTACACCTCGGGGGAGGGGACCTGGCGCGGAAGCGGGTAGCCGGGGCCCAGGAGCCCCTCCAGCACCGGAATGGCTACGGCGCGCGCCTGGAGATTCGCCTGCCGGTTCAGAAAGGCGGTCATCTGCTGCCGGTCGAACAGATCGAGAACAGACAGCTGCAAGGTCCCGAGGATGGCATCGGCCAGCTCACTCGACAGCAACCGCTGTCCTTTCAACACGTTGTGCATGTGGGGCTGAGAGACCCCAGTCAGTTTGGCCAGGGCGCGCTCGGTGGTCTCGCCGTTGCGAACACGGCGGCGTAGCTCTTCAACGAGGCGTTCTTGAATGTGGGCAAGGAGCAGAACTTGCACGAATGGGTGATTCCTCCGGGAAATAGGTACTAGATCTCACGGTAATCATAGCAGGCATTTTCGGGATTTGTTGTGGGTATTTCTTGTGCGAATACCCGCAAACCGCTGAAAACAGTACCCCCAATTGGGGTGAGAAGGGTGGGGGAAATATTCTCTCGGAAAAAAACGGATTATGTTGACGAACTTTCGGGAAAAACTACTCTGGGATTGGAATTGGAAGCAAGGCGCACTTCTGGGGACACACCGGGAGGCCAACCTTGAGGAGATAGAACAAATGGAATGGACTCGTACAGAAACAATCGCGCTTGCCGCGGCGCAGTGTGTGCACTGCCACGGATTAGGCCTTCGTCTTGGAAAAAGAGGCGGTACATCACCTTGCTCTTGTGTGATGCGCACGATTTTCCGCGCCTGCTACCGGCGCTTCAAGGAATGCGCGGCCAAAGAGAAGAGCCTGACGCAGGTCAGCCTGGAGTACTCCGGCGGCCATGCCCGGCGCAATACCTGGGGCCGCAAGGATGAGGAGTATATGGCGGACTTTATCCTGATTTCCCGGCGGACGCTGACCCCCGATCAGTACGAAATTTTCAAGTTTCACTATCTCCTCGGCGCCAACAATGTGCTTTGCTGCAAGCGTCTGAACATTGATAAAGGCACGTTCTTTCATGCCATCTACCGGATTGAGGAAACCCTCGGCCGCGTCTTCCGGGAGTTGCGCCCCTTCTCGTTGTTCCCTCTCGACGAGTACTTCAAGGGCTCCAAGCCCGAGGATATCTCGGAGATTCGTCTGCAGAAAGTAGTGCAGATGGAGCGGACCCACGAACCGCTCTCCAGCATGGTACCCCTGAAGAAGGCTGCCTGATCACTGTCCGGAACGTTTCCGGGCAAAGAAATCGAGCAGCATCGTAGAGCAGCGATCGCCCAAAACACCCTCGATGACAACGGCCTGGTGGTTCAACAGGTCGTTGTCGGCGAGGGTGAATTTGCTTCGGACGGCTCCAAACCGCAGATCGCGTGCTCCAAAGACGAGCGTCTGAATGCGCGCGTGGACGATCGCCCCGGCGCACATCGCGCAGGGTTCGAGGGTCGCGTAGAGCGTGGCGCCGGCCAACCGGTAGTTGCCCGCGCGCTCCCCGGCCGCGCGCAGGGCGACGATTTCGGCGTGGGCGGTCGGGTCGTGGCGCGCGACCGGCGCGTTGTGGGCCGCGGCCAGAATCTCCCCCCGGGCATCCACCACCACCGCACCTACGGGAACCTCCCCCGCACCTTCGGCCAGGCGGGCCTGCTCAAGGGCGAGACGCATGTAGGTTTCGTGAGTCGAAAACGGCACGGAAGCCTTATTTTACCGTATCCGGAGGCGCAGGCCAGCCTTTGACTTGGGGGGGCAATTGAGATAATTTAAGAATGCGGAAAGTGTCTCTGTCCGCGTTGGCTGGAGGTTGTTTTTCTCTATGAAGGTTGCACACTCAGCGTACCTGCTGGCGATGTTGGCCGGGGCGGCCATCGCTCAGGTCCCCAAGCCGGAACAGGCCGAGTTTTTTGAAAGGAACGTCCGTCCCGTACTGGCCCAAAAATGCCAGATGTGCCACAACGCCAAGGTGAAAACCTCCGCCCTCGACATGTCCACCGCGGCCGCCTTTATGGCCGGCGGTGGCAGCGGCTCCCTCGTCAATGTCGAAAGCCCCGACCAGAGTCTGCTGCTGCAGGTCACCAGCTACGAGGGTAAGCTGAAGATGCCCCCCATGGGCAAGCTGAAGGACCACGAGATCGCCGCTTTGCGCGAGTGGATCACGATGGGTGCCCCATGGCCCGGCTATGACCCGAAGGCAGGGGCGGTAGCCGGCGGCGCCACGGGCACCCGCAAGCACGGCAACAAGTTAACCGCAGAGGATAAGCAGTTCTGGGCGTTTCAGCCCGTCAAGCCGCACCCGGCGCCTCCGGTGAAGAACAGGGCCTGGGTCCAGTCGCCCATCGATGCCTTCCTGCTCGCCAAACTTGAGGAGAAAGGGGTCCGGCCCGCCCCGCCAGCCGACCGGTTGACCCTGCTGCGCCGGGCCACGTTCGACCTCACCGGTCTGCCCCCCACCGAACAGGAGATGAAGGATTTTGCCGCCGACCGCTCGCCCGATGCCTTCCGCAAAGTGGTCGAACGCCTGCTCGCCTCCCCGCGCTACGGCGAAAAGTGGGGCCGCCACTGGCTCGATATCGCCCGCTACGCCGACTCCACCGGCAACGACGAAGACCACCGCTACCCCTACGCCTACAAGTACCGCGACTACGTCATCAAAGCGTTCAACGAGGATCTGCCCTATCACCAGTTTATCCAGGAGCAGGTGGCCGGCGATCTCCTGCCCGCCCGCGACGGCAAGCCGGGCCTGAACCGCGAAGGCATCATCGCCACCGGCTTCCTGGCCCTGGGCGCCAAGGCCATCGCCCAGCAGGACAAGCAGAAGATGCTCTACGACATCTACGACGAGCAGGTCGACACGGTCTCGAAGACGTTCCTGGGCCTGACCCTTTCCTGCGCCCGCTGTCACGATCATAAGTTCGATCCGCTTTACACGAAGGACTACTACGGCATGGTAGGCATCTTTGCCTCTACCAAAAATTTTAAGGACGACCAGAGCCACGTCTCCAAACTCCTGTTCACCCCGCTCGTGCCCAAAGAGCAGTACGAGAAGTACGAGGCCGCCGAGGCCCTCGTCCAGCACAAGCAGATCGATCTTGAAATCGCCATGGAGAAGGAGCGGCGGCGGCTGCACGAAAAGCTGGCGCCCCAGATTCCGGCCTACATGATGGCCGCCCGTGAAGTGGAGTTGAAGAAGGCGGACGTGGCCGCCGCGGCGGCGGCCCGGCAACTCGACGCCAAAATGCTCGGCCGCTGGGTGAAGTACTTTGCCGCCCGCGAGGTGCCCCGCCCCTGGCTCGCTGACTGGGACAAGGCGGCTGATGACGCCGCCGCTCAGCAGATCGCCAATGGCTTCGTTTCGTCCAGTCTTGAAAGTCTCGCCGCCTGGCACAAGAAGCTGGAGGCCTACCGTAAGCCCCAGCGCCGCCAGATCGAAGAGAAAAACATGCTCAGCGAGAAGCCGAAGCTGATCAATGAGAGGGACCGCTTCTTCGGCCAGGTGTTTGATCACAATGGCCCGATGGGCATCTCCGATGCCCTGCTCAACACGCAAGCCAGCCCGGCGGCCCAGCAGGAGTTCGCCGCCCTCAAAGCCGAACAGAAGCGGCTCAGGGACGCCCTGCCGCCGGAGCCGGAAATGGCCTGCGCCGTGCAGGAAGGCAATCCGGTGCAACAGAAGGTTTTCGTCCGCGGCGACTACAATTCGCTCGGCGAAGATGCCCCGAAACACTTCCCGGTGGTGATGGCCGATGGACGGCAGCCGCAGAACGTACAGGGCAGCGGACGTCTCGAGTTGGCCGCATGGTTGGCCAGCCCGGACAACCCGCTCTCGGCGCGGGTGATGGTGAACCGCATTTGGATGGGCCATTTCGGCGAAGGCATTGTCCGCACCCCGGATAACTTTGGCCGCATGGGCGAACGCCCGACGCACCCGGAACTGCTCGACTACCTCGCCGCCGAGTTTGTCCGCTCCGGGTGGAGCGTCAAGGCGATGCACCGGAAGTTGATGCTGTCGAGCGCCTACCAGATGGCGAGCGCGACCACCCCGGAACAGTTCGAGGCGGATCCCGAAAACCGGCTCTTCTCGCGCGCCGTGCGGCGGCGCTTGCAGGTGGAGGAGATGCGCGACGCGCTGCTCGGCATCGCCGGCAAGCTCGACCTGACCATGGGCGGCACCATGCAGAGCGGGTTCGGCACCGACGGGGAGAACTCGAACGGTCGTTTGAGCATCAACCCCGAGGAGCAGGTTCGCCGGACCGTCTATTTGCCGCTGCGCCGCGCGAATCTGCCCGCGCTGTTCAACCTGTTTGACTTCGGCGACGCCACCACGCCGCAGGGCCGCCGTATCATCACCAACGTCGCCCCGCAGGCGCTCTTCATGATGAACAGCAAGTTCGTGGCCGAACAGGCACAGGCTCTGGCCGCTACGCTCGTCAAAGAGGCTGCCGTCGGGCGGCCCCGGGCCGACAAGGCCATCTCCCGGATTCTGAACCGCGAAGCCTCGGCGGCCGATGCCGACGCCATGCTCAGCTACGTCGACAGCTTCCAGAAGAAGTTCGCCGGCAAAATGACGGAAGCCGACGCCTGGCAGAGCGCCTGCCGGGTGCTGTTTGCTTCGAACGAATTCATGTACGTCGACTAAGGGAGAACAGACATCATGGAAAAGCCTACCTACGATCCGATCCGCGAAGTTTACTCTCGTCGCGTGAGGCCTATGTCGCGGCGGGCGGCCTTCCGCGCCGCGGCGGGCGGCCTGGGTTACCTGGGTTTCCTGAGCATGATGGCCGAAGGCGCGCCGGCCGTCGGCGGGGCGGTCAATCCGCTGGCCCCGCGCAAGCCGCATTTCGCCCCGCGCGCCAAGAAAGTCATCTTCCTGTTCATGCACGGCGGCCCGTCGAGCATCGATACGTTCGACTTTAAAGAGCGCCTCGTGCGCGACCACGGCAAGCCGCTGCCCATTAAGCGGCCGCTGGCGTTTGCCGATGAGGCGCCGGGGCCGCTGATGAAGTCGCCCTGGGAGTTCCGGCCGGGCGGTAAGAGCGGCATTCTGGTCAGCGATCTGTTCCCGCATGTGCGGGACTGCGTGGATCAACTCTGCGTCGTCCGGTCGCTGGTGGGGGAAGGCGTCGATCACGGCGCGGCGCTGCTGCAATCCTTCACCGGCAGTTCCACCTTTGTCCGGCCCAGCATGGGAGCCTGGAGCGTCTACGGCCTCGGTACGGAAAACCAGGATCTGCCGGGCTACATCACCATCAAGCCGACCCTGTCGCACGGCGGCGCCAAGAACTTCGGCTCCGCATTTCTGCCCGGCGCCTACCAGGGCACCCCCATCGGCCACTCCGGCCTGAAGGTGGAAGAGATCAAGGCCGAACCGATTCAGTACCTGGTGAACAAGGGGCTGACGCCCGAACAGCAGCGGTATGAACTGGACATGATCCAGAACATCAACCGCCGGCACGCCGACATGCGGCAGTTTGACCCGAACATGGAGGCCCGGATTCAGGCCTTTGAACTCGCCTTCCGCATGCAGACGCAGGCTCCGGAGATCTTCGCCGTCGATAAGGAAAGCGAAGCCACCAAGAAGCTCTACGGTCTTGACGACCCCCGTACCGCCGACTTCGGCTGGCAGTGTCTGCTCGCCCGCCGGCTCAGCGAGAAGAACGTCCGCTTCGTACAGGCGACCCATAGCTACAAGTGGGACCAGCACTCGGACCTGTTCAATAAACACACCTCGAACGCCTACGAAGTCGATAAGCCCATCGCCGGCCTGCTCAAGGACCTCAAGGCGCGCGGCATGATGGACGACACGCTCGTCATCTGGGCCGGCGAATTCGGCCGCACCCCGATTTCGGAAGGCGGCAACGGGCGCGACCACAACCCATATGGCTACACCATCTGGATGGCGGGTGCGGGCGTCAAGCCCGGCTTCGTCTACGGCGCGACCGACGAGATCGGCTACCACGCCGCGGAAGACCGGATGCACATCCACGACTTCCACGCCACGGTGCTGCATATCCTCGGTCTTGATCACGAGAAGCTCACCTACCGCTACAGCGGCCGCGACTTCCGGTTGACGGATGTGGCCGGGGTGGTCCACAAAAAGATCCTCTCCTGAGCGGGAATGCAGCGCTTCGCCTGGTTCTACGTTGGCTATCTGGTGGCCGTGATTCTGTTCGGCGCCTGGGTGCGGATTACCGGCGCCGGCGCGGGCTGCGGCGACCACTGGCCGATGTGCAACGGCGAGGTGGTGCCGCAGGCGCCGGGCGCGAAGACCATTATCGAGTTCACGCACCGGGTGACAAGCGGGCTGTGTGGTCTGTTCGGGCTGGCCTTGCTGGTTTGGGTGTGGCGCCGCGCGGGCCCCGGCCGCGCCTTCTACGCTGCTCTGGCATCGTTGTTTTTTCTGCTGGTGGAAGGCTTCATCGGGGCCGTGCTCGTAAAAAAGCAGCTTGTCGTGGATGACGCCTCGGTCAGCCGGGCGTTGGTCATCTCCATCCATCTGGCGAACACGCTGCTGCTGACGGCGACGACCGCGGCGGCGGCGTGGTGGAGCAGGCCCGGCGTTTCCCGCGCTGGAGCGGGCTCGCGCGCGGGTTTCCGCTGGTTGGGTGCGGCGCTCGGCGCGCTGATCCTGACCAACATCACCGGCGCAATCACGGCGCTGGGCGATACGCTGTTTCCGGTGCCGCCGACTCTGGACGCCGGTCTGTTTGCCCGGATTCGCGAAGATCTCACCGCCGGACAGCACTTTCTGGTTCAGCTGCGCATCGTCCATCCGCTGGTGGCGGCGGGCACCGCGCTGTTTCTGTTCGGGATATTCGCCGCGCTGCGGCGGCAGGGGGCGGCGCAGGAGCGCTTGTTGGCCTGGGCGGCGGGGTTTGTGCTGCTGCAGGTGAGTCTGGGTGTACTGAACATTGTGCTGGCGGCCCCGGGGTGGATGCAGATTGTGCATTTGCTGGTTTCGCAGGGCATTTGGATTTTGACGGCGATCGCGTGGATCGAAGCGTGGCCCGCTCCTCATGGTCAGCGAGCGTGAACTGGCCGCCGCGCGGCGGCTGCTGGCGGCGGCCGGATCGCTGGCGGCGCTGACGGGCGCCGGCGTTTCGGCCGAAAGCGGCGTCCCGACGTTTCGCGGGCCTGGCGGGCTGTGGCGGAACTTTCGGCCGGAGGAGTTGGCGACGCCGGAGGCTTTTGCCAGGGATCCGCGGACGGTGTGGGAGTGGTATCTGTGGCGGCGGGGGCTGATTGCGGCCACCGAGCCGAACGCCGGCCATCGCGCGCTGGCCGCCTGGGAGCAGCAGCACGAGCGCTTCACCCTGATCACGCAGAACGTGGACGGGCTGCACGACCGCGCCGGCTCCCGGCGGATTCTGAAGTTGCACGGCGACCTGTGGCAGGAGCGCTGCAGCGGGTGCGGGTATCAGCGCCGGAACCGGGCGCTTGCCTATCCCGCGCTGCCGCCGCCGTGCCCGGATTGCGGGGCGCCGCTGCGCCCGTCCGTTGTCTGGTTCGGCGAGCCATTGCCCCGCATGGTCTGGGCTGAGGCGGAGCGGGCGGTTGCGCAGGCCGATCTGCTGCTGGTGGTGGGGACGGCGGCGCAGGTGTATCCAGCGGCGGGCCTGGTGGAGCAGGCGCGCTGCGCCATTGAAGTCAATCCCGCCTCGACGCCCTTCTCGTCGCGGGTCGCCCTGGCGCTGACCGGTCCCGCCGGAGAGGTGCTTCCGGCGCTGCTGACAGGCGGGCGCGATAAGATAACAACGTGCCCGCCGCCGATCCCCACGGCCTGACTACCCGGCTCCGCCTGCCGTTTCTGGGGCCGCAGGACCTGGTTTGGCTTCTGTTCTTTTCCGCCCTCGCGCTGGCCAGCCCCTTTCACGACGTCCCGTCGGTGGTGTCGATTGTCGCGCTTGCGCTGTTTCAGCTGGCCGAGCCGCGCGTGGCCCGGTTTGGCACCGAGCGCGGCAAACTGCTGTCGATTACCGTCAAGCTGCTACTTTGCTGGTTGGTTATCGGCTATACGGCGGCGATCAACTCCAGCTACTACCCGATTCTGATGCTGCCAGTGGTGAGCGCCGCCACCACGACCGGCCCGCTGGCGACCACGATCTTCACCGGCCTGGCTTGCGTGGCCTATGTGTCGTTTCTCGGCTTTCTGGACTGGACCGAACTGAACCGTTACCTGGTGATCTGGGAGGAACTGCTGCTGCGGATCATCTTTCTGCCGGTGGTCGGTTACCTGACCTACCAGTTGGCGAAGGCGAGCCGCGCCGAAGCCCAGCGCTACCAGGCTGTCGCGCGGGAACTGGCCGAGGCCAACCGCCATCTGCAGGAGGCCGAGGATGCCGTGCGGCGGTCAGGACGTCTGGCGGCGCTGGGCCAGTTGACGGCAGGGCTGGCGCATGAGTTGCGGAACCCGTTGGGCACGATTCGCGCTTCGGCGGAGGTGCTCGAAAAGCAGCTCCCGGCCGACGATGAGCTGGCGCGGGAGATGGCGGCCTACATCGCTTCCGATGTGGACCGGGCCAACTCGCTGATCGGCCGCTTCCTTGAGTTTGCCCGCCCCCTGGTGCTGCACCGGGAGCCGGTGGAACTGCACGGGCTGCTCGACCGCGTCGTGCAGGAGTTTGGGCGGATAACGCCGGCGCCGGCGGTGACGGTTTACAAGAACTACGACCCGGCTGTCCGGCCCGTGGCCCTCGATGCCGAGTGGATGGAGCGCGTGGTGTTGAACCTGTTGTTGAACGCGGCGCAGGCGAGTCCGGCCGGCTCGGTAGTGACGCTGCGGACGCGTCAGGTCAGCGGGACGGAGACCGAGATTGCGGTCATTGACCGGGGCAGTGGCGTGGCTCCGGAGCACCGGGAGTCGATTTTCAACCCCTTCTTCACGACGAAGAAGGAGGGGGTGGGATTGGGCCTGGCGATTGTGGCCAAGATTGTCGATGAGCATGGCGGGCGTCTTGAGTTTGACAGTGAGCCGGGCAGGGGGAGCGTGTTTCGCATCCTGCTGCCGGCCGTGGCGGGAGCATGAGTAAGCGGGTTCTGGTGATTGAAGATGAGGAGCGGCTGCGGCGGGTGGTGCAGCTGCATTTGGCTTCGGGCGGTTTTGAGGTGGAGACGGCCGGGTCGGTCGAGGCGGCGCTGCCGCGGTTCGAGTGGGCCGGGCTGGTGCTGACCGATCTGCGGCTGCCGGGCGAGGACGGGCTGGCGCTGGTGGCGCGGCTGCACTCCGCGCGGCCGGGCCTGCCTGTGGTGGTGATGACGGCCTTTGGCAGTGTGGAGACGGCCGTGGCGGCGATGAAGGCCGGTGCGGTGGATTTCGTGCAGAAGCCCTTTTCGCTCGATCATCTGCAGACTGTGCTCGACAAGGCCTTCGAGGTGAAGGCGCTGCGGGAAGAGAACCAGCGTCTGCGGGAGGAGTTGGGCGGGCGCTACCAGATCGATAACATCATTGGCCGGAGCGCGGCGATGCAGGAGGTTTTTGCAACCGTGCTGCGGGCGGCGCCGAGCCGGGCTACGGTGCTGTTGGCGGGCGAAAGCGGCGTTGGCAAGGATATGATTGCGCGGGCGATTCATCAGCACTCGCTGCGGCGGGATAAGCCGTTTGTCAAGATCAACTGCACGGCCATCCCCGAGAACCTGATGGAGAGCGAGCTGTTCGGATACGAAAAGGGAGCCTTTACGGGGGCGGCAACTGCCAAGCCGGGCAAGTTCGAGCAGGCCGATGGGGGCACCGTGTTTCTTGATGAGATAGGTGATGTGCCGCCTTCCATTCAGGTGAAGCTGCTGCGCGTACTGCAGGAGCGGGAGTTTGAACGGTTGGGGAGCAACAGAACCCGCCATATCGATGTGCGGGTGATTGCGGCGACGAATGTCGACCTGCGGGCGGCGCTCGAACAGGGCACGTTCCGGCAGGATCTCTACTACCGGCTCAACGTGCTGCCGATCAATATTCCGCCTTTACGGGACCGCCGGGAAGATATTCCGTATCTGGCGGAGTTTTTCGTGGGCAAGCATGCCAGCGAGCTTGATTCGCCGGTGCGCTCGCTGGCGGCGGGGGCGATGCACAAGCTGGTGGCCTACCATTGGCCGGGCAACGTGCGGGAACTGGAGAATGTGATGGAGCGCAGCTTGGTGCTGGCCAGCGGGCCGGTGCTCGAAGAGGCGGAGGTGCGGCTCGATATGGCGCCCTCGCGGCGGACGGCTTCGTCCGGGGAGCCTGGTTTTCTGCCGCCGGGGATGACGCTCGAGGAGTATGAGCGCGCGCTGATCCGCGAGGCGCTGCGGCGCGCGGGGGGGAATAAGAGCCAAGCGGCGCGCCTGCTGGGGCTGACGCGCAACGCGCTGCGGTACCGGCTGACGCAGATGGGTGAGGCGGACCCGGAGAGTGCTCCTCCGGAAGAGACACCGTGACGGGATCCAATCAGCGGAACATGCAATGGGTATGACACAATGTGGGGAGTAACCGTATTCCGCATGAATCCCGCTAACCCTGCCGACCAACCGATGGACGAATCAGTAATTAACCCGGACGAATCAAACTTCGGGGAGATCCTGCAGCAATTTGAACTCGAGCAGACCGCGCCCGCCGAGCCGCAACCGGCCGAAGGGGGCGTACTGCAAGGCACAGTCGCCGCCGTGAATGAAGACTCGATCTTCGTTGACCTCGGCGGCAAGTCTGAGGGAGTTTTGTTGAAGTCTGCTTTTGCCGACGGGGTGCCCGACATTCAGGTGGGCGACCGGATTCAGGTGACGGTGACGGGCCGCGGCGCCGAAGGCGCTCTGGAGTTGTCGCCGCTCAAGGTGGAGCGCCCGAAGGACTGGAGTGAGCTGCTGGCGGCCTTTGAGGAAAAGCGTAATATTGGCGGGCGCGTGGTGGAGGCGGTAAAGGGCGGATTGCGCGTGGAGGTGGCGGGTTCGCGCGCGTTCATGCCGGCATCCCGCAGCGGCACGCGGGACGCCATTGAGTTGGCCAAGCTGGTCGGCCAGGAGATCGAGTGCCGGGTGATCAACCTCGACACGGTGAAGGAAGACGTCGTGGTGGACCGTCGCGTGATCCTTGAAGAGGAGGCGGCCAAGGCCAAAGAGGCGGCGTTTCTGGGGCTGACCGAAGGTGCCGTGGTGAAGGGGCGGGTCCGGAGCGTGACGGACTTCGGTGCGTTTCTGGATCTCGGGGGCGTTGATGGCCTTCTGCATGTCACTGACATGAGCTGGCATCGCGTGGGTAAGCCGGCGGATGTGGTCAAGATTGGCGACGAGCTTGAGGTAAAAATCCTCAAGATTAATCGGAGTTCGAAGAAAATTTCGCTCGGCTTGAAGCAACTGGTGCCGGATCCTTGGGCGGCGGCCGTTGGTCAGTTCAAAGTTGGCGACCGGGTGCAGGGCAGTGTGGCCCGATTGACGGACTTCGGCGCGTTTATAGAACTGGCTCCCGGCGTGGATGGCTTGGTGCATATTTCGGAGATGTCCTGGGCTAAGAAAGTGCGTAAACCGTCGGATATGCTGAAGGTGGGTGATCAGGTCGAGGTGGCGATCCTCGATTTCAAGCCGGCGGACAAAAAGATTCAGTTGAGTTTGAAGCAGACGCTGGGAGATCCGTTCGCCGAAGCGGTGAAGAAGTATCCGGTCGGTTCGATCGTTGAGGCGCCGGTGACGAGTATTCAGGCGTTTGGGGCGTTTGTCGATTTGGGCGATGGTGTGGATGGCATGATTCACATCGGCGACATGGTAAACGAGAAGCGGATCGATCACCCGAAGGATGTGGTGAAAGTCGGCGAGGTGGTGCGTGCGCTGGTGCTTGAGGTCGACCGGGATCGGCGTCGGATTCGGCTGGGGCTCAAGCAGCTGCAACCGACCAAGACCGATGATTTCATTGCTGAGCATCAGGTGGGTGAGATCTTGACGGCGCGGGTGGCTGATGTGCGGGCCAATCTGCTGAAAGTCGAGGTGGCGGATGGTGTGCTTGGTGAGTGCCGTTTGCAGGAAGAAAAGAAAGAGGCGGCCAGCGGGAAGGCGGCGCCTCCATCGGCCGTTTCGGTGGACGTGAGCGCTCTGACGGCGATGCTGTCGGCCAAATGGAAGGAAGGCAAAGGTGGCGAGACCGCCGCCAAGGGTACGGCGGCCATCAAGGTGGGTCAAGTCCGCAGCTTCCGGATCATCCATCTGGACGCCGCGACAAAAAGAATTGGCCTGGAATTGATCGGATAGATCAGTTTTCTTCTAACATTTTCGTTCCGCGTCTGTCCAAGTGGTATGTCCACGGTGAAGACGAATGCCATAGTCCTCACTGGAGGGGTGGTTGCCCGAGTGGACGAAGCCTCGTTGATTCGTGCGGCGCAACGGAGAAATCAGGAGGCGTTCGCTGCTCTCGTCCGGGCGCACGACCAGAATGTTCTGCGCCTAGCGGGAGTTTACTGCGAACCGCAGCTGTGGGATGCGCGGTAGCCGGGTAACCGCTGGAAACGCAAGGGGATAGCGTGTCCTCCTGCCGGCCTTTTTCGTATTACCCTGTATGGTTGTGCCACCACAGGCAAGGCAGACATTTTTTCATTGCTTCCCATTTCAGTCCGATCCATACTTGTATTCCCCTGTATGGCCTCCCTCATCGCCAAGAAGAGAGCCAACACCCTCTATTACTACGTCGTCGAAAGCGCCCGCGTCGACGGCAAACCCCGCATCGTCCACCAAACCTACCTCGGCACCGCCGAACGCGTCGCCGCCCTCATC
>JAINDL010000064.1 GCA_019931245.1 Bryobacteraceae bacterium CoA2 C42
CCCGTCCTGATAAGCGCTGATGTGCGGCATCACGCTCGGCCCGTACAGCTTCCGGTTCAGCCGCCCCGACAGCTGCAGCATCGCATCCCGAATCGCCTCGGCCTCCAACCGCCGCACCGGCACCGTCCGCGCATAGGCCTCTGACAGCAAAATCTCCCGGTGCAGCGGCTTCAGCCGCCACCCGCCCGCGATCAACCGCGCCGCCAGCGCATCCAGCAACCCCCGGTTCGCCGGCCGCTCACCCAACAGGCCAAAGTTATCGGTCGACGCCACCAGCCCCGTCCCGAAATGGTGCTTCCACACCCGGTTGACGATCACCCGCGCCAGCAGCGCCCGCGCGTCCTCCGTCAGCCACTCGGCAAACTCCCGCCGCCCGCTCCCCGCAAGCTCCCTCTTCTCCGTCGTCAGTACTTTCAAAAAACCCCGCGCCACCTCCGGCCCCAGATCCAAATGGCTCCCCCGCACGTGCAGCCGCGCATTCCGCGGCGCCTCATCCCGGCTGATCATCGCAAAGGTCGACTCCGGCAACTCCGGCACCCGCCCCGGCGCCGACAGCGCGGCATTCTCCAAAATCCCCGGCGGCGTCTTGTGGTCCGAGATCACAATCGCCGCCACCCCCAGATACCCGCTCCGCGACCGGTCCACCAACTCGAAGTAACACTCCCGCCCGTGCGATAGCGTCATCCGCTGCGTCTTCCACGTAAACCCCGGCACCCCCGATGGAAACCAGTGCGAACTCTTGAAGTCATCGGCCACCAGCGTCAGCCGCAACTCGCCCTCCCCCACCCGCGGCCGCCGGTACTGCGAGCCCTGCATCAGCACATGCACATAAAACTTCGGCATCTTGAACTTGGCCGAAGTCAACGACCCCACCCCTTCGAGCGGCGCCGAACTCGCCACCCCATCGCTCACCCCCATCGCCTGCCCCTCCGCCCGCCAACTCGCAAAGTCGGCAAACAGCGCATCGCCCGGCCGCAGCGCCAACCGCACCCCCCGCGCCACGGGCCGCGGCCCCAACTTCGCCGCAATCGCCTCCCGCCGCGCCGGCGAATCCACCACCGCCTCCCGCAAATTCGTCGAATGCATCACCCCGGCCAGAGCATAATAATCGGCCGTCGGAATCGGGTCGAACTTATGGTCGTGGCACCGCGCGCACGCCACCGTCAAACCCAGAAAGGCCTTCGAAAACACGTCAATCTGGTTGTCCACGGCGTCCGCCCGCGATTTGGCCGAGTCCGTCGCCGAGTTCAGAATCTCCCCGAACCACCACGCCCCGGTCGCCATCGGCGACTCGAGATACGCCCCGTCGGCCGACACCCGCGGCGCCGCCAGCAGATCTCCCGCCACGTGCTCCCGCACAAACTGGTCGTACGGCAAATCTTCGTTCAACGCCCGGATCACATAATCCCGGTACCGCCACGCATCGCTCTTGTCGTTATCGAACTCGTGCCCGTTGGTCTCGGCATAGCGCATCAGGTCGAGCCAGTGCCGCGCCCACCGCTCGCCATAGTGCGGATTCGCCAGCAGGCTGTCCACGTACGCCGCCCGGTCCCGCGGCCGCCCGGCCTCCGGCGGCAGCCCGGTCAGCGAAAAGCTCACCCGCCGCGCCCACGCCCCGTCCCCCACCGCCGCCCCCTGCGGCTGCAAAATCTCGTCAATGGTTCCCGCCGCCGGCGCCAGCGGTTGAAACGCCCAGAACCGCTTCTGGCCCCACGCGGTCATCACAAACAGGAATAGAAAGGCTAACCGCATGGCATTATTCTATAATCACGGCGTGGGTCTTGCTTCCTGGATTAAAGGTCTGTTCGCGTTCGCTCCCGGCGACCCGCTCGTTTCCGTCGTGTTTCTCCTGCAGGATCACCGTGAACTGCCGCAGAACACCGCCACCCTCGCCGCCACCCGCGCCTGGGGCGAAGGCGCCTTCACCGTCCAATGGCCCCGCCTCACCCTCGGACCCCGGACGTTTGTCCTGCAGTCGGTCCGCGGCATGTTCGTCGAAGACCTCGCCGCCAAGGTCACCTCGGCCGAAACCGGCGCCGCCGTCCGCCGCCATCGCGGCTGGTGGTCGATCGACCTGCAAAGCGGCCCCGCCGACGACGAAGCCTATCTCCTCATGGGCAAGCTCATGGCCGTGCTCCTCAACGCCAACTGCCTCGCCGTCTACTACCCCCAGTCCGGAACCCTCGAACTGGTCGACCAGCACACCGGCTCCCGGCTAGTCGCGGGGGATTAGCCGCAGCATACTCAGCGTCACCGTAAACCGCCGCTCATCGTTCGGCGCCTGCCACAGCGGCCCCGCCACGATCTCGACGACGTACTCCTCCGCTGCCGCCACATCCGCTTCGAGAATAAACAACCCCGTCCGCTCCGCCTCCCACGCCACGGCCTCCTCCCCGTTCACCCGCACCTTTACAAACGCCCCTGGCCGCAAAAACTCCGCGCTCGCGTGCCCCCGGATCCGGATCCGCTTCGGCGCCGCGTCGAGCGGTTTCAATCGCGCCGTCGCCCGCTCGCCAATCCACCGGTACTTGTTCCCGTAGCTCCCCTCGAGCTGAAACCAGCCCGTCAGCAGCTTCGTCTCGTGCCCCGGCAGCGTAAAGTCAATCACATCCTCCCGATCGCCCGGGTACAACTCCCGCTTCTCCACCGACCGGATCAGGTTATACACCCCGCCCTCGTTCGGCGCCGCGTACTCGCACACCCGGCAATGCAGCGTCCCCGCCTCGTCCACCCGCATCCCCGCGTGGCAGTCCGGACACCGCAACCGCGACTCAAACGGCGCCGTCCGGTCCACCTCCGCCTGTCCGTGTTTCCTGCACATCGCCGCCAGCGTCCCGCCCAGCAGTCGCGCCGGCACCCAGTCCGATCCCACTTTGTCAATCCGCCGCCCCACCCACCGGATCAGCTTCTCGCCCCATCCCCGCTGCGGCAGAAACAGCCGGAACTGATTGTCCGCAAAATGCTTCACCATTAGCCCATGCCAGTCCCGCAGCTCCATCCGGTGGTTCTGGCGGATCCCAAATCCCTCCTCCTGCGCCGCGCCAATCACGTCCTGCACCAGAAAGCCCAGCAACCCCCAGTCGTACAACTTCCGCTCCCACCACTTCATCGTCTCGTAGTACGGGCAGCGGTACAGGCGCAGCGAAAGCTTCCGCCGCATCGGCTCCTCGGCGAAGATAAACGTCCCCCCCGGCGCCAGCACCCGCTTGACTTCGACAAACACCGCCTCAATATCCTGAAACTGCGACAGCATCTGGTAGGCGATCACCGCCCGCAGCGAACCGTCCTGAAACGGCAGATTCAGCGCATCGCCCGCCACCCGCACCGGCGCTTTCTCAAGACCCCACTTGTCCATCAGCGCCATGCCATGCCGCAGCGAATCGGCCGAAATATCCAGCGCAAACCCATCCTCGCCAAACTCGTTGCACAGCATGTACGACGAGTGGCCGGCGTTGGCCCCAATCTCCAAAAACGGCGTCATCGAGCCAATAAAGCCCGCATGATGGCGCAAAATCGCCCCCCGCCGCGCGTTCTCTTCCCGGTAGACCCGCTCGGCCCGCTCCGGTTCCCCCAGCGAAGCAAAGTTGTGGAACTCCACCTGGGCGCGCTTCACCGCCAGCGTCTGCGATTCCCGTTCTCTCAAAGTGATAACTCCTGCCACGGAAAGCTGCGCAGGTCTTCAATCAGGTAATCCGGATTCAGTTTCCGCAACTCGGCGGCCGTCGAAACCCCGGTCGCCACCGAAATCACCGGAATCCCGTTAGCCTGCGCCGCCAGAATATCGTTCTCGTGGTCGCCCACCAGCGCCACCAGCGACTGGCGGGTAATCCATCCCGCCCGCCGCGCCTCCCGCACCGCCTGCCCCACCAGCTTGCGCCGTTCATCCGCCTGTTCGGCAAACGCCCCGAATTGGAGGTACTGCCGCAGCCCGGCGCTCTCCATCTTTTGCCACCCAATCCGCGACAGGTTCCCCGTCACCAACCCCGTCCGCACCCGCTTCCGCGCTAGCCTGTGCAGCACGCTCCGCGCCCCCGGACAGACCTTCTTCCGTAAATCCGGACACCGCGCTACGTACAACTCCTGCGCCATCTCCATCATCGCCGGCATCGCCCGCCGGATCGCCGCCAGCGACACCCCCGCCTCCCGCAGCATCAGCGTCAAAATCTGCCCGTCCAGCATCCCCTGCGTCGGAATGTTCGCCGTTGTCGCCGCTAAACCGGTCACCGCCGCCGCCGCCTCCTCGAGCACCTGCCGGTGCAGCGGACCGGCCCGCCTCACGAGAGTGCCATCAATGTCGAAGAGCAATAGGGGAGGGTGCAACTTTACATGATACCCAAGGAATCAGTCGAAACGGAGAGCCGGAAGGAGGCGGTCACCCCGCTGGTCGTGTTTCTGCAGCAGGTTCGCAGCGACCCGGACTTCCCCGCCTGCACCGAAAACGTCCGCGCCCTGCTCGCCCTCGCCGCCGATGGCGAGGCCACCATCCAGAGCTTCGCCCAGGCCATTGAACGCGACCTCGCCCTCACCCTGCGCGTGCTCCGCATCGCCAACTCGGCCCTCTACAACCGCTCCCGCCGCCCCATCCTCAGCGTAGCCCACGCCGCCTCGCTGCTCGGCCTCGACGAACTCACCCGCATCGCCGCCAGCACCCGCTTCCTCCGCCACTTCGCCGGCAACTCCCCCGCCGCCGTCGACCTCATCGCCCTCTCCCTGCTGGCCGCCAATGTCGCCCGGCAGCTTGTCGTCGGCCCCGGCGGCCGCCCTTCCGAGGAGGCCTATCTCGCCGGCATGCTCGCCAACCTCGGCGAAATCGCCTTCGCCTACCACCGCCCGGAACCCTACGCCCGCATCCTCGCCGCCTGCCACGGCAAACTGCTCGCCGAAAAGGGCGAGTGCCGCAAGCAGGCCGGCTTTACCTTTGATGAAGCCGGCGCGGCCATTCTCGCCAGCTTCGGCCTCCACGGTGCGCCCCATATGGCTGTCGCCGTGGCCTCCGATGTGCTCCGCGCCAACGCCGCCGAGGACCCGGAAAGCCGCACCGCCCTCGCCGCCAAACTCGCCAATGTCCTCGTCGGCGCTCTCCAGCGCGCCCACGAGACTGAACAGCGCAGAATCCTCGAGCATTGGGTCTCCGCCTACGGCTCCGTCTTCCACCTCTCCATCCCCCAACTGCTCCCCATGATGGAGACCGCCATCGACGAGACCCGCGAAGAGCTTTGCCACCTCGGCATCCCGGCCCACCGCCTGAGCGTCACCAACCCCGAGATCCGCGAACACCTCACCGGCCTGCTGACCCAGGCCACCTGCTCCGACCGTCCCGGCGCCATCGCCCTGGCGCTCACCACCATCCTCGCCGACCATTCGCTCGACCGCGCCGTCTTCTGCGAATGGACCCCCACGCCAGACCGGCTCGTCGTCGCCGCCGCGCTCGGTCTCGACCCCGGCGCCGCCCGCCGCCTGTTCGCTCCCGAGGTGGCCCTCCTGCACCGCCCCCCCCTGTCGCTCGCGCTCGCCATGAAGCAGGACCTGCTCATCGACCTGCTCACCGACGGCCGCTTCCGCGGTTCCCCCTTCGTCCTCTCCCTCGAAGCCGCGCTGTTCGCACTGCTGCCCGTTGTCGTCAACGGCCATCTCGTCGGCCTGCTCTACGCCGACCGCCGCAATCCCGGCCCCACCGCCGGCATCCTCCACCGCCTCGTCAAAGTCCGCGACAGCCTCGCCCAGGCCCTCGCCCTCTTCCGCTAGCCGCTCCGCTCGATCGCCAGAATGCTATAGAGCAGCGCCCGCGGCACGTGAAAGCAGCACTTGTACGCGCCGCCCTTCATCTCGGTCGCCACCCGCCCCCCGCGGTCGCAGTACCCGAACCACTCGCCGTACTTGCTGTCGGGAAAGGTCGAAAACGTATACTCGTGCACCCGGTCAAGCCACTGCTTGTACCGCTCATCCCCCGTCCGCGTGTACGCCAGCACCAGGGCATAGAGCGCCTCCGTGTGCGGCCACCAGAGCTTCATGTTCGCCTCCAGCTCCGGCCGCGGCCTCCCGTCCAGGTCCATAAAGTAGTTCAGCCCCCCGTACTCGCCGTCCCAGCCAAACTCCAGCGCCCCCAGAATCACCCGCAGCAGCATCCCCTCCAGCTCGGCGTTCGGCACCCGTTCGGTCGTGTGCAGCAGAAACCACGCCACCTCGAGAATGCTCCCCGGACACACCATCCGCCCCTCGGGCAGCTCCCGCGGCGCGACGTTCTCGACGAGCAGCCAGTTGGCCGGCTCGTAGTGCGCCCACACCGCCTCCTGACACTGCGCAATCACCAGCCGGTAGCGCGGGTCTTCGTCCACCGCCAGCAGCTCCATCGCCAGCAGCGCCAGCACCATAATGTCGGCCAGCTGAGAAACCGGCCCCGGCGGCCGCCCCAACGATCCCGGCTCGGCGATCCAACCCGCAATCCGGTCAAACAGCTCCCGCGCCTCGGCCACCCGCCCCTGCGAAATGTACGCCAGCGCCACAAACACCGCCGAATAGGGCTTGCGCTGAAAATACCCCGGCGCACCGTCCCGGCCGAGCGAAAACCACACCCGCGGCTCCCCCCGCCGCGCAAACCGGTCTACAAACCCAAACACGTTGGCCGCAAACTCGGCGTACTCGCTCCGCGCCGCAAACCGCCGGTAGAGCGTCTCGAACATCCACACCGCCCGGCCCTGCATCCAAACATATTTGCGCGGGTCGTAGACCTGCCCCTGCCGGTCCACGCACGAAAAGTAACCGCCGTGCTCCCGGTCCGGCGTATGCTCGAGCCAGAACGGAAGCACGGAGTTGGCTAAATGGTCGCGATAGAAGTTGGCGTAGGCGGCAAGCGTCATGGTGCCCGTCAGATGGCCAGCTGCGGACGGCCCGGCTCCGGCCAGTCGAGGTGGAAGAACGTACCCCGCGGGAAATCCGTCCGCTCGTAGGTGTGCGCGCCAAAGTAATCCCGCTGCGCCTGCAGCAGATTGGCCGGCAGCCGCGCCGAACGATAGCCGTCGTAGTAGGAAAGCGCCGAAAAGAAGGTGGGCGCGCTGATGCCATGCGCCGCCGCCAGCGCAATCACCGTCCGCCAGTTGGCCTGGCAGCGGTGGATCTCGGCGCTGAAGTACGGGTCCAGCAGCAGGTTGGCCAGCTCCGCGTTCCGCGTAAACGCCTCGGTGATCTTCTGCAGAAACCCGGCCCGGATAATGCAGCCGCCCCGCCAGATCTTGGCGATCTCGCCAAAATGCAGCGTCCAGTTGTACTCGGCCTGCGCCGTCCGCATCAGCTGGAAGCCCTGCGCATAGGAACAGATCTTCGACAGATACAACGCGTCATGCACCATGTGAATCAGCTGCTGCCGGTCGCCCGTGTACACCTTGTTCGGGCCCTGCAGCGTGGCCGCCGCCGCCACCCGCTCTTCTTTCACCGCCGACAGGCACCGCGCAAACACCGCCTCGGCCACCGTCGGCGCCGGCACGCCCATATCGAGCGCGTTCACGCTCGTCCACTTGCCCGTCCCCTTCTGCCCGGCCGTATCAAGCACGATATCGACGAACGGACCCCCCGTCATCGGGTCTTTCTGCTGCAGAATATCGGCCGTAATCTCAATCAGGAAGCTGTCGAGCACCCCCCGGTTCCACTCGGCGAACACCGCGCTGCACTCGGCCGGCGTCAGCCCGCCCAACTGCGTCAGAATCGCGTACGCCTCGCAGATCATCTGCATATCGCCGTACTCAATCCCGTTGTGGACCATCTTCACGTAGTGCCCGGCCCCGTTCGGCCCGATGTAGGTGGTGCACGGCACCCCGCCCTCCACCGGCCGCCCCGGCGTCGCGCCTGTCAACGGCTTGCCCGTCACCGCGTCCACTTTGGCCGCGATCGCGTCCCAAATCGGCTGGATCTCCGCAAAACTCGACGGGTCGCCGCCCGGCATCAGCGACGGGCCGAACCTCGCCCCCTCCTCGCCGCCCGAGACCCCGGAACCGACAAACCGGAAACCCTTGGCCGAAAGCTCCTTCTCGCGCCGGATCGTGTCCGTCCACAGCGCGTTCCCGCCGTCGATAATGATGTCGCCGGCCTCGAGCAGCGGCTCGAGCGAACTGATCACGGCATCGGTCGGCTTGCCCGCCTTCACGAGAATGATGATCTTCCGCGGCTTGGCCAGCGAGGCGACAAAGCCCTCGAGCGTAGCCTCGCCCACCAGCCCTCCCGGCGTATTCGGGTTCTCGGCGAGGAACTTCTCCATCGTCTCCGTGGTCCGGTTATAGACCGAAATCTGGAAGCCGTGATCGGCAATATTCAAGGCAAGGTTTTGGCCCATCACCGCCAAGCCAACCAAGCCGATATCAGACAGTTTTTGCGACATAAGTCTCTCTCAATGTATGGTACATCGCCGCCCGCTCCAAACTCCCCCGCCGCTTCCTCGCCCCATCCGTCCCCGCCACCACCCCGTCGAAATCCCATCGCCGCCGCCACTGGCCGAAGCCGACCCTCCCGCCACTCTCGCCCCATCCGTCCCCGCCACCACCCCGTCGAAATCCCATCGCCGCCGCTCCCGACTGAAACCAACTCCGCCGCCCGCTCCAAACTCCCCCGCCCAGGCCACACCCACCGCCACCCCAAACCAGCGCCGTTACCCCCGGCCGAAACTCAGTCCCCGGTACATCGCCGCCTGCGCCTCCCCAATCCGGTCCCAGCCGTAATGCGCCTCCGCCGCCCGCCGCGCCTCCCGCTCCAAACTCTCCCGCCGTTCCCCATCGGCCAGCAGCATCTCAATCGCCACCGCCATCTCCTCACCCGTCCGCGCCAGCAGCACCTCCTCGCCGTGCCGCAGATCCAGACCATTAATCCCGGCCGGCGTCGCCACAATCGCCTTCCGCATCGCCATCGCCTCCATCACTTTGATGTTGGTCCCAGCCGAAGCCACCAGCGGCGCCAGCACCACCGCCGCCCGCCCGTACGCCCCCCGCACATCGGCCACAAACCCCTCGAGCTCAATCCCGGGCCGGCGGAAATCCCGCCCCTCCAGATACCGCTCGTGGTTCTTGCCCGCAATGATGTGCAGCGTCACATTCTCAAGCAGCGGCCACACCTCCGCCAGGAAAAAGTCCAGCGCCAAAAGGTTCGGCAGATGCGCAAACGAACCCAGAAACAGCAGCCGCCGCGGCTCCGGAGCCCCCTCCACCGGCTGAAACCGTTCGAGATCCACCCCGTTGCGGATCACCACCGCCCCAGGCCGCCCCACCCGCTCCCGGTCCTTCTCACTCATCACCACCACCCGGTCCACCTCGCCCCAGGCCTTCTGCTCAAAACGAACCCACAGCCGGTGCTGCCGCCGCGTCTCCCAGTCGCTCTTCCGCTCAAGCAACTGCTCATAGAGATCGAGCGTGATATCGTGCTCCACCAGCACCGTCCGCGCCGGCCGGCAGTCCGGCGCATAGAGCGCCATCTGCGTAAACTCCAACTGCACAATCTCGGCCGCCCACTTCCGCTGCGACCACCGCAGCGCCGCCCGAAAATCCTCCCGGTCAAAATCCTCCACCACGTCTGGCCGCTCCGTACTCGTGTGCAGATGCGAACCCCGCCGCTCCACCAGCACCACCTCGGCGCACAAAGCCAGCAACTCCGGCGCCGGCGTCGCTAAATCATCGACGAAGGAAAGCACCACCTGATTGTGGGTCTTGCTTGCCTCCCGCAGTAGGTTGAACATCCGCACCGCCCCCCCGTGCGACAGCGGGTACGGCAAATACGGCGTCGCCACCAGTACCGTTGGCTTCGTTTCGCAAAAACGTCCTCCGGGGAACACGGCAACCGTCCCCTGATTCAGCGCCAGGATCTCTTTTTCATCCACTTGGGTCGCCTGTTGGCTTCGTTTCGTCAAGGCGAGTTTCCACGCCTCCCCCAGCACGACCTCCGCGCTCCGCACCGGCTCCTGCTTGGCCGCCTGATGGTTCAACTGCCCCAGCGCCTGCTCCCACAGCACGCCGAAGTGCGGCCCCGTACCCGTCAGGACAAACCGCAGATAGTTCCGCTCCACCGCGCAGGCCAACGTAAACGCCGAATAGACCTTCGCCGTCGTCGTCCGGTGGAGATGCAGCACCCGCGCCCCGGCCACATACACCGTGGGCCAACCCTGCAGCCAGCCCCGGTAGCCGATGTCCAGGTCTTCGACATAAGCCGGCGTCATCGTTTCGTTAAACCCGCCCAGCGCCCGCAGCTTCGCCGTGTCGTACAGCGTACACCCGCCCGACCCGTAGAGCACCCACGTCAGGTCCTCGCCCGCCAGCGGCTCGACGCACCGCAGCGGCACATGGTCTATCGCCGCCGGATCGTACATCGCCTTGCCCGTCTCTTCCCGACGCTGCCCGGCCGGAAAAAAGATCTGCGCCGTCGCGGCAAACAGCTCCGGCACCCGCTCAAACGCCGCCCGCAGCGCCGCGAAGAAGCCCGGCTCCAGCACCATATCATTGTTCAGGAGGCAGACATGCGAGTACCGCGCGGCGGCGATCCCCCGGTTGACGGCCGCCGCGAACGATAGCGGCTCGGCCGAGACAATCACCTTCGCCTCGCCAAACGCCCCGGCTGTCCCGTCGCTGCTGCCGTTATCCACCAGGATGATCTCGGCCCCCGACGGCAGCTCCAGCGTCGGCCACAGCCGTTCGAGCAGCTTTCGGCCGTTCCGCGTCGGAATCACCACCGAAAGCC
The DNA here is from genome assembly GCA_019931245.1 of Bryobacteraceae bacterium CoA2 C42. Classification (GTDB taxonomy): domain Bacteria; phylum Acidobacteriota; class Terriglobia; order Bryobacterales; family Bryobacteraceae. The sequence continues at coordinate 10,708 of JAINDL010000064.1, forward strand.
CCGCCGGCAGCGCCACCGGCTCCCGCGGCGCCGGCGCCCGGCCCGCGGCCAGCCGCCCAGCCCAGCAGCCCAGGGTGTAAAAGATCGGTCGCCGAAAAGCCCAGGGATGAAAAACCCGCCAGACCCAGGTGTAGAGCAGGCCGCCCGGGTGCGTCTCCCAATGGATCAGGTTCTTCAACTGCCACCAGCAGTGCCGCGCCAGCACGGGCAACTGCCGGGGCCGAATCATGAAGTGGTCCAGGTTGTCGTTGAAGAAGACAACGCGCAGGCCAAAGGCCCGCAGCCCGGCCCAGCGTATATCCCAGTAAGGCTGTTTCGGCTGCAGCAGAATGCCCGCAAAGACCACCTCGTTGCCCTCGAGGTCGTCGAGCATCCGCTCGTAGTTCTCGGCAAACGAGCGGCCCGGATTCCATGGAATCCATTTGCCCCACGGAGGCGGGAACTCGCCGACCACATAGATCGGCAGGTCCCCCGGCAGCTTCTCCATCTCCTCGAGCAGCGTCGGGATGAGATCGTCAGTCCCGGCGGCGAAGGCGATCTTGCAGCGCCCCTTCAAATCAGTTCCCGAATAGCGTCAGCAAAGCCATCGCCCGGAAACAACCCGGCGTTGTACTGCCGCCACTGCTCAAGCGCCTGCAGACAGAACGCCGTCGAGACCGGATTCATGTACGGCAGCGGCTGGCCGTCCCGCGTGCCGAAGCAGAACCCGCCATCCCTCATCGGCTCGGGCCCGAACACCTGATGAGCCCGGCAGCGGGCGGCCTCGTCGGCGGCCAGCGTCAGGTCCACCTCGCCGGTGTAGAGCCGGACCCGGAGCAGTTGGGCGCAAACGTCGCTGCGCTCAAACTGCGGCGCGATCTCCCGCAGATAGCGGCTCGTCCGTTCGATGGCGGCTGCGAGCGTTGCGCGGACCTCCGGCCGCTGCTTGCGCGGCTGCAGGCCTTCCAGGAAGTAGCAGTGCGCATGCAGCCGGTCCATCACGCGAAGCGGGTCCGCGTCGCCAGGCAGAAACGTTTCCCAGGTGGCAAGAGCGTAGGCGAGCGACTCCTCATACCATCCAAGAAAGGGGTCGGCCGGGAAGTACGCGGCCAGGTCGTCCCACGCCATGGCCGCCTTGAGCTGAAAGCAGCCCGGCTCGCGGGACCAGCGTTTTTCGTATGGCCAGGGCTCGCCCAAGGGCAGCGAGATGATCGGATGGCAGACGCCGTTCGACCGGAACGCCCGGCCCATGAACAGGCCGACTTCTCTCGCGCGGTTCAGCCACCGGTTCTCACCCGTCATCCGATGCACCGCCAGCAGTCCGCGAACAACGATGCCGCAGTCAAAAAAGTAGGCTGGCGGCAGCGGGTGGCCGAGTTCAAAGGGCATGGCTCTCAGGTCTTCCCGCCAAGCAGTTTCGGCGAGAAAATAGGCCGCCCGGAGGCCCGCCTGGCGGTAGGCGGCCTCGCCGGTCAGGCGATACAGATAGGCGAAGGTGCTGCAGGCATAGCCGGTAATTTCGGTAGAGACCGGCAGATTCCTGCCCTCGGGGAGAAGGTGATAGCGGGCCACCCCTCCGATGGTTTCCTGGATTCCCGAATGGATAAACCAGGCGCCGGCGTGGACTAAAGATTCCAGATCAGGTGAGTGCACCGCGTGAAGCTCCTGCAAAGGAAATCAGTGTAGCATCGGGATATGGGCCGGGTCTTCTTTCTCCTGCTGCTGATGGCACTAGCCGCCTGCGCGCAGGATGGCGAGGAGCTGCCGCTTGGGATCGTGCGGGGCAAGCTGTCCGAGCCCGAGCCAAGCGGGCTGCGCGGCCGATTCCTCCTGACGACGGAATCGGGCAAACAGACGCGCTGCAGCTTTGACGAACGGACCTGGTTTGAATCGCAGCGCGTACGTGTCTCGGTAACTGCGTTCGGGCCGGCCGACCCGGTCGAAGTGCTGGTCGATCAACGCCTGCAGGCCGATGGCTCACGCCGCTGCCACGCTCGTACGGTCCGGTTGATGGAACCCAACGCGCCCGCTCCGAACCCGCGGCGCCCGGTCTACCGCAGCGTGACCGAACACATCATCCCGCGCGGCGACCTCACCTTCTCCGGGGTCGTAACCGGCTTTACGCCCGATGCCGTGCTCGTCAAAACGCGCACGGCCCCCGCCCGGCCGCTGCTGCTGCGCCCGGATACGCGGTTTCTCGAAGGCGGCGTTGCCTCCCATCGCGACAACCTTCCGGTGAACCAGATGGTCTTCATCCGCGCCGGCAAGAACATCGAGGGGCGCCTCGAGGTCTATCAGGTGATCTGGGGCGAGATCACCCCGGGAAGGTAAAGATATGGCCCCCGTCCACTGCTATACTGACAGGTTGTGTATTCGATGATGAAGTTCTTCCGAATGAATCCTTTCGCCATTCTGCTGGCGACCGCCTCGGTCGCCCTGCCCGCTGATTTCTTTACCGGTCAGGCTGCCCGGCTGGTGATTGGCCAGGAAACCTTTACCGCCCAGGGAGATACGCCGAACCCAAACACGCTCGGAGGGGTCGGCGGCGTTGCGTTTGCCAACAACATCCTGGTTGTAGCGGACGCCAACCGCGTCGGCGCCGGGCCGATGAACCATCGTGTACTGATCTACCGCAACGTGGCGAGTGACATCGCCCTGCCCGTCAATGCAGAGATCCCGCAGATCCCCGGCAAAATCTGCCCGGCCTGCCGCGGCACCGCCGCAGTGGTCCTCGGCCAGGCGACCTTCACCGCCAACGACCTGAAGCTGATCCCCACCAACGCCTCGCTGCGGCAGCCCAACGCCGTCGCCACCGACGGGGTCCGCCTGCTCGTCTCCGACACCGACAACAACCGGATTCTCATCTGGAACAGCATTCCCGCGCAGAACAATCAGCCGGCCGACCTGGTGCTGGGCCAGGAAAACTTCACCACCAGCCGCGTCGTCAACCCGCCGACGGCGAGCAGCCTCCGCGGTCCGCAGGGCGTCTGGATTCAGGGCAATCGCGTCATGGTGGCCGACACGAGCAACAACCGCGTACTGATCTGGAACAACTTCCCGACCCGGAACAATCAGGCGGCCGACGTGGTCCTGGGCGCGCCCGACTTCACGACGCGCGTCGAGTTAGACCTGGCCGTCACCCGGATTGACGCCAAGGCCGATAACCTGCTGAACCCCGTTTCGGTGACCAGCGACGGCCAGCGGCTTTTCGTCGCCGACCTCGGCTTCAACCGGGTAATGATCTGGAACACGATTCCGACCTCGAACACGCGGCCCGCCGATCTCGTGCTCGGCCAGCCGGACCTGACCTCCTCGGTTGCCAACAATAGCCCCAAACTCTGCAAGGCAACCGGCAAGGACGACAAAGGCGCTGACCTCTTCCCGCTGCTGTGCGGCGCGACCATCGAGTTCCCGCGCTTCGTGCTCAGCGATGGCAAGAAGCTGTTCGTGGCCGATGGCGGCAACGACCGCGTCCTCGTCTATAACTCTCTGCCCACCCGCAACGGGCAGGCCGCCGATACGATCCTCGGCCAGGTGGGCGAATCGATTAACCGCTCCTCCGACAGCGCCTACCCCCTGCTGCGCGCGGCCACGGACCAGCTACGGACGCCCATGTCGCTCGCCTGGGACGGCACCAACTTGTATGTCGCCGATCCGTTCAACCGGCGCGTCATGGTCTTCTCGACGCACGACCAGCCCATCCCTTACACCGCCGTCCGGAACTCGGCCAGCCTCGACGTGTTCGCCACGGGAGCGATCGGCCTCTCCGGCACCGTCCGCGAGAACGACGAAATTACGATCAACGTGACCCGCGAGGGCGCCAAAAACACCTACACCTACAAGATCGCCAAGACCGACACCGTTACCACGCTGCTCAACAACATCGTGCAGCTGATCAACGCCAAACCCGACCCCTACGTCACCGCCAGCATCATCCCCGATCTCAGCACCCTCCTGCTGACCGCGCGGGAAGGCGGCGAGGGGGGCAATCGGGTGGAGATTTCGACGAGCACCGCGCCGACCGATGCGACGATCGTGCTCACCACCGGCGGTGCGTTCCTCACCGGCGGCCAGGACGCGGCCCGCGTGGCCCCGGGGACGATCATCTCCCTTCTGGGCGACAAGCTCTCCGAACGAGTGGCCACGGCCCCGGAAGGCGCCGAAAAGCTGCCGACCGAACTCGGCAACGTGCAGTTGTACCTCGACGGCAAGCTGGCCCCGCTCTTTCTGGTATCGCCGAACCGGATCAACGCCCAGCTCCCCTGGGAGTTCTACGATCGCAACAGCGTAAGCGCGTATGTGCGCACGCGCTTCGCTGACGGCCGCGTAGTGACCACGATGCCGGTAGCCGTGCAGATTATCCCGCAGAATCCGGGCCTGTTCGCCATTGAAGGCACCGATCCCCGCGTGGGCGTTGTCCAGCACTTCTCGTCGCGGTCGACCGGTACGGTCTCGGTGGACGGCGGCGTGAAAGCCGGGGACGTTGCCACGGTGACGATCGAAGACCGGGAGTATAGTTACACGGTGAAGGACACGGATAGCCTGGCCAGTATCCGCGATGCCTTGATTGTCGAAATCAATAAGGATCCCCAGGTGGAGGCCTACGCGGCGGGCGTGTTCACCCGCATCCGTTTGCGGGCGCGGGTGCCGGGAGAGGCGGGCAACGGCATCAAGTACACGGGCAAGACCAACGAAGGGGCGCAGGTGATTCTCACGGCGACGACCCCGAACCTCTGCTGCGCCAATACGGAAGGGGCGACGGTGACCCAAGCCAATCCCGCGCTGCCGGGGCAGACCATCGTTGTCTTTGGCACCGGGCTGGGGCGGCTGAAGGAGACCTTCGCGCAGGATCTGGCGGTGACCGGCGGCGTCTACCGCGGTCCGGTGCTGAACGAGCCTTCGGCGTTTGTCTCCTCGCTGGCGGGCGGCAAGACGGCGAACGTTCTGTATGCGGCGCTGCGGCCGGGTTCAATTGGGCTCTATGAAGTTCACCTCGAACTGAACTCGGATCTGCCGACGAACTCGGCGACGCAGTTGACGATCGCGCAGGATATCTACGTAAGCAACGTGATCACTTTCCCGTTGCGGAACCCGACCGAAGTCGTCGTGCAACCGGCGCCGTAGAGAGCGGACCGCCGCTGAGGGAGGGCTAGCCCTCTCCCAGCGGCTGGGGCTTGAACCCTAACGTAGTCAGCTTCTCGCGTACGGCATCGCCCTCTTCGCCGCGGACGTAGAAGAAGGCCCCCGTTCGGACGGTCTGAAACAGAAACCCGCCGCGGTACTCGTCGGGTTCGACGAGGTACTCAACCCCGGCCGCCGTGAGCTTCTCCTCGAGCCGCTGGGCGTCGAGCAGGCGCTTGGCGATGTAAACGAGGTCGAGCTCCTCGTCCTCGCCAAAGAAATCGGGTTCCCGGCGCATGGCTACTTAGCCAGGATCATGCCGCGGGTCCGCTTCTTAAACCCTTCCCAGTTGCCGGGCGCCTGGGCGTCGAGGTACTCGCCGTACTGCCGGGCCACGGTTTCCAGGTTTCGGTACATGCCGGGGTGGCCCGTAGCCGCGCGGAGTTCGCCCAGCACAGGCTCGACGCGGGCGTAGACCAGCCCCAGTTCCCCGCCGGTGGCAAAGTACAGATCCGGGCTCAGCACGCCCTTGGTGACGAAGCTGGCCACCATCTCGTAGTAGCTGATCACCATGCGGACATACTCATCCTCGTCGGTGCCGGGGGTGCAGATGGCGCGGTACTCTGCGAGTGTGGCCGGCCCGAAGTGGCGGGCGAACCAGCGGCGCGCCTCGCGCATGCGCTCCTCCCGCCGGATCTCGTACAGGCGCAGGATCAGGTTGGCGTCATCGAAGGTGGCTTGCTGGCTCATCTCTTCAGGGTAACGCAAAGGGGTGAGATTTCCGACCCCTGGCCCGCACCCCCTCTTTGCATGACTGGATCTGCCCCCACCCTTGTCCCCCGCATGACGGATGAAGAGCTACTGCACTGGCTCGCGCTGCGCCTGATCCCCGGCCTGGGGACGCGAAAGGCGGTTACGGTGCTCGAACGATTCCGGACGCCGCTGGCGCTGTTCCGGGCTTCGGTGAGCGAACTGGAGGGGGCCGGATTGTCGCCGGGCGTGGCGCGGACGATTCAATCCGGCTGCACCTTCGAAGACGCCGCGACGCAGGCCGACCGGCTGCGGGCGACCGGGTCGCAGTTGGTGCCGGTGACCGACCCGGCCTACCCGGAGAAGCTGCGGGGGATTCTCGACCCGCCGACGGTGCTGTTCTGCCGGGGCGATGTGGGGCTGCTGTCGGCGATCATGGTGGCGGTGGTGGGGACGCGGAAGCCGACGCCGTACGGCACGGCGGTGGCCGAGAAGCTGGCCGGGGATCTGGCGGGGCTGGGCGTCGGGGTGATCAGCGGCATGGCGCGGGGCATCGATACGGCGGCGCACCGGGGGACGCTGCTGGCCGGGGGAAAGACGATTGCGGTGTTCGGGTGTGGCGTCGACATGGTCTATCCGACCGAAAACCGGAAGCTTTATGACGAGATCGCGGCCAAGGGGCTGCTGGTGAGCGAGTTCCCGATGGGGGCGCCGGCCTTTCCTCAGAATTTTCCGATCCGGAACCGGATCGTGTCGGGGATGAGCTCCGGGGTGTTGATTGTCGAGGGGGCGCAGTACTCGGGATCGGCGATTACGGCGCGGCTGGCGATGGACCAGGGGCGGGAGGTTTTCGCGGTGCCGGGCAACATCACCTCGAAGTTGAGCTGGGCGCCGAATCTTTTAATCCGGCAGGGGGCCAAGCTGGTCATGGACGCGCAGGACATTGTCAGCGAGCTGCCGCCGGACGAGCGCTATCGCCTGCAAACTGTTGAAAAAGAAAAGCGTGGCGACCTGGCGCAGCAGCTGCTGCCGCTGGGGCCGAACGCGCCGCTGGGGCGGGCGATTCTCGAAAATCTGCTCGTTGAAAAGGCGACGCATATTGACGAAGTGCTGGATCGTCTGGAAAACTATTCCTCGTCTGAGATTGTGGCGGCGTTGTTTGAATTGGAGCTGTTGGGTCTGGTCAAGCAGCTGCCGGGCAAGCAGTTCGTAAAAGTCTGGTAATCTGGGCTGTCGGCCCGAAGAGTAAAACCTATATGTCCAAATCCCTCGTCATCGTCGAATCCCCGGCGAAGGCGAAAACCATCGGAAAATATCTTGGCAATCAATTTGTCGTGAAAGCTTCGCTGGGTCATATTAAAGACCTGCCGAAGAGCGACCTGGCCGTTGACGTTGATCGCGGCTTTGAACCCACGTACGAGGTGATTGAAGGCAAGAAAAAGCTGATTGGCGAGCTGCGCGCGGCGGCCAAGGGCGTCGAATCCATCTACCTGGCGGCTGACCCGGACCGGGAGGGGGAGGCGATCTGCTACCACCTGCAGGAGGAGTTGGCGTCGAAGAAGGCCGACGGCCCGAAAATTTTCCGCGTGATGTTCAACGAGATCACGGCGTCGGCGGTGCGGAAGGCGTTTGACAAGCCGCTGCAGGTGAATACGAACCTGGTGGACGCGCAGCAGGCGCGGCGCGTGCTGGACCGGCTGGTGGGGTACAAGATCTCGCCGTTGCTGTGGGACAAGGTGCGGCGCGGGCTTTCGGCGGGGCGGGTGCAGACGGTGGCCCTGCGGCTGATCGTGGACCGGGAGCGCGAGATCCAGGCCTTTCTCAAAGAAGAGTACTGGACGATTGACGTTGCGCTGAACGCCAAGAAGGCGCCGGTGCTGAAGGCTCGTCTGGCGAAGATTGACGGGGAAAACCCGGTGATTTCCGATGAGCAGCGCTCGTCGGCGATCGTGAAGGACCTGGCGGACCGGGCCTATACCGTGCAGGCGGTGGGTACGAAAGAGAAGCGCCGGAATCCGGTGCCGCCGTTCATCACCTCGACTCTGCAGCAGGAGGCGGCGCGGAAGCTGCGGTTTTCGGTCAAGCGATCGATGATGATCGCGCAGCGGCTGTATGAGGGCGTGGAGTTGGGGGCCGAGGGTTCGATCGGTCTGATCACCTACATGCGTACCGATTCGGTGCGGGTCTCCGACGATGCGCTCGGCGAGGTGCGGCAGTTTATCGGCGACCGCTACGGGGCGGCGTACCTGCCGGAGAAGCCGAACCTCTACAAGGGAAAGAAAGACGCCCAGGACGCCCACGAAGCGATCCGGCCGACGGCGGCGATGCGGACGCCGGAGTCGGTGGCGCCATACCTGCAGGAAGATGAGCTGAAGATGTACCGGCTGATCTGGATGCGGTTTGTGGCCTCGCAGATGACGAGCGCGGTGTTCGATCAGACGACGATCGACGTGCTGGCCAAGGGCAAGTCGAAGGCGGAGTACCTGTTCCGGGCGACCGGGTCGGTGCCGAAGTTTGACGGCTTTCTGGCGGTGTACGAAGAGGGCAAGGACGTCAAGGACGAAGAGGACGATGAGCTGAAGCATAAGCTGCCGGTGGTGACGCAGGGCGAGGAGCTGAAGCTGAAGTCGCTCGACCCGGAGCAGCATTTTACCGAGCCGCCGCCGCGGTTCAACGAAGCGACGCTCGTCAAGGAGCTCGAAGCCAAGGGAGTGGGCCGGCCTTCGACCTACGCCTCGATCCTGTCGACGATTCAGGAGCGGGAGTACGTCAAGAAAGAGGGCGGCAAGTTCTACCCGACCGAGTTGGGGACCGTGGTGACGGACCTGCTGACGGAGTCGTTTGGCGATATCTTCGACATCCGGTATACGGCGCGGATGGAAGAGGAGCTCGACGAGATCGAAGACGGCAAGGTGGACTGGCGTCAGGCGATGGGTTCGTTCTACGAGCGATTTGCCGTGGACCTCGAACGGGCCGCGACGCAGATGACCGACATCAAGCGGATGGAGAAGCCCACCGACTTCATCTGCGAGAAGTGCAGCAAGCCGATGGTGATCAAGTGGGGCCGGCACGGCAGCTTTATCGCCTGTACAGGCTACCCGGAGTGTTCGAATACGCGGGAACTGCCTTCGGCGCAGCCGGAGGAGATGGGCGAGCAGGGCGAGGAGGAGTACTGCCCGAACTGTGGCCGCCCGATGGTGTTGAAGAAGGGGCGGTTCGGCCAGTTTTACGCCTGCTCCGGGTATCCGGACTGCAAGACGACCAAGCAGCTGGGGCAGGCGGCCAAGCAGGCGGATGTGCCGCTTGATGAGCCGTGCCCGACCTGCGGCAAGAACCTGGTGAAGAAGTTTGGCCGGTTCGGCGAGTTTATTGCCTGTTCGAGTTACCCGACCTGTAAGTACGTCAAGCAGAAGACGGTGGGCGTGAAGTGCCCGACCTGCTCGGCGGGTGACATTATTGAACGGCGGTCGAAGAAGGGAAAGACCTTCTTCGGCTGCAACCGTTACCCGGAGTGCGACTTTGTGGCGTGGGGTAAACCCGTGTCCAAGGCTTGCCCGGAGTGTAACAATCCCTACCTCATTGAGAAGTTCCTCAAGTCCGGGGCATTCGCCCAATGTCCGAACGCCGAGTGCAAATACAAAGAAGCACTCGCAACCGAGGAAGTAAGCGCCTAGGGCGTTTACTTCCTTTCCCGCTCCCCGCTGTCTCTCTTTCTTTCTTTCTTTCTTTTTCTCCCAACTTACAGAGGATATTTGTTATGTCTGACACCGATCAGTTTTACCGCATCGCGAAGCTGCCCCCTTATGTGTTTGCCGTCATCAACGAGATGAAGGCAAAACTGCGCGCAGCCGGCAAGGATGTGGTGGATTTCGGTATGGGGAATCCGGATGGCGCGACGCCGCAGGCGGTGATCGATAAGCTGTGCGAAGCCGCGCAGCAGGCCAAGAACCACCGTTACTCGATGTCGCGGGGGATTCCACACTTGCGGCAGGAGATTGTCAAACGCTACCAGCGGAACTATGGCGTGGAGCTCGATGCGGAGAAGGAGGCGATTGTCACCATTGGCGCCAAGGACGCGCTGGCGCATCTGTTGTTCGCCATTATCGCGCCCGGGGATGTGGTGGTTTCGCCGAACCCGGCCTATCCGATTCACCAGTACGGGGTGATTATGGCCGAGGGCGAGGCGGTGATGCTGCCGATGCCCGATCCGGCGACGTTTCTGCAGGGGCTGGAGGACGTGTATAAAGGCCCGAAGAAGCCGAAGGTGATTCTGATCAGCTTCCCGCACAATCCGACGACGACCTGCGTGGACTTGAACTTCATGAAGGAAGTGGTGCGGATGGCGCAGGTGCACGGTTCGTTGATTGTGCATGACTTTGCTTACGCCGATCTGGGGTTTGACGGCTACAAGCCGCCGAGCATTCTGGAGGTTCCGGGGGCGAAGGATCTGGCTGTTGAGATCTTCTCGATGTCGAAGAGCTATAACATGGCCGGATGGCGCGTGGGCTTTTGTCTGGGGAATCAGCGGATGATTTATGCGCTGAGCCGGATTAAGAGCTACCTCGACTACGGGACATTTCAGCCGATTCAGATTGCGAGCATCATTGCGCTGCGCGAGTGCGAGGAGAACACGACCGAGATCCGGGATATGTATCAGGACCGGCGGGACGTACTGCTTGAGGGGCTGGCGGCGGCCGGGTGGCCGTGCGAGAAGCCGCAGGGGAGCATGTTCCTGTGGGCGCCGATTCCGGAGAAGTTCCGGGCGATGGGTTCGCTTGAGTTCGCCAAGCTGCTGATGGAGAAGGCGCTGATCGCGGTAAGCCCGGGTATTGGGTTTGGCCCGCTGGGCGAGGGGCATGTGCGGTTCAGCTTTATTGAGAATCCGCACCGGACGCGGCAGGCGATGCGGGAGTTAAAACATTTTCTGCGGAGTGCGTAGCCGTTTGGTTTGAGAGTTTTGGTGGCGCGGCGGCACTAGCTGTCGTACAGGAGTCGTTTGCGCCACCTGCTTTTCATTCTGTTTGTGCTGGCGATGGTTCCGGGCTTATCGGCCGCAGAGATTCGTATTGACGGTCTGCCGCGGGAGGGGGTGTGGCGGGTAGAGGGCCGGGCGGTGACGCTGCGCGGGGAGACGACGGCGGCGCGGCTGTGGTGGAGCGATAGCCGGGGCGGCCGGGGCGAGGTGGCGGTGCAGCAGGGCCGTTTCTCGACCGGGGAGTTGGGTGTCGAGCCGGGTTACACGGGGATTGTGTTGACCGATGGAGGGACCGCGTCGGCGTTTGTGGGGGTGATGGCGGACTACGCGGCGGAAGCGCGTAGCGGCGACGATATTCTGCCGGCGGTGGCTGGAGCAGAGGCGGGGAAGGCGGGGCGGGAGCGGGCGGGGCTGGCGGTGCAGTTTGCGGACGGGTTGTGGCCGCGGGACCCGGTGACGAATACGGTGCGGATTCCGTACACGCTTTCGTCCGGCGGGGGAGCGGCGGCGGCGATTGCCGCGTTTAACGCGCAGTTTACGGGTCAGATTCAGTGGGTGCCGCGGGCGGGGGAGAGCGCCTACGTTGACTTTGCGCTCAATGCGGCGGACTTGAGCCGGGAGTGCCAGGCAAACGTGGGGCGGATGGGCGGGGAGCAGAAGATCACCGGGTCGATGGCGTGCACGACGGCGGGGCTGTTGCATGAGATGGGGCATGTGCTGGGCCTTTACCACGAGCATCAGCGGCCGGATGCGGCGACGTGGGTGAGTTTGCAGAGGGCGAACGCGGACAAGCCGCAGTTGGCGGCGAATCTGTCGCCGCAGAGGACCAACGCGGCGGAGCTGGGTCTGTATGACTACGCTTCGTTGATGCACTACCATCCGCTGAGCGGGTCCAAGAACCGGCGTCCGGTGTTGAGTCCGGTGACGGCGGGGATTCCGTTTGGGGAGGCGGGGGAGTTTTCGGCCGGGGATGGGGATCAGATCCGGCGGCTGTATGGATTTACGCCGGAGCAGGTGACGGTGACGACGCATCCGGTGGGGTTGCCGGTGGTGGTGGATGGGGTCACCTATACCTCGCCGCAGACGTTCAACTGGGCGATGGGTAGCCAGCACACGGTGAGCGTGCCCGCCGGGTTCCAGGCGCGGTCGCCCAACGACGGGGCGCGTTACCAGTTTGGCGGCTGGAACGATGGTTTGGCGCAGTCGCACACGATTACGGTAGCGGCGGGGACGGGCGGGCGGACGTCGCCGTCGAACCGGCCGGCGGTGACGGTCTACCAGGCGAGCTTTGTGCGCTACAACCGGGTGACGGTGGGGGTGACCGGGTCGGGGAGTGTGCAGTTTTCTCCGGCGCTGACGACGATTGAGGGGCAGACGTTTGCGGTGCACAATACGCTGCTGACGGCGACGCCGGTGGCGGGGGCGGGGTCGCGGTTTCGGCGGTGGGCGGGGACGGACCCGTTTCCGCAGGGGCAGGCGCCGAAGGAGATTCTGGTTTGGGCGCATCCGTGGACGATACAGGCCGAGTTTACGACGGATGCGGCGGTGTACGGGGTGCGGGCGGCGTTTACGAATCCGGCGCCGCCGGCGAGTCCGGTGAACGCGGCGGTGGCGGTGCAGGTGGACGGGGCGACGCATCTGGCGCCGCAGAACTTCAGCGCGCAGGACGGTTGGACGGCGGGGAGCAGCCATACGCTGGCGGTGAATACGCCGCAGACGCCGGAGACGCCGAATGTGCGGTATGTCTTTAACGGGTGGACGACGGGCAGCCCGCAGATTGCGAGTTTGCCCGCGGCGGCGACGAACTGGGTGGCGGAGTTTACGCCGCAGTACCGGGGCTACTCGACGCTGGCGCCGGCTTGCGCGGCGGTGGCGGGTACGCCGCCGGTGGCGGACGGGTTTTACGCCGACGGATTGACGCTGCCGTTTGCGGTGACGGCGGCGAGCGGGTGGCTATTCACGGGTTGGTCGGGGGACATAACCGGGACGGCGAATCCATCGACGTTGGGGGTGCGGGACCAGTTTGTGGTGACCGCGGCGTTCAACACGACGAATGTGCCGCTGGCGGTGTTCGGGTTGTCGCCGGCTTCGGCGGTGCGGGGGGCGGCGAGCCAGATGGTGACGGTGAACGGGGCCGGGTTTACGCCGGGGAGCCGGGTGGTAGTGAACAACGTGGTGCGGACGACGACGTACCTGAGTTCGACGCAGCTGCGGGTGACGTTGGGGGCGGCAGACCTATCGGTGGTGGGGGCGCTACCGGTGGGAGTGTATAACTTCACGACATCGCCGTCGTGCGGGGTATATACGGAGACGGCGTTTGAGGTGCGGAGTCCGGAGGCGCGCTGGTCGATTACCAAGACGGCGAACGGAGCGATTACGCAGGGCCAGCCGGGGCTGTACACGGTGACGGTAACGAATGCGGGGGGGACGGCAACGGCTGGACTGGTGACGGTGACGGAGCTGCCGCCGGCGGGATTTCCGGTTTTGGGGATGACAGGTAGCGGGTGGAACTGCGCCGCGGGGGCGGTGAGCTGTACGCGGCAGGATGCGTTGGGGCCGGGGGAGTCGTATCCGCCGATTACGGTGACGCTGCAGACGCCGGTGAACGCGCCGCTGTCGGTGACGAATCAGGCGACGGTGAGCGGGGGGAATGTGCCGTTGAACGCAACGGGGGCGGTGACGATGGCGGTGCGGCCGGCGCCGGCGAGTGTGGCGGTGAGCGGGGGGAGCGGGCAGACGGCGGCGATTTTAACGTTGTTTGGGGCGCCGCTGGCGGCGACGGTGCGGGACAGCGGCGGGGCGGGGGTGAGCGGGATAGTGGTGGTGTTCACGGCGCCGGGGACCGGCCCGAGCGGAACCTTTCCAGGGGGGATGCTGACGGCGACGGCGACGACGAACGCGAGCGGGGTGGCGACGGTGGAGGGTTTGCGGGCGAGCGGGTTGGCCGGGGGCCCTTATGTGGTGGCGGCAACGGTGGCCGGGGTGAGCAGCACGGCGAGCTTTGTGATGACGAACCTCGCGGGCGGGCAGGCGATCGAGTTCGCGCCGTTGAGCGGGCAGTTGTTGAGCGCGGGGACGGTGACGGTGGCGGCGACAGCGAGTTCGGGGCTGGCGGTGAGTTTTGCGGCGGCGCCGGCGGGGGTGTGCAGCGTGAGCGGGGCGGTGGTGTCGCTGTTGGGGGCGGGGACCTGCACGGTGACGGCGGCGCAGGCGGGGAACGCGAACTACCTGCCGGCGGCGGCGGTGGCGCGGGAGTTTTTGATCAGCCAGGCGAACCAGACGATCACGTTTGCGCCGATAGCGGACCGGGCGCTGAATGCGGGTGCGTTTCCGGTGACGGCGACGGCAAGTTCGGGGTTGGGGGTGGCGCTGCAATCGCTGACGGCGGCGGTGTGCAGTGTGAGCGGGACGATGGTGACGCCGCTTGGTACGGGCCAGTGCAGCGTCCGGGCGAGCCAGGGCGGCGGGGGTGCGTTTACGGCGGCGCCGGAAGTGGTGCGGAGTTTTGCGATTGTGCCGAGTGAGCAGACGATCACGTTTGCCTCGGTGGGCGGGCAGACGCTCGTGAATCCGGTGGTGCTGCTGACGGCGACGGCGAGTTCGGGGCTGCCGGTGAGCCTTCAATCGTTGACGCCGGGGCAGTGCAGCGTGGCGGGTGCGACGGTGACGCTGGCGGCGTTGGGGGAGTGCCGAATCCAGGCGAGCCAGTCGGGGAATGCGGCTTTTGCGCCGGCGGCGGCGGTGACGGAATCGTTTCTGATCGGGCTGGCGAGTCAGACGTTGACGATGGGGGCGATTGGGAATCAGGTGTTTGGCGGGGCGGGGGTGGCGGTGGCGACGACGTCGAGTTCGGGGCTGGCGGTGGTTTTGACGGCTGGGCCGGCGGGGATTTGCGCGATGAGCGGTGGGGTGGTGCAGCTGTTGGGGGCGGGGAGTTGCACGGTGGTGGGGAATCAACCGGGCAACGGGGTTTATGCGGCGGCGCCGGAGCTTGTACGGACATTCACGATTGCTGCGGCGGCGCAGACGATCAGTTTCCCGGCGGCGGGTCCGTTTTCGCTGAGCGTGGGATCGATCCGGGTGATGGCTTCGGCGAGTTCGGGTTTGGCGGTCACTCTGGGGAGTGATACGCCGCTGGTGTGCACGGTGGCGGGGGCGGACGTGAGCTTTCTGCGGGCGGGGAACTGCCAGCTGCGCGCTACGCAGCCGGGCAATGCGAATTTCACGGCGGCGGCGGCGGTGACGCAGGTGGTGGTGATCAACCGGGCGGCGCAGTCGATTACGTTTGGGGCGCTGGCGAACCAGGCGCTGTCGACGGGTTCGGTGCAGGTTGGGGCGTCGTCGACGGCGGGTTTGGCGGTGAGCGTGGCGTCGCAGACGCCGGCGGTGTGTGCGGTGAACGGGACGACGCTGACGCTGGGGGCGGTGGGGCTGTGCCGGTTGGAGGCGACGCAGGCGGGGGATGCGAACTATCTGGCGGCGGATCCGGTGGTGCGGACGTTTGAGATCAGTCTGGGGGTGCAGACGATCACGTTTCCGTTGATTGGGAACGTAACGTTTGGGGTGGCGCCGTTTGCGCTGAGCGCGACGGCGAGTTCGGGGCTGCCGGTTAGTTTTACGGGTTCGACGCCGGCGGTTTGTACGGTGGCGGGGGCGATGGTGACGATTGTGGGGGGAGGGACGTGCGTGGTGCAGGCCAATCAGGGCGGGAATGCGAGTTTTGCGCAGGCGGCTCCGGTGGTGCGGACGTTTCCGGTGGCGCAGGCGTCGCAGACAATCAGCTTTGGGGTGCTGCCGGCGATGCAGTTTGGGGGGGCGGGCGTGGCGTTGACGGCGACGGCGAGTTCGGGGTTGGCGGTGAGTTATGGGAGCCTGACGCCGGCGGTGTGCGTTGTTGTGGAGGGGACGCTGGTGGCGCAGGCGGGCGGAACGTGCAGCGTAGAGGCGCGGCAGGCGGGGGATGGGAACTATCTGGCGGCGGTGGCGGTGGGGCAGACGGTGCAGATTTTGCCATCGGCGCAGACGATTCAATTGACGCCGATTCCGGGGACGACGTTCAGTATGGGGTCGACGCTCTTGAGCGCGACGGCGAGTTCGGGGCTGCCGGTGACCTACGAGGTGACGACGGCGACGGTATGCCGGGTGACGGGGGCGACGGTGACTTTTCTGATGACCGGGACGTGCGGCATCCGGGCGCGGCAGCCGGGCAACGCCAGCTACCAGGCGGCGGTGGCGGAGACGAGTTTTGCCATTCTGCAGGCGGGGCAGCAGATTTCGTTTGCGCCGCTGGCGGCAGTTCCGTGGAATGGGGGGCCGCTGGCGCTGACGGCGACGGCGAGTTCGGGGCTGCCGGTGACGTTTGTATCGGCCACGCCGGGGGTTTGCGTGGTGTCGGGCCAATTGCTGCAGCTGCTGAACGCGGGATTGTGCACCGTGGAGGCGCGGCAGGCCGGCGACAGCAACTTTGTGCCGACGCTGGCGATGCAGAGTGTGTCGATCGGGAAGGTATCGCAGACGATCACGTTTGCGCAGCCGACGGCGCCGTGGACGCTTGCGGCGACGGCGAGTTCGGGGCTGGTGGTTTCGTTTGCTTCGCTGACGCCGACCAGCTGCACGGTGGCGGCGAACCAGGTGCTGTTGGGGAGCCCCGGGCAGTGTACGATTGAGGCGACGCAGGGGGGCAATGGGAACTACGCGGCGGCGCCGACGGTGACGCGGTCGTTCCTGGTGACGGCTCCGGCGCAGACGATTACCTTTCAGACTTCGCCGCCGGGGCTGCCGCTGGAGGTGAACGGGTTGGCGATCATGGGGGGAACATCGTTGAGCCTGACGCCGGGGAGCTATCCGATGGCGGCGATGAATCCGGCGCCGGCGAACGGGGTCCGCTACCAGTTTGCGAGTTGGACGCATGGCGGGGCGCAGTCGCAGACGATTACGGTGAGCAGCGCGCCGGCGACCTATGTGGCGATCTACACTACGAGCTTCCTGCTGACGACGACGGCGGGGACGGGGGGGAGCCTCAGTCCGGCGACCGGTTACTATCCGGCCGGTGCTGTGCAGGTGACGGCCGCACCGAACCTGGGTTTCTCGTTCCAGGGCTTCAGCGGGGCGTTGACGGGAGCGGCGAATCCGCGGACGCTGACGTTGACGGGTCCGGCGTCGGTGCAGGCTTCATTTGAACAGGTGCTGCCGCCCCAGCCGGTGGAGTTATCGGGAATGGCGGCGATCCTGGCGGGGCAGTTGTCGGGCTTCCGGCGGGATTCGGTGACGAGCGAGCGGCTGGTGGATCTGGTGTTGGTGAACCTGGGCGCGGGGTGGGCGGAGAATGCGGTACTGCAGACCGTGGCGGTGGGGGGGACGGTGGTGACGGTGAATCAGGCGCTGGGCCATTTCC
Source organism: Bryobacteraceae bacterium CoA2 C42 (assembly GCA_019931245.1). GTDB lineage: Bacteria > Acidobacteriota > Terriglobia > Bryobacterales > Bryobacteraceae. The sequence goes on from JAINDL010000064.1 coordinate 27,927, forward strand.
GGCGAGGGGAGATGCGGCGGGTGCTACTGCGCCTGCCGGCGAATGCGACGGGGCCGGTGGTGAGCTGGAGCGGGGCTTATAACGGTGGGACGTTCAGCGGCTACCAGTCGGCGGGCTGGTGATCCCTGTAGAACCTGCCCTAGGGGGGACGTCGGTTTTGACGCCGGAGATGCTGGGGGAGGAGATGCGGGCGGCGGATGCGACGGGGCCGGTGGTGAGCTGGAGCGGGGCTTATAACGGTGGGACGTTCAGCGGCTACCAGTCGGCG
>JAINDL010000040.1 GCA_019931245.1 Bryobacteraceae bacterium CoA2 C42
CTCGACTGCAACGCCGCGCGGGTCATCGCCTGTACCTCCCGCCAGGTCGGCAAAAGCACCGTCGCCGCGCTGCGCGCCCTCTATCTGGCCCTGCGCTACCCCCGGTCACTCATTCTCATGATCGGCCCCGTCGGCTCCCAAGCCGGCGAAATCCTCGAAAAAGCCCGCGAATTCGTCACCGAACTCGGCCTCCCCGTCCGGGGCGACGGCGTCAATCGACAGTCGCTCCGCCTGCCCAACGGCTCCCGGCTCATCGCCCGGCCGGCCATCGCGCGAACCACCCGCGGCTACTCCCGCGCCCGGCTCATCATCATCGACGAAGCCGCCTTCGTCCCCGACAGCATCTTCCGTTCCATCACCCCAACCTTGGCCGCCAGCCACGGCAGCCTCTGGCTCCTGTCGACTCCGCACGGCCAGGCCAACGAGTTCGCCCGCTTCTGGCAGGACCCCGCCAGCGGCTTCGCCCGCTTCCAGATCAGGGCCGACCAATGCCCCCGCTTCGCCCCGGAGTTTCTCGCCGCCGAACGCCAAATGCATGGCGAGTTATCTTACGCCCAGGAGTATCTCTGCGAGTTCATCTCCCAGGGCGTCCAGTTACTAACTCGCGAACAGGTCCGCGCGGCCTTCCTGCCCACGGCGCCCGTGCCAACCCTGGCCATGCAGAGCCAAACCCGTTACTACTTCGGCCTCGACCTCGGCAAGCGCCAGGACCACAGCGCCCTGGTCACCGTCGAACTCACCTGGTCCCTCGGCCCCCAGGACCCGGCGACCCGGGCCCATACGCAACTGCCCCACCTGACCGTCCGTTACGCGGCCCGCCTGCCCCTGGGATTTGAGACGACGGGAATCCCCCGTTTCGTCCGCGAGGCGGCCCAAAGCTTCCCGTTGTGGGCCGCGCTGCGGCAACCGGGTACCCTGTTGGTGGATGCCACGGGTAACGGCCACACGGTCATTGAGCTCCTGCGCGCGGACCGCAACGGCCTGCTGTTGAAGCCGGTGTCGATCTCGAGCGGCTACCAGGCCCGGCTGTTGCCGGATAACTACTACAGCATCCCGCGGACGGACCTGTTGACGCGCCTGAAGCTGCTCTTTGAGCGGGGAGTCCTCAAGATTGAGCGCACCGCCGCCGGGGTCGACTTCCTCGAGCGCGAGCTGATCCAGTTTGAACCCGGAGGCCGCCAACCGGAGCACGACGACCTCGTCATGGCCCTCGCCCTGGCCGTCTGGCAAGCGGCAGAGGACCACAAAGAGCTGATCGGCATGCCGGCCAGCCCACCACCGAGGCCAGCCGCCCGCCTGCTATAGATCCCAAACCACACAAGACCAAAATCCCCCGGTCCAACGACCTACCGCCCAAGCCCCAAGTCCAAGCCATCACACCCCGCCCCCAACCTACCCCCGGCCCCCCCGCAACCCAACAGCCCGCACCCAGCAGCCTGCCCCGGACCGGCCATCCCCCTCCCCAGCCCAAGCCATCACACCCTGCCCCAACCTACCTCCAGCCCACCCCCGCAACCCAACAGCCCGCACCCAACACCCTGCCCCGGACCTGCCTACCGCCCCCCAAGCCAAAGCCATCAATCCCCGCGCCGGACACCCGCCCCCAACAACTCACCCGGACCTGCCTACCGCCCACCCCCGAAGCCCAAGCCATCACACCCCGCGCAACGGGCCCCGCCCAGAACCTACCTCCAGCCTTCCCCCGCAACCCAACAGCCCGCACCCAGCCCCCTGCCCCGGACCTGCCTACCGCCCACCCCCAAGCCCAAGCCATCACACCCCGCGCAACGGGCCCCGCCCAGAACCTACCTCCAGCCTCCCCCCGCAACCCAACAGCCCGCACCCAGCACCTCTGCCCCGCCGCCGGAAGCAATCCACGCACCCGGCGGCCCGCCCAGCCTCCTACAGGTTCACCCCCAGGCTGTTCCACGTCACCGTATTCCCCTTCACCATCGCCTCATGACCCAAAATCGCCGTCAGCGCCGCCTCCGCCCCCACCCGCACATCCGCCGGCACCGCGCCCCCCTTCTGGATGGCCTCAAAGAACGCCACCGTATGCGCATGCGCCGGCTCCTGCCGCTTCGCCGCAATCTCCACCGGCTCCCCCCCGCCCAGCGGATACAGCATACACGCATACATCAGATCCACCGCCCCCTTGCTCCCATAAACCAGCACATTCTGCCCCCCGTGCGGCATCCCCCGCGGATGGAACACGTTCTGCGTAAACGACACCTGCGCCCCGCCCGGATACTCAAAGCTCATCGTCCCGCAGTCAAAGATGCTCCGCCCCGGCGGCTCGTTCTTGTGCAGCCGGATCGCCCCAAACCCGTTCGCCCGCACCGGCCGCTGACCCAGCACCCAGTTGCACACATCCAGGTTATGCACCGACTGCTCAATCAGATACCCCCCCGACTTCGTCACATCGTAGTACCAGTCCCCCGACGAACTGTCGTACGGCAGATCCGCCGTCGCGTGCCGCTGCGCCTTGATCGCCAGAATCTCCCCAATGATCCCATCGTGGATCTTCCCCACCGCCTCGCTCAACTGCGCATGCGACCGCAACTGCTGCCCCGCCACAAACACCCGCTTGGCGCTCCGCGCCGCCGCCACCACCGCCGCCACCTGCGCCGGCGTCACCCCAATCGGCTTCTCGCAGTAAACATGCTTCCCTGCCCCCAGCGCCGCCACCGCCATCTCGGCGTGCAGGTGCGGCGGCGTCGCAATGTAGACCGCCTCCACGTCCCGGTTCTCGATAATCCGGCGCCAGTCCGTCGTCGTCTTCGGGCTATGCCCCGCCGCCTTCGTCGCCGCCTTGTCCAGCCGGTCCGGCTTGTTGTCGCACAGCGCCACCACCTTCGCATTCGGCTGCGCCAGCACACTGTCCAGCAGATAGCTGCCCCGGTTCCCTACCCCGATCACCGCCGTCGGCGTCGCCGCCGGCGTCTGCGCCAGCGCCACCCCCGTCGTCACCAGAAACGCTCTTCTATCCATCACACTCCCCCTTGGCCCTTAGGGCAAATCGTAGAACTCGTAGACATAAGTCCACCGGGTCTTCTTCCCCGGATCCACCGTCAGGTCGATATACGGCTCCGGACAAAACGTCGTCCGGATCGACCAGTACACCAATTTAGCAATCGGCACATCCCCCGTAATGTGCACCCCCGCCTTCGCCTTCCGGTTCTCCATCCGGATGTCGTACGGCGCCGCGCCCGCAAACTCCCCGTACGTGCTCTGCCCCTTCTCGAGCTCCGCCGTGTAGCGGATCTCCTTGCCCCGCGCCTCGGCCAAACCGTTCGGAAACGCCCGCGTCTGCCGCAGCTCAAACGGGAACTGCACCACCGACTCCGGCCCCGTCGGCTGCCCGTCCATCACGAAGAAGTTATGGTTGTACTGCTGGGTCTGGATCTGCTTCCGCCCAATGTTCTCGAGCGTATGCTCAATCCGCATCCGGCTCTTGCCCTTCTCAAGGGCAATCCATTTGGTGTAGCGATAAGCATACCCGTCCGGCCCCTTCAGCACGTGCGTAAACCGGATCCGGCTCTTCTCCGCCTTCACGTCCCACTGGCCCGGATCAAGGATCTCGTACGTCTTGAAATTCTGGTAGCCCGCCTCCTCCGGCTTCCGCACCACGCCCACCCCGATGCGAATGAACGTCCCGCCCGCCTTGGCCTCGTCGTAGCCCAACCCGGCGTTGTTCGTCTTGAACTCCTCCACCGGCCCCATGATCGCATCGTGCAGCTTCGGGTCGTACTTCTCAAACCACTGCCCGAAGTACTCGTGGTTCTTCGTCTTCAGGCTGTACATATTGCCCGACCAGTCAAACCGCGTCCCGCGATAGTACCCCTTCTCCGGATCCGGCAAATACAGCTTCGCCGTGATCAATCCATTCGAGATCTCCGCCGACGGGAACTCCGCCGCGAACATTCCCCCGCCCAAAACCAGAATGCCAGTAAGTAGTCGCACGCAAGCACAATATCACGACAAAACGCTTCAACGCGGCTGCAGCGCCGCCACCAGCCCCCGCAACTGCTGGGCTCGCGCCGCGTCGGTCTTCTCAAGGCACGCCGCGCGAACCAGCAGCGGGCGGGGCCAGAAGAGCGCGCCCGACCAGTCGTCCGGCGGCGGGGGCGTGCCCCAGTGGCTGAGCAGGGCGCAGGCCTCGCCAGGTTTACCCGCCTCGGCCAGCGCGAGGGCCAGCAGCGGCTCCCATCGCAGCCCGGCCACGAGTGGCTGCTGCGCGATGAAGGCTGCCAGCGCCTCGGCGGCCTCGGCGGCCCGGCCCTGCGCCAGCGCCTGCAGAGCCGGAGCGACCGGCGTGGGGCCCCCGGCGCCGGGATTGTCGAGGAAGGCAAACAGCGGCTTGGCGGCGGGCAGATTCACCGTCTGCCGAAGGGCCTCGGCGCGGCGGCCGGTCCGCCACAGCCATAGACCTTGCACGAGGCCGGCCATGCCCGGCACTGCCGTCTGATAGCCGGCCAAGAAGCGCTGCATGTGCCCGTCGGCCCGCGCGAGCTCGTTTTGGAGCAGTGCGGCCTCCGCCGCCTTGGCATAGAGCTTGCCCGGGGGGCTGCTGGTATCAAGCCCGGCGGCGGCCCGGTAGGCCGCCTCGGCGGCGGGAAAGTCACCGCCGAGGAAGGCGAGATCGCCCATCAGATCGTGGTCGGCGGCCGTCGTGGCCGGGCGCAGTTCCGGCTTCTCGCCAGCGAGGGCCTGGGTGAAGCTGAGCGTGGCGTAAACGGGGAAGCTGGCCGGTTCGGCCCGGAGGGCGGCCCGGAAGAACGGGATCGCCTCGCGGAAGCGCCGCGCCTGGTTCAGACCCTCGGCGGCCTGCAACTGCAGCGCCGCGTTGGCGGGCCAGGCGCGGGCGGTGGCGGCGATGGCGGTAAGGCTCCCGGCGGCGTCGCCACGAAGGCTGGCCGCCGCGAGCTCGAATTGGGCCTTCTCGAGCGGCGGCCATGGCCGCCGCAGGGCCTCGGCCGCGATGCGGCCGGCCGCATCGCGCTGCCCGCGCGCAATGAGCAGGTTCATCCACTCCTCCCGCACGACCGCACTGTCGGGGAACTGACGCACCAACGCGGCTAACTGCTCCTCACCGGCCTGCGGCGGGATGCTGACGGTCAGCGCCGGCACCGCCCGCGGGGTGACGCCGATGGCCGCGCCAAGCGCGGCGGCGCAGGCGGTGAGCTGACATTCGACATCCCGCAGATGGCGGTTCGCCAGGGCATCGAACACGACGAGAACGATCCGCTGGCCTTCAATCTGCGGCTCGACGAGGAAGTGCGGGGCAAGGTCTGCCGCTTGGCGCCGCGAGGGCTGGACCAACACCATGGCGTCGGAGAGGCCGCTGAAGGGGACCAGCAGGGCAAGGCGCAGCGCGCGGCCCGCGTCCGTCGCCGCGCCGCTGGTATCTTGCGGGTTGACGATGACCAGCCGGATCACATCCGGACGCGCCGTTCGGCCGCCGCACCCGCTCAATCCCAGGAAAACCGCGGCCAGCAGCAGCAGCCGGCTATAGAACACGCGCTTCCAACTTCAGGATGGCCTGGAACTCGGGATGAGCCTGGAGGTTGGCAAACTCGGGCTCGTCAAGAAACCTGCCCCGCTCCTTGAACCCCTCCTCGAGGGCTTTGCGCATATAGATCAATGTCCGCTCCGTGTCACCCGACTTTGCATACGTCTTCGCTAAATAGTAGTGGAACTTGGCGCGTTCGGCAACACTGCGCTCCTGCAGGAGCACCCCCTGAGTGCTGCGGTGCTCGAAGACCTCCGGGTCAATCGAAAGCGCCTTCTGATAGGCCGCAAAGGCCTGCTCGTACTTCTTACGCGCAAAATAGGCCGTGCCGAGATTGCTGTAAATCGAGGCCGAACTCGGGTTCGCCTTCAGCGCCTTCCGGTACTGCGAAATGGCCTTGCGGTAGCTCTGCTGCGCGTAATAGACGGTTCCTAAGTTGTTAATAGCCTCCGAGTAATCGGGTTTAATCTTCAGGGCCCTTTCATACTGCCGCCGGGCCTCGGGGAGGGCCATCATCTGGTGGTAGGCGATGCCAATCTTGTTGGCAAGAATATGACTGTCGGGCGCTTCGCGATAAACGTCAACGGCCTCGCGGAACATCTTCCGGGCCATGAAGATATCGCCGCGCATTTCGGCCGGTAACAACGGTCGGGGCGGCGCAACATCGCTGGCCGCGGGTCGTAACCCGCCCGTGTCCGGGATCTGCGCCAGAACGAACGGGGCTAAACAGCAAGAAAGGGTAAACAGCAAGAGACGCATGGCAACGAACCTCCTTTCTGAGTGCAGTTTAACGCAACCGGTCCATGCCCGTCACCGTGCCGTCACTGCGCCCATGAGGGTTTGGGGGGCACCGGGACGGGGCGGATTTCCCGGGTTCCAGCAGGCTTGTTCTGCGGCCGCGCCGGTTCGGCACCCCAGTCCGAGACCGCGGTACCGGGGCCGCCGCTGCCATCGGCCGCCTGCGGCTGCGTCCCCTGCAGGTAGACCTCCTCGCGGGCGTTCGTATTGTTGGCCGAGGCGAGCCTGCCGGTAGCGGGGTCAATGTTGGCTACGACCACGCTGCCGGGCTGCGGGAACTCGGTAGCGTTGCGGTAGGGGCGGCGGGCGTGCGCCCGCATCATGAACTCGGCCCAGATGGGGAGGGCCGACCGGGCACCTTCGAGATCGAGTTCGGCGTTATCGTCAAAGCCAACCCACACGGCGCAGATCAGCTTGGTCGTGTAGCCGGCAAACCAGCCATCATGGGAGGTGCCGGTCTTGCCGGCGGCCGGGAAGGTGAAGCCCATCGAGCGGACGCCGGCCGCGGTGCCGGACTGGACCACCTCTTCGAGCATGTTGGTCATGATGTAGGCCACATCCTCTTCGAGCACGCGGCGGGAGGGGGCGGGCTTTTTGGCGATCTCCTGACCAGCCGCGTCGCGGATGCCCGTGATCCAGCTCGGAGCGAGATAGACACCCCGGTTGGCAAAGACGGTATAGGCCGATGCGATCTCAATCGGCGTTGTCTCATACGAGCCCAAAGCCATTGATGGCGTCGCCTTAATGGTCTTCCCCAAACCCACCTGCCGGGCCAACTGCGCGACTTCGTCATAGCCGGTCTCCTGGGCGATTTTGACGGCAGGGATATTCAGCGACTTGGCGAGGGCGGTGCGGAGGCTGACTTTGCCGAAGAAGTGAGACATGTGATTGTCGGGCTCGTAGAGCTGGTCGCCGAACCAGAACTGGGTGGGTTCGTCGTCCACGATCGAAGCGGGCGTAAAGGTCCGATTCTTGAGGGCGGCCGCATAAACGAAGGGCTTGAAGACGGAGCCGGGCTGACGGCGAGCCTGGGCGCGGTTTAACTGGCTGAGACCGTAGCTGCGCCCCCCGACGAGCGCCAGAATCTGCCCGTTGGCCGGATCGATGGCGACGAGGGCCACCTGCGCCGGACCCGGGTTCTTCTTCTTCCGCTTGTTGATGACCTCATCCACCTTCTTCATGCCGACCTGGACCGCCTCCTGGGCGTCGCGCTGCAGTTCGGGGTCGAGCGAGGTGTAGATGCGGTATCCACGGTTCTGGAAATCGTAGTCCTGAAACTCGCTCTGGAGCGAGTCGTTGACCAGGTCGATGAAGTACGGTGCGTCGGAGCTGTCACCGCCGCCTTTGGCGACGGTGAGGGGCGCGGCGACGGCTTCGGCATACTCTTTGTCGGAGATCTTGCCGTTGTCGCGCATGAGTTGGAGGACGAGATTGCGCCGCTGCTTGGCGCGTTCGGGCCAGCGGATGGGGCTTGTGTAGCTGGGGCGCTGGATGGTTCCGGCGAGCATGGCGGCTTCGGGCAGGGTAAGCGACCGGACGTCCTTGCCGAGATAGGCCTGGGCGGCTTCGCCGAAGCCACGGATGGCGAAGCTGCCGCGGCGACCTAGGTCGACCTGGTTGGCGTAATACTCAAAAATCTCTTCCTTACTCAGCTTCTGTTCGAGGATGAGGGTGATGACGAGCTCCTCAAACTTACGCTTCCAGTTCTTGTCAAGAGTAAGCCACAGGTTACGGGCCAGCTGCTGCGTGATGGTGGAGGCGCCTTCGGCGGCGCGGCGCTCCTTGATGTCGACATAGATCGCTTTCATGATCCGCAGCGGGTCGAAGCCGGCGTGTTCGAAGAAGCGTTTATCCTCGACCGAAGTTACGGCGTCGACGAGAGTGCGGGGAAAGTCTTTGAAGCCGAGAATGCGACGTTTCTCCCGTTTCTGGTCAAACAGGTTGGTGATGAGTTCGGGGGGGAGGGAGATCTGGCGACGGGCGGTCTGATCGGAGAGGGAAACGATGGCGGTGGCCTTGTTGTTGTCGATCGACAGCAGGACGCTCTCGCCGTCCGGCTCGGCGTCGGGTCCTTTGAGGATGCGGACAGAGTTGCCCTCGACGCGGTACCAGCCGAGGCGGTTATTCTCCGATTCGCTGAATCCGGCGTTGCGGAGGGTGGTGACGACGCTGGCGACCGTGATCTCGTCGCCGACGGCGACGGGTTTGGGCGCGGCGAAGATCATCGAGGTGGTCGGGAACGGGCCCGCCTTTAACTTCTCGTTGATGAGGCGCGAGTAGTGGAGGTAAAGGAAGGTGGCGGTGAGGAGCACCGCGGTGGCGGTGAACATGCCCGCGCCCACCAGAAACCGGAACCAGCGTCCCCGTTCCCGGACCGCCGGGGCGGAGGATCGCGCTGCGGGAGGGCGTTCAGCCATACCCCCATGGTACCCCAGCCTACTTGCCGCTTTCGCTCAGGCTCTCGAGTTCCCGCCAGATGTCGTCGTCATGCCTCCGCCAGTCGTCTTTCTCCCGGCCGGTGAACTGGACCTGATGGACATCGAGGGTACCGTGGCCGAAGGGGCAGATGTACTCCATTTTGGGGCGGCCGAGCTGGAGCATCTGATCCCAGGAGCCGGTGGACAGCGGCATGCGGAGGCGGCGGAGGCAGGTGCGGCAGCGGTAGCGCTGATCGAGGAAGCAGAGGAAGAGGAGCCCCGCGCCGGTGAGGAAATAAATGAAGATGGCCGTCGTCCAGGGCAGATCCTGGCCGAAGCGCCCGAGTTGATAGGTGGCGATGGTGGCCGGGGCGGGCAGCACGAGTTCCATCAACCACCAGAGGCCCCGCAGAAGGGTGGCGACGATCGCAAGCTTGGCAAGAAGAAACGACCAGTACTTCATACGCATGTAGACTCCAAACCGGGGTGGAAGGTTGCTGCAAGCGGACAGAAACTTGCGGCGCGGCTATGCTCGGAGCAAGTTAGATGCCACAAACAGGACGTTGGCGGGGCGCTCGGCGAGGCGGCGCATGAAGTAGGGATACCAGGCCTGGCCGTAGGGGACGTAGAGGCGGAGGCGCTGGCCATCGTCGACAAGGCGCTGCTGCCAGTCGCGGCGGATGCCGTAGAGCATCTGGAACTCGTAGCGGGAGGGCGGAAGGCCGCGGCGGCGGGCGAAGGCGAGGGCGTGGCGGAGGATGCGTTCGTCGTGGCTGGCGATGGCGGGGTGGGTGCCTTCGGCGAGCAGGGTTTCCATGAGTTTGACGAAGCTGGCATCGACATCGGCTTTGCGGGGGAAGGCGAGGGCGACCGGTTCGCGGTAGGCCCCTTTGCACAACCGGATGGGAACACCGAGGCGGTTCAATTCGGCCACATCCTTTTCGGTACGGTACAGATAGGCCTGCAGAACGGCACGGACGCAGCCGTGTGCGGCGTGCATCTGTTTGACGATGGCGAGGGTGCGGCCGGTGTAGGCGGTGGACTCCATATCGACTTCGACGCGGGTGCCGAGGGCGCGGGCGCGGGCGAAGAGGGGGTCGACGTGGCGGAGGCAGAGTTCGTCGCCGAGGTCGAGGCCGAACTGGGTGAGTTTGATGGCGACGGTGGCGGGCGAGGGGGCGGGGTTGACGGAGGCGCCGATGGCGTCGAGGGCGTCGAGGGTTTCGCGGCGGGCGGCGGCGGCTTCGGCTTCGGTGGCGACATTCTCGCCGAGGTGGTCGAGGGCGGTGGAGATGCCGCGGGCGGCGAGTTGGCGGCTGACGGCGATGCCATCGGCGAGGGTTTGTCCGGCGATGAAGCGGGTGGTGAGTGAGTGCGCGGCGGGAGAGGTTTCAAAGAAGCGGCGCAGATGGGGCTGGCGGGAGAGCGAGAGCAACAGGTGGCGCAGCATGGCGGCGGTTTACCCTCCGGCTACGGGCAGCCCGAGGGCGTGCATAAGGGCCAGCGCGTTGCTGCCGGGCACGACGCCGGGTTTCATCCGGTAGTCAAACATTATTTTCCCATCCTGGAGCGAATCGGAAAAGTGCATCTGGCGGGACAGCGAAACCTCGGCCAGGGCGAGATCGTGCGTGGTGACGAGGCCGATGGCGCGGCGCTCGCGCAGGCCGCGGAGGATGCCTTCGGCGCCGATGCGGCGGTCGCGGGAGTTGGTGCCGCTGAGGAGTTCATCGAGGAGATAGAGCACGGGTTGGCCGGATTCGGCGAGGGCGAGGATCTCGCGGAGGCGGGAGATTTCGGCGAAGAAGCGGGAGGCGCCTTCCTGGAGGGAGTCGTGGGTGGAGATGGACGCGCCGACGACGAGGCGGGACAGGCGCAGGCGCCGGGCGGCGACTGGGGCGCCGGCGTGGGCCATGACGATGGCCAGGCCGAGGGTGCGCAGAAACGTACTCTTGCCGCTCATGTTGGAGCCGCTGATGAGGACGAGCGGGTCGGGGGGGGAGAGGGCGAGGCTGTTGGGAACGGCGCGGGTGGGATCGAGCAGGGGGTGGCGCAAGGCCTCGCCGTCGAGGAAGGGGGAGGGGTAGTCGACCCATTCGGGCCAGACCAATTCGGGGTTTTCGTAGGCGAAGCCGGCCAGGGAGAGCAGAGCCTCCATTTCGCCGAGGGCGGTGAGCCAGGCGGCGACGAGCGGACCGTTGGCTTGCCGCCAGGCGTCGGCGGCGAAGGCCAGATGGGTGCCGAGCAGGAGCGGGGGCCCGAGGACGCGCATGGCGGGATGGTCGCGGGAGGTGATCCAGATGGCGAGTTTGGCGAGTTGACGGACGCGGGCCGAGGGCGGCAGGCCCGCGGCGCGGAGGCTGGCGGTGAGGGCCTGGAGTTTGGGGGCCTCAAAAGTACGGTTCTCGAACAGGGCGAGGGCGGCGGCGAAGACTTCGAGTTCGGCGGCGGCGGCTTCGGCCGCGTGGAGGGCGTGCAGGACGCGGGGCCGGAGCCAGAGTCCGAGGCCAGCCATGGCGGCGAGCACGAGCAGGGCGACGCTCCAGAAGCCGGTGAAGAACCCCAGGACGAGCGAGGCGGCGAGGGCGAGATTCCAGGCGGCGACGAGCCAACGCCAGCGGGCGGGGGGCATCTCCGGGGCCGCTTCGGCCCAACGGCGGAGGGGGTCGGGGTGGACGCTGGCGGCGACGGCCTCGGAAACGAGATAGACCCGTTCGCGGAGGTCGCCATCCGCGACGAGTTCGCGCACGGCCTGTTCGCGCTCCTGAACCTGGCGGGCGTCGGCGGGGTGGAGGAGCCAATCGGCGAGCGTTTTTTCGCCCATGCGGGTGCGGGCCTGGTTCAACCACTGAAAGAGATTGCCGGGGCCGAACAGGTCGAGATCGGCGGCGTAGACGTGATGGGGGGGGAGCCAGGCCTGGCCATCGCTGCCGACTCCGGCCCATTGGCGATCGAGGCGTTGGAGGCAGCGTTCGAAGTAGCGGACGCTGCGGGCGGCCTGGTCGCGCCGTTCGAGGATGCGGTTGTGGAAGAGGGCCGTGAGCAGAAAGGTGCCGAGGGGAAGGAGCAGGTACCAGGCGGACCAGAGGGCCTGATAGAGGGTCTTCCAGGCGAGGAAGGCCAGCAGGGCGAAGAGCAGGAGGCGGAGGTAGCCGAACTGTTCATGGCGCGCGACGGCGGCGGTCCAGACTTGGCGCCGGGCGGCGAGCAGGGCGCGATAGGTTTCCCGGGGGGTATCCACTCTCCTTCCAGTATCGCGCGGAACCGTGGCATCCTAGCCGTATCGGTCCCGCGCAACAGCTTGTCGCCCTGCTTATCTTCGCCTTCACCTTCACGGTGATGGCACTCGGGTCGTGGCCCGGCCTGCGGCTTGACCGGACGGGGGCGGCGGTGGTGGGCGCCGGGGCGATGGTGGCGAGCGGGGTGCTGAGCCTCGAAGAAGCCTGGCGCGCGATCCATTACGAGACCATTCTGCTGCTGTTCGGCATGATGATCGTGGTGGCCAACCTGCGCCTGGCGGGCTTCTTTCCGGCCGTGGCGCAGTGGTTTGTGCGGCGGGCGCACGCGCCGGCTACGCTGCTGGCGGTGGTGGTGGCGGTGACGGGGGTGCTGTCGGCGCTGTTTGTGAACGATACGATTTGTCTCGTGATGACGCCGCTCGTGCTGGCGATCACGCGGACACTGGAACGGCGGCCGCTGCCGTATCTGCTGGCCGTGGCGATGGCTTCGAACGCGGGCAGCGCGGCGACGATCACCGGGAACCCGCAGAACATGATGATCGGAGGCTTTTCGGGGATTCCGTACGGGGTGTTTGCGGCCGCGCTGGCGCCGGTGGCGCTGTTCGGGATGGCGGTGACGTACGGGGTGCTGCGGTGGGTGCACCGGGAGGAGTTCGCGGGCGGGGGGCACGTGGAGATTCCGGCGACCGCGGCGCCGGTGGACCGGTGGCTGCTGGGCAAATCGCTGGTTGCCGCTGTGGCGATGTTTGCGGCCTTTTTCGCGGGCGCGCCGGTGGCGGGCGCGGCGATGGTGGCGGGGGCGGCGCTGCTGTTGACGCGGCGGGTGCGGCCGGCGGCGGTGTACGCGGAGATCGACTGGCCGTTGCTCGTCCTGTTCGCCGGCCTGTTCGCGGTGCTGGCCGGGGTGGAGAAGACGGGGTTTGACGAGGCGCTGTTTGCCGGGGCGTCCCGATTGGGCTTGGCGAGGCTGCCGGTGTTGAGTTTCGCTTCGCTGCTGCTGTCGAACCTGATCTCGAACGTGCCGGCGGTGCTGTTGTGCAAGCCGTTCATCGAACGGCTACCGCAGGCGCAGGAGGCTTGGCTCGTGCTGTCGATGTCGGCGACGCTGGCGGGCAACCTGACGCTGGCGGGGTCGCTGGCGAACCTGATTGTGGCCGAACGGGCGCGGGAGACCCACCGGATCGGCTTTGGGGAGTACGCGCGGGTGGGGGTGCCGGTGAGTGTGCTGACGGTGGCGGGCGGAGCGGTCTGGCTGCTCTGGCTCAGACCATGAACAGGGCGAAGCTTACGTAGCCGAGGAGGGCTCCGAGGATAGAGCCGGCGATCACATCGCTGAGGAAGTGCATGCCGAGGAGGATGCGGGAGGCGGCGATGAGGATGGCGCTGACCATCAGCCACGGGGCGGCGAGAGGGTAGGCGAGGCCGACGGGGACGGTGACGGCAAAGGCCGTCATGGTGTGGCCCGAGGGGAAGGAGAACTGGTCGGGGGGCAGGAGCGTGGCCCAGCAGTGGCGTTCGAGGGCGCAGGGCCGGCGGCGGCCGGTCACCTTTTTGAGAAGCAGGAAGAGGCCCACGCCGATGGCGGCGGCCAGGGTGCCGGCGGCGACGGCGCGGAAGCGCTCATCGCCGCCGAGGGCGAGAATGGCGACGGCGACCAGGAACCACAGCCAGCCGTCGCCGGCCCGGGTGGCGTAGAGGGAGGCAAGGCGAACCCAGCGCGGGGCCTTCCAGCGGTTGCACCGGCGCATCAGCCGGTGATCCCGCTCCTCGATGAAGTTGACGAGAGTGAGTGCCGCTCGCATGGCTACATAGTAAGGGAAAAATGTTTACGGAAACGTGACAATACTGAAAAACATCTATGAAACACTGTAGAGAATCCCTTGTCCAAACGCCCTCTTCTCCATTTTATGTTCTTTGATGCGGGTGGTGGCCACCGCGCGGCCGCCACGGCGCTGCAACAGGTGATCGCCACGCAGAACCGAGCGTGGGACGTGCAGCTGATTGATGTGCAGGACGTATTGGACGAACTGGACGTATTTCGGAAGCTGACGGGGCTGCGTCTCGAGGAGATCTACAACACGCTGCTGGCGAAGGGATGGACGCTGGGGTCGACGCAACTGCTGCCTTTGATGCACGGGGTGATCCGGATCTATCACCGGGCGCAGGTACGGGTGTTGACGCGGTTCTGGCGGGAGAGGCGACCGGATCTGGTGGTTTCGCTGATTCCGAACTTCAACCGGTCGCTGTTCGAGGGGCTGCGGGCGGCGGCGCCCGGGGTGCCCTACGTCACCATCCTGACCGATATGGCAGACTATCCGCCGAACTTTTGGCTCGAGGACCAGCGGCAGGTGGTGGTTTGCGGGACGGATCGGGCGGTGGAACAGGCGCGGGCGATTGCCGCGCCGGGTTCGGAGGTCCACCGGGTATCGGGGATGATTCTGCACCCGCGGTTTTACGAGGTTCCGACGGTGGACCGGGCAGCGGCGTTGCGGGGCTATGGTTTGGAGCCGGGGGTGCCGACGGGGCTGGTGCTGTTTGGCGGAGAGGGGTCGACGAAGATGCTCGACATCTACGACCGGATTGAGGCTGCGGGGCTGAACGTGCAACTGCTGCTGTTGTGCGGGAAGAACGAGAAGCTGGCGGCAAAACTGCGGGCGCGGCAGGGGCGGGTGCGGAAGCATGTCGAGGGCTTCACGCGGCAGGTTCCTTCGTTCATGCAGCTGGCGGATTTCTTCATCGGTAAGCCAGGGCCGGGGAGCGTGAGCGAAGCGCTGCAGATGGGTCTGCCGGTGATTGTAGAAAAGAACGCCTGGACGCTGCCGCAGGAGCGGTTTAATGCCGATTGGGTGAAGCAGCAGGGGGTGGGCGAGTCGCTACGGAGTTTCGCCGGGATTGTGCCGGCGGTGGAACGGATGCTGGCGCCGGGGCGGCTCGAGCAGCTGCGGAAGCGGGTGACGGCGATGGAGAACCGGGCGATTTTTGAGATTCCGGAGATTCTCGCCAAGCTGCTGCCGGCAGCGCATACAATGCAGAAGTGACCAAACCGTTATCGCTGCTGCTCGCTCTGGCGGCCTCTCTGGCCGGACAGGATTTTGATGGCTGGTTGAACCAGCAGGCGCAGAAACTGCTGGCCGAACGCCGCGAATCGTTTGCCCCGGTGCGCACCAAGGCCGAGGCGGTGGCGCGGCAGCAGGTGCTGCGCGAGAAGCTGCTGCGGGTGATTGGCGGGCTGCCGACTTACTCCGGGCCGCTGAATCCGAAGATTACGGGACGGCTGGAAGCGCCGACGCATTCCATCGAGATGGTGGCGCTCGAGAGCCTGCCGGGCTATTGGATGACGGCGAATCTCTACCTGCCGAAGAAGCCGGGCAAGCATCCGGGAATTCTGTTTTCGATTGGCCACTGGAATGAGGGCAAGCCGGCGGCGCAGCGGATTGCGGCCAACCTGGCGGCGCAGGGTTTTGTGGTGCTGGCCTTTGACCCGATGGGGCAAGGCGAGCGCATTCAGGCCTACGACCGGCGGCTGAACCGGGCGTTGGTGCCGGGCGGGGTGCAGGAGCACTGGCTGGCCGGGACGCAGGCGCTGCTGGTGGGCGATACGCTGGCGCGGTACTTCATCTGGGACGCCAAGCGGGCGCTGGATTATCTGGTGGCGCATCCGGCGGTGGACGCGGCGCGGATCGGGGCGACGGGCTGTTCGGGCGGGGGGACGCAGACGACCTACATTTCGGCGCTCGATCCGCGGATCCGGGTGGCGGCGCCGCTGTGTTACATGAACTCGTTCGAAGTGCTGTTTCCGGGTTCGATCGGGGACTCTGAGCAGAGCCTGCCGAATTTTCTGTCCGAGGGTCTTGACCAGACCGACTACGTGCTGCACTTTGCGCCGAAGCCGTGGCTGATCGGATCGACCGAGGAGGACTTTTTCACGCCGGCCGGGGCGAAGGTGATTTATGAAGCCGCGCGGAGCTTCTACCGGATCTTTGACGCCGAGTCGAGCGTGAAGTGGGTGGTGGGACCGGGGGGGCACGGGACGCCGAAGGAGGTGCGGACGGCGCTTTACGGGTGGTTTCAGCAGTGGCTGCTGGGCGGGGCGGGATCGACGGCGGAGGATCCGAACATCCGCATGTTCACGAACGAGGAGTTGCTGGTGCTGCCGACGGGGCAGGTGGCCACGGACTTGAAGAGCCGGGATCTGGTGGAGCTGCTGCGGGAGCGGCGGCGGGAGAACGTGCGGCCGGGCGATCTGGGGGCCGAGGTGCAGCGGCTGGTGCGGCCCCTGGCGGCGGCGCCGGCGGTGAAGGGGACCGAGGAGACGTTTACCTTTGAGCCGGAGCCGGGGGTGGTGGTGACGGGCCACATTGTGCGGCCGCCGGGGACGGCGAAGCTGCCGGGGGTGGTGCATGTGGAGGCGGGGCCGGCGCTGTCGGCGCGCGCCAAGGAGATTGCCGCGGCCGGGGCGGTGGTGCTGGCGGTGATGCCGCGGGGACTGCCGGCGCCGAAGCAGTTTGCCGAGTACGGCGACTGGATGGCGGCGACGCGGAGCTGGATGATTGGGCGGAACCTGCCGGGGATGCGGGCGCAGGATATTGCGGCGGCGGTGAAGATACTGGCGGCGCGGGAGGACGTGGCGCCGGGGCCGATCCGGGGCGTGGCGGACGGGACGGCGGCGGTGTGGCTGCTGCTGGCGAGCGCGGCTGAGCCGCGACTCGGTAAGCTGTGGCTCGAACGGGCGCCGTATAACCTGGCGAGCGCGCTCGATTCGCCGGTGCATAAGTTTCTGCACGACGCCGTGATTCCCGGCTTTCTGCGCAGCTGGGACCTGCCGGACCTGGCCAAGGGGCGGACGGTGCGCTGGGTGCAGCCGACGGACTGGAACAGTAACATCGTCAAGCTGAACGGACCGCAGTATTACTACCGGTACTTTGTCGAGATGAATGAGTTACTGTTTCGCGACTATCTGCTGCGGTGAGTTACACGGGACGATTCGCGCCGTCGCCGACGGGGCCGCTGCATCTGGGATCGCTGGTGACGGCGGTGGGGAGTTATCTCGAAGCGCGGTCGCGCGGGGGGCGGTGGCTGGTCCGGATGGAGGATCTGGACGGGCCGCGGTGCGTCGCGGGGGCGGACGCGGAGATTTTGCGGGCGCTCGAGGCGTACGGGTTCGCGTGGGACGGGCCGGTGCTGTACCAATCGACGCGGACGGCGGCGTATGCGGAGGCGGTGCGGGAGTTGGGGGATCTGGTCTATCCGTGCGGGTGTTCGCGGCGGGAGGTATGCGGGTGTGCGCGGGGGTTGCCGGCGGGGCGGGTAGGGCGGAGTTTGAAGGTACGGGGCGGGGATTTTGTGATCCGGCGGGCGGATGGGTTGTATGCGTATCAGTTAGCGGTGGTGGTGGATGATGCGTATCAGGGGGTGACGGATGTGGTGCGGGGGGAGGATCTGCTCGATTCGACGCCGGGGCAGATCTATCTTCACCGGGCGCTGGGGCTTACGCCGCCGCGGTACCGACATATTCGGCTGGTGCGGGACGCGCGGGGGGATAAGCTGAGCAAGCAAACGCTGGCGCCGGCGCTGCCGCTCACGGCGCCGGCGCCGGTGCTGCGGCAGGCGATGCAGTTTCTGGGCCTGGAGGCGCCGGAGGCGCCGGTGGGTGAGTTGTGGGACTGGGCGATGCAGGCCGCCAAGATCGGCCTTTGACGGCAACGGGATGGCCGGCGCGACAGGCGTTGCGGTTTCCGCGTCTGGAGTCGCCGGAGGCGCCGGTGGGTAAGTTGGGGAACTGGGCCAGGGCGGCGTGGCGGCCTATCCCTTAACGACGACGTTGACGAGTTTATCGGGGACGACGATGATCTTGACGATGGGCTTGCCGGCGATGAAGAACTGCACCTTTTCATCGGCGAGGGCGAGGCGTTCGAGCTCCTCTTTGGCGGTGCCGAAGGGGGCGAGCAGGCGGCTGCGGACCTTGCCGTTGACGGAGAGGACAACGTCGGCGCCCTCTTCGGCGGCGAGGGATTCGTCGTAGGCGGGCCAGGGCTGCTTGAAGACCGGACCGGTGCGGCCCATGGCTTCCCACATCTCTTCGCAGATAAAGGGGGCGAAGGGGGCGAGCAGGAGGACCACCTTTTCAAGGACCTCGCGGCGCGTGGCGGGGGCGAGGGCCGCTTCGTGGGTGTAGAGTTCGTTGACGAGTTCCATGAAGGCCGCGATGGAGGTGTTGAAGTGCCAGCGGCTTTCAAAGTCGTCGGTGATCTTTTTGATGGTCTGATGGAGCTTGCGGAGGACCTTGCGGTCGGCCTCGCCGGGCTGGCCGGTTTCCTCGAGGCGGTCGGCGTTGCGGGTGACGAAGCGGAAGACGCGGCTGAGGAAGCGGTAGGCGCCTTCGGCGCCGGCGTCGGTCCAGTCGAGGTCGCGTTCGGGCGGGGCGGCGAAGAGTTCAAAGAGG
The DNA here is from genome assembly GCA_019931245.1 of Bryobacteraceae bacterium CoA2 C42. Lineage (GTDB taxonomy): Bacteria > Acidobacteriota > Terriglobia > Bryobacterales > Bryobacteraceae. The sequence goes on from JAINDL010000040.1 coordinate 18,406, forward strand.
CGGCCGGTGTCGGCGCCGAACTCGTCCATCATGGTGTCGGCGCTGATGACGTTGCCCTTGTTTTTGGACATTTTGGCGCCGTCTTTGATGACCATGCCCTGGGTGAAGAGGCGGGCGGCGGGTTCGTTGTTGGTGATGAGGCCGAGGTCGCGCATCATCTTCGTCCAGAAGCGCGAGTAGATGAGATGGAGAATGGCGTGTTCGACGCCGCCGATGTACTGGTCGATGGGGAACCAGTATTGGATGGCGGCGGGGTCGAAGGGGGCGTCGCTGTTCTGGTTGTCGCAGTAGCGGTAGAAGTACCAGGAGGAGTCGACGAAGGTGTCCATGGTGTCGGTTTCGCGGCGGGCGGGAGCGCCGCAGCGGGGGCAATCGACGTTGACGAAGGCGGGGGTGCGGGCGAGGGGGCTTTCGCCTTTGCCGGTAAGCTGGGCGTCTTTGGGGAGGATGACGGGGAGGTCTTGATCGGGGACGGGCACGACGCCGCAGGCGGCGCAGTGGATCATGGGGATGGGGGTGCCCCAGTAGCGCTGGCGGGAGATGCCCCAGTCCTTGAGACGGTAGGTGATGGCGGTTTGGCCGAAGCCGTTCTGGGCGGCGTGGGCGGCCATCTGGCGGCGGGCGTCGGCGGTGGGGAGGCCGGACCAGGGGCCGGAGTTCTGGGAGACGCCGTAGTCGGTGAAGGGCAGGACGGGCTCTTCGTTGAGGGCCGGGGTGACGACGGGAACGATGGGCAGGCCGTACTTCGAGCAGAATTCGAAGTCGCGTTCGTCGTGGGCGGGGACGGCCATGATGGCGCCGGTGCCATAGCCGGATAGGACAAAGTTGCCGACCCAGACGGGGACTTTTTCACCGCTGAAGGGGTTGATGGCCGATAGGCCGGTGTCGTAGCCGATCTTTTCGACCTCGCCGTAGCCCTGCTCTTCGGGGAAGATGGCGTCGTGGCCGGCGAGTTCGGGGCGGGCTTTGACGATGGGGTGGGTGCGGGAGAGGATGAGGCAGGTGGCGCCGAAGATGGTGTCGATGCGGGTGGTGAAGACGCGGATTTTTTCGTCCGTGCCGTCGAGGGTAAAGTCGACTTCGGCGCCTTCGCTGCGGCCGATCCAGTTGCGCTGCATGGCGAGGACGCGGTCGGGCCAGCCGCCTTCGAGGCCGGAGATTTCGTTGAGGAGTTCGTCGGCGTAGGCCGTGATTTTAACGAACCACTGGGTGAGTTCTTTCTGCTCGACGGGGGTGGTTTCGTGGCGCCAGCAGCAGTTGTTAACAACCTGTTCGTTGGCGAGGACGGTGGCGCATTCCGGGCACCAGTTGAGGAGCGCTTCCTTGCGGTAGACGAGGCCCTTTTCCCACATGCGGGTGAAGAACCACTGGTTCCACTTGTAGTATTCGGGTTCGCAGGTGGAGACTTCGCGGGACCAATCGTAGCTGAAGCCCATGCGGCGGTGCTGGCGCTTCATTTCGGCGATGTTGAAGTTGGTCCACTCGTGGGGGTGGCGGTTGTTTTTGATGGCCGCGTTTTCGGCGGGCAGGCCGAAGGCGTCCCAGCCCATGGGATGGAGAACGTTATAGCCGCGCATCCACTTGAAGCGGGCGAGGGCGTCGCCGATGGTGTAGTTGCGGATGTGGCCGATGTGGAGGGTGCCGCTCGGGTAGGGGAGCATTTCGAGCACGTAGTATTTCGGCTTCGAACTGTTCTTTTCGGCGGCGAAGATGGTGGGGTCGGCGGCCCAGCGGGCGGACCATTTGGCTTCGACTTCCGAGTGGCTATAGGTTCTTTCGGGCATGCGAGGTAGAGAGGCTCCAGAGGGCGTCGACGTTCTTGCGGTCGTCGCCTTCGTTGTCGATGGGGGTTTCGAGGATGAAGGCTTTGGAGTGCAGGTTGGGATGGTTCAGGATGCGCCGAAACCCTTCCCTTCCAATATAGCCTTCGCCGATGTTGGCATGGCGGTCGAGCTTGGAGGCGAGGGCGCCTTTGCTGTCGTTGGTATGGATGACGGGGACATTTTCGAGGCCGAGGGTGGAGGCGGCTTCGGCGAGGAAGGCTTCGAGGCCAGCTTCGGTGGCGATATCGTAGCCGGCGGCGTAGGAGTGGCAGGTATCGAGGCAGTAGCCGATGGGGAGTTGCAGGTGGGGCGCGGCGAGCTCGCGCATGGCGCTGAGTTCGGCGAGGCGGGAACCGAGGACGTTGCCCTGGCCGGCGGTGTTTTCAAGCAGGATGGTGAGGTGCTGGCTGGCCAGACCGTGGCAGGCTTCGGCGAGGGCGTGGCTGAAGGCGTCGATGGCGGAGTCGGGGGTTTGGTCTTTGGCCGAGCCGGGATGGACGACGAGGAATTCGGCGCCGATGGTGAGGGCGCGTTCGACCTCGCCGCGGAAGGCGGCGATGGATTTGGGGCGGTTGGCGGGGTCGATGGAGCAGAGGTTGATGAGGTAATTGGCGTGGATGACGAGGGGGGTGAGGTCGAGGCGGGCGCGGACGTCTTTGAGGCGGAGGACGGCGGCGGGGTCGGGGGGAGGGGCGGCCCAGGTGCGGGGGCTGCCGGAGAAGATCTGGAAGCAGTTGGCGCCGAGTTCGTGGGCTTTGAGGCCGGCTTTTTCGAGGGAGCCGGACGAGGAGGTATGGATGCCGATACGCAAGATTTCAGGATACTGGATAGGATTGGGTATGCGCTTTTTCGTGCTGATTCTGGCGGCGGGGTTAGGGTTTGCGGCCGAGTGGAAGTTGGCTCCGGCGGCGGGGAATACGGTGGACTTGTATGTGGACAAGACCGGGCTGATGACGGGCAAGCGGCACTGGTTCCGGTTTCCGGAGTTTACGGGGACGGTGAGGACGGAGCCGGGGCGGGTGGAGATCCGGTTTGCGGTGGGGGCGATGCAGTGTTTTGACACGTGGCTGAGCGGGAAGGATCAGAAGAAGGTGCTGGAGCATGCGCTGGGCAAGGAGACGCTCGATGCGGCGCGGTATCCGGAGGTCAAGTTTGTGTCGACGGGGGTGGCGGGGGAGCAGGTGACGGGGACGTTGACGATCCGGGGGGTGAGCAAGCCGGTGACGGTGACGGTGAAGCAGGCGGGGGAGGGGCGGTATGAGGGTTCGGCGGTGTTTCGGATGACGGATTTCGGGATTAAGCCGGCGAAGGCGGCGCTGGGGGCGGTAGGGACGCGGGACGAGATGACGCTGCGGTTTCAGCTGACGGGGGTGCCGTAGGGGGCGGTGGGTAGGATCAGGGGAGTTGGTCGTTGCTGACGGTGAGTGCGGTGGGGTTGCGGGGGATTTCGCTGAGTTTGGCGAGGCTTTCCGGGTCGATGGGCTGGCTTTCGGACGGGGGCGGAAGGAGGGAAGCGGTTTCGGCGAGGCGGGCCTTGTCGCCTTTCCGCCGGGCCTTGGTTTTGTACATCCGGTGATCGCCGGCCGCGATGATTTTCTCCTGCTCGACGCCGTCTTCGGGAACGAGGGCAACGCCGATGCTGAGCGAGACGATGACTTTGCCGAAACGTTCGAGGCCGACGGCTTCGACGGCGTTGATGATAGCGTCGAGTTTTTCGGGGTGCTGGGTGGCGTTCATGCCGGGCAGGACGAGGACGAACTCATCGCCACCCATGCGGGCGACATAGTCATCGACGCGGCAGCTGCGCCGGAGGGCGTTGGCGACCTCTTTGAGGAGACGATCGCCTTCCTGATGCCCGAACTGGTCGTTGACGCCCTTAAATCCATCGAGGTCGCAGACGAGGACACTGAGGAGGGGGTGTGTTTTGAGCGATCCTTCGAGGTGGTGGAACAGGGAACGGGCGTTGGGCAGGCCGGTGAGATAGTCGGTGAGGGAGGTATCTTCGGCGCGGCGGAAGACGAGGCTGTTTTGGATGGACTGCGAGAGTTTGGATCCGATCATCATCAGGATGCGGAGGTGATCCTGGGTGAAAGCGTCCGAGGCGGCGGCATATAAGCCGAGAGCGCCCATGGTCTGTTCGCCATCGCCGAGGGGGATGCAGAGGGCGGACTGGAGTTTGGGTGCCCTGGGGGCGGCGGAAAGATGACTGGTCTCGCGGGCCGGATCGCCATTGACGATGGGCTGCTGGTGGGTGACGACCCATCCGCTCAGACCCTGGCCGAGGGGGATGCGGAGGGAGGAGAACAGGCGGAAGTCATCGCCGGAGACGAAGGCGGGTTCGAGTTCGCCGCCCTTTCGGAGGTAGACGGCGAAGCTGTCGTGAGGGACAAGTTTTTTGAGGCGAAGGGCGACAACGCTGAGCATTTCGTCGAGAGCGAGGGTGCTCCCCATATCCTGAGTGAGTTCGAACAGGACCTGGGCTTCGTGGCGGGCGGCGCCGATGGAGGAGAGGAACTCGGTCGTCTCTTTGCGTCCGCCGGCAAGTTCGCTGGAGTTGGTGGAGAGTCCGGTGGCCGGACTGTCGCCGCGTCTGGCGCGGATATCGGTGGAGAGTCTGCTACGCGAGGCAGTCGTGGGCAGGGTTTTCAGCTCCCACTCCCGGTAGTGGCGGCGGAGGATCTCGACCACGTCGGGATCGTAGTTGATACCGGCCATTTTGACGACCGCGGCCATGGCGTCGTCGAGGGGAAGGGCTTTGCGGTACTGGCGGTGGCTGGCGAGGGCGTCGAGGCAATCGACGGCTGAGAGGATGCGGGCGCCGATCGGGATCTGTTCGCCCTTGAGTCCGGCGGGGTAGCCGGTGCCGTCCCACCGTTCGTGGTGGTGACGGACGATGGGTTCGACGGGATAGGGGAATTGGACGTGTTCGAGGATTTCGGCGCCGACGACTGGATGGATTTTCATTTTTTCGAACTCTTCGCGGGTGAGCTTGCCGGGCTTTGAGATGATGTGTTCGGGGACGGCGAGCTTGCCGATGTCGTGGAGGAGTGCGGCGGCCTGGAGGGCTTGGATTTGATCGTCGCCGAGGTTCATGAGTTTGGCGAGTTCGACAGAGTAGATCTGGACGCGCTGGAGATGATCGTGGGTGGTTTGGTCTTTGGCTTCGATGGCGAGGGCGAGCGCTTCGATGGTGCGGAGGTGGAGGGCGGAGACCTGCTCGGCGTGGGCGCGCTGAGCATCGGCCTGAGCGCGTTCGAACTCGGCCTGGGACTTTTCGGCGACGACCTGGCCGAGGTATTGGCTGTAGAGCCGGTAGGTCATATAGACGACGGGCACAATGCAGACCGCCGCCTCCCAACCCATGGTCTGTTCGACAGCGCCCATAATGGCCGTTACGGCGGCACCGAGCAGGTAGTTGCTGAAGACCCAGAAGTAGGTATCCCGCCAGGTTTTCAACAGGGGGCGGGCCTCGGTGAGACTGATCATGACGGCCACGGGCGCGGTGTTGCAGACAAAGTAGGCCGCCGCCATAAGAAAGAGGCTGACGTAATGAGGGATAGTGATGCTGCCGAACGAGCCGATGTGGAAGACCCGCCAGCCAACCCAAACCGCCAGCATGATCAGGGAAGCGTTGAACCCGGCCCGGACCAGGTTCGGCTTCGACTTGGGGCGCCAGAGGGTCTGCGCCACGGCCGAAATCAGGCCGATGATCACCGTCTCCAGACTCGACAGCGACACCATGCTCAACATGAAGAAGAAAACGTTCGCCGACATGTTGCCGCGGACGCTTGGCAAGCCCACTTTGAGAACCGAGGCGGCGACGGAGAAAACCAGATAGACGCTAAAGCGTAAGGGCTGCCAGGGATCCTCCCGGCCGGCCGCCTCCACCGTGGACAGTACCGCCAGAGAGATGATCGCCGCCAAAAAGAGTGCGGCAGGCCAAGGCAGCGAACCACCGCCGGTCGGCTTCCGAGTCTCGACTTTGGCCGATACAGACATTTGCCCACCTATCTCATCGCCAAGACTGAGGCCGATAACAGCGGCACTCTACTTACGCCTTCCTGGCGTAAACACCCTATGCGGGCTGGCCGCGAATTCAGGGCGGCCCGCCCCATGGGGTTTCGCCCGCGGGATCGCCCGCCTGGAGCGAGGGGCTACCGCCACCGGCCCGGGGGATGAAGCCGTAGTTGAACGGAGGATGTGGCCAAGGGCGCCGGAATCCCCGCGCGGGGAAGGGTCCGGGTGGGGCAGAAAACGCCCTTGCGGTTTCGGCCACGCGGGTGGCGGCGGGGCTTTTTTGCGCGAGCCGGTCGAGGAGCGTGAGCAGTTGGCGGCGGGCGGAGGTTTCGTTTGCGTTGCGCCGGTTAGCGCAGTCGAGATGGGCTGGAGGGCAGGAGGGGGCGCGATTGCCGGTTCTGTCGCGGCCCCGCCGGGAACAGCGGCGGAGGTTTTCCTCGGGGAGCGGGGCTTTGAACGGATTCGCCGCGGCGGGCGGAGGCGACCGCTGAAGATCTCCTAGCTGAAGATTTCTCTGAGTCGGCGACCGACGATTTCGTGCTCGTTGCCGCGCATCATCCACACCGAGATGAGGAGCTGGCCTTTGGCGGGGCGCTGGACCTGAATCGGCGGGTCGCTCGCCAGCAGCCGATCGCCCACCTGCTGCGCCGTGAGGCCGCGGGCGGCTTCGTCCCAGTGGACGGTGACGTGGGGGAGTTCGTTGGCGATGACGGGGATGTGCCGTTCCGTGGTAACGCCCTTGGCCCCGGCGAGAGCCTGGCGGATGGAGGCGACGCGCGATTCGAGCAGCTTCCATTCGGCGGCGTGGTCCGCCTTCAGGTACCGCTCGACGGCGGCGAGCAGACCGACCATCTCCTCCTTACCCACCTTCATGCCGCGGCCGATGCCGCCGTAGGGGGACATGGCGGGCAGGGCGGCTTCGATGAGGTCCTTGCGGCCGAGCAGCAGGCCGCTCGCCTGCGGCCCGCGCAGGGCCTTACCGCCCGAGAAGATGACGAGGTCGAAGCCCATCTTGGTGTACTTCGAGAGGTTCGTTTTCGGGGTCGCGTCGGAGGCCGCGTCGTTCATCGTCGGGATGCCGCGGGCCTTGCCGATCTTGACGAAGTCCTCGGCCGAGACCTGGCCGTTCGGTTCGGCCTTATTCAGGAAGAAGAGCATGCCGGTGCGTTCGTTGATGGCGTTTTCAAGCTCCTGGCGGGTTTCGACGGTGACGATTTTGGCGCCGCAGAGTTCCATCTGGTGCTCGTAGCCGGAGCGGTGCGAGCGCTGCTGGATGACTTCGTAGCGGATGCCGTCGCGGCCGGGCAGTTGGCGGAGCTTGGCGGGGTCGCCCTGCGAGAGGCAGGCGGCGGTGCCGACCGAGATGGCGGAAGCGGCGCCGCAGGTGACCATGCAGGCCGGAGCCTCGAGGAGTTCGGCGAGGCGGGCGCCGACCTTTTTCTGCAGTTCGGGCAGGGGGATGAAGTAGCGGGCGGCCTCCTCCATGGCCTGGACGACTTCGGGCGGCATGAGCGAACCGCCAAGGACGGTGACAACGCCGACACCGTTGATAACGGGCTTGATGCCGAGGCTGGCGTAGAGGGAGGAGGGGGTGGAGGCGGTGCGTTCTTTGGCGGGAACGGCGGCCGTGGCGGCGGCGGCGGGTAGGAGAGCGGAGGATTGGAGGAGACGGCGGCGGGAGGTTTTCATAGGAGCGAGTATACACGGACTCTTCAGGCGGCGGAGAGGGTGCGGCGGAGGAAGCGGACGCCGCGGGGGATGGCGGTGAGCTCGTCTTCGGCGCCTTCGTAGACGAGGCTGCAGTAGCCGTTGTAGTGGACGCCGCGGAGGATATCGAAGACGCGTTGATAGTCGATGAACTGTTCGCGACCCTGCTCGTCGACCTGATAGAGTTTGACGCGCACGAAGGGGGCGAGGGGGGCGACCTGGGTGAGGCTGCGGTAGTAGTGGTCGTAGGTGTGCCCCTCCTGCTTCGGGCCGTTGGGCCCCTGGCGGCCGGTGAAGTGGCCGGTGTCGAGGACGAGGGAGAAGTTGGGATGGTTGACGGCCTGGTGGAATCGGAGCATGTCGTCGCCGGTGGAGGTGAGGCCGCTGTGGTTTTGCAGGGCGACGACCATGCCGATATCGGCGCCGATTTCGGCGCAGCGGCGGAGGGCGTCGACGCCGCGGGCGAAGGCGTCCTGCGGGTTGCCGCCGGGGGGCGTGGAGCCGACGAAGACGCGGACGAGGGGGGCGCCGAGGAAGAGGCCGGTCTCCATGGCGACGCGGCATTTTTCGATTTCCGCGTTGATGCGATCCGGGTAGAGGCCGAACTCGGTGGAGACGGGAAAGCTGGGGATGGACATGCCGTTATCGAGGCAGAGGCGGCGGAGTTGGCGGAGGTAGATGCGGTCGAAGCTCCTGAGGTGCTGCATGTGGAGGTCGACGCCGTCGAGATCAAGAGCGCGGGCGGTGCGGATGAAGGCGGGCAGGTCCATTTTGCCGGCGCGGAACTGATTCTGGTAGCTGAGGGAGAGGCAGCTGAGGCGCATCATACAGAGAATCTCCTGCGGGTAGGGGTCAGGCGAAGGGCCAGACGCGTTCGATGGTTTTTGAGAGCATCCAGTGTTTGTCGTCCTCGTTGAGGAACTTCATTTCGTCGCGGACGACGGCGAGGGTTTGCGGGTAGGTGGCGTGGGGGAGGGAGACGGGCCAGTCGGTGCCCCACATGAGGCGCTGGGGGCCGAAGGCGGCGTGGAGGCGTTTGACGTGCTCCTGGGCGTCCATCCAGGGGTAGGCCTGGCGAGAGAGGCTCCAGGTGTGGGAGACCTTGACGAAGAGCTTGGGGTGGCGCTTGAGGGCGATTAATTTCTCGAGTTCGGCGGGCTGATCGACGGGGCAGTCGGCCATGTGGTCGATGACGATGGTCAGGTCCGGGAACTGATCGATGAGAGCGCCGATGTCGGGCATGCGCGAGATGGGGGCGAGGATGTTCATGGGCACCTGGAGCTGTTCGCAGCGTTTCCAGAGGGGCTTCATGAGGGGGCCGCGGATCCAGTCGCCGGAGGCGTTGGCGGCGGGGCTGAGGCGGACGCCGCGGAGGCCGGCCTGGGTGAGTTCGGAGAGGTGTTCGGGGGCGTCGGGGTTTTCGGGGTTGACGCGGCAGACGCCGTGGAAGTACTGGGGATATTTTTTGAGGACGTGGAGGAGGTAGGAGTTATCGAACATGTAGTGGCGGACCTGGATGATGACGGTTTTGGCCACGCCGTTGGCGCGCATCAGATCGATGAGCATTTCGGGGGTTTTGTCGTCGGTGGGCGGGGAGGGGTTGCCTTTCCAGTAGGGGAAGCGGGGGTCCTGTTGGTAGACGTGGACGTGGGGGTCGAGGATGCGATAGGAGGGTGCGGGCATGGCGTTGGTGGCGGCTCCGGCGAGAAGGGCTCGGCGAGTCATGACAGGCGGTATCATATCCCAACCGGCGAAGGCACGAAGGGTATAGGATGGCAGGATGGATCGCAGGAACTTTTTTGGAACGAGCCTGTCATTTGGAAACAGCCTGTCATTTGGGAACAGCCTTTCGGCGGGGCTGATGCAGGGTACGGGAGAGCCGGAGATCAGCCGGGAGTATGAGTCGGGGGGAGGGGCTTCGACGGCGTACCAACTGCCGGTTACGATCGAGCGGCGGCAGAGCGGGAAGCCGCACCAGGGGAAGGTATTGGCGGCGATTCAGCCGCACTGCGATGATATTCCGATTTATGCGGGGGGCCTAGTTCTCAAGCTGATCGATGAGGGGTACACGGGGTATCTGATTACTTTGTCGAACGATTCGATGGCGGGCACGGGGCCGACCATCGGCGACATTGTCTACAAGAACGAGCAGGATACTTACGAAGTGGGGCGGCGGCTCAAGTGCAAGGAGTCGTTTTTTCTGAACTACCCGAACCACAACATGGACGCCTGGCCGCTGGTGGAAATCCGCGCGCGGCTGATCTTTCTTTTCCGCGTGCTGAAGGTGGACACGGTGATTGTTTATGACCCTTCGGGCTTGTACGAGCGGAACCCGGATCATACGGTGACGGCGAAGGCGGTGGAATCGGCCTTCTGGATGGCGTCGAGCCGGTGGGACTACCCGGAGCATTTCAAGGCCGGGCTGACACCGCACGGGCCGAAGGATGCTTACTACTTCTCGCGCGGACCGCAGATTGTGAACCGCGTCGTGGATATCACCGACTTCATGGACGGCAAGGTGCACGCCAATCTGGCGAACGTGACGCAGGGGCCGGCCGGCAACCAGGGGGCGATGCTGAAGGCGCGGCTGGCGGCGCAGGGCAAGCGGCTGCCGCTGCTCGGCAACGACGATGAGACGGCGAACCGGCAGTATACGCGGCACTTTGCGCTGTCGCGGGACCGGGTGCGGGGCAAGGCGCACGGGGTGCGGTACGCCGAGTATTACCACTACGTCGGGCGGGATGAGAGCCCGGTGGAGGAGTATGTGTCGAAGAACGCGGTGCCGCTGTAGGGAGAGCCATCGATGACCGCCGAACAGATCGCGGCCCTGCGCCGCAAAGTCGCCTGGCGGATTCTCCCGCTGGTCATCCTGCTCTATCTGGTCGCCTATCTCGACCGCGCCAACGTCGGCTTCGCCAAGTTACGCATGGGGCAGGATCTCGGCTTTTCCGAAGAGACCTTCGGGCTGGGCATCGGGCTGTTCTTCATCGGCTATCTATTGCTCGAGGTGCCTGGGGCGCTGCTGGTGGAGCACTGGAGCGCGCGGAAGTGGTTCTCGCGCATTCTGCTGACCTGGGGCGTGATTTCGGCGGGAACGGCGTTTGTTGAGACGCCGGGGCAGTTCAACGCGGCGCGGTTTCTGCTCGGCGTGGCCGAGGCGGGCTTCTTTCCGGGCATCATTGTCTACTTCACGCACTGGTTTCCGGCCGCGCTGCGGGGGCGGGCGCTTTCCGGGTTGATTGTGGCGGTGCCGGTGAGTCTGGCGGTGGGGGCGCCGCTGTCCGGCCTGCTGCTCGATGTGACGTGGATGGGGATGGCGGGGTGGCAGTGGCTCTTCATTCTCGAAGGGCTGCCGGCGGTGGTGTTGGGGGTGGTGACGCTCGTCTACCTGACGGACCGCCCGCGCGACGCCCGCTGGCTGACGGCGGCCGAACGCGAGTTTCTCGAAGCGGAGCTGGCGGCCGAGGCGCGGGCCAAGAGCGAGGTCGCCAAGCTGACCTTGTGGCAAACGCTGCGGATGCGCGAGGTGTGGCTGCTAGCCGGCGGGATTTTCGCGGCGAACACGGGGGGCTACGCGATGGGCTTCTGGCTGCCGACGACGGTGAAGAGTTTGTCGGGCGGGTCGGATCAGGCGTCGCTGGCTTACACGGGGCTGTATCATCTGTGCGGCTTGGCGGGGGTGATTGTGTCGGGTCGCGTGTCGGACCGGACGGGGCAGCACAAGTGGTACTGCGCGGGGGCGATGCTGGCGACGGCGGTGTTTCTGGCCGGGTCGGCGCAACCGGAGCAGTCGTTTGGGGTGGTGATGGTTTGGCTGTGCCTGACGGGATTCTGGGCCGTCTCCTGGCCGGCGCCGTTCTGGGCGCTGCCGACGCTCTCGCTGACGGCGACGGCGGCGGCGGCGAGTATTGGTTTGATCAACATGCTGGCCAACCTGGCCGGCTACTGCGGGAACCACCTGATGGGGTACATGCGGCAGCAGGGAGCGAGCGACCGGCAGTGTCTGCTGTTTCTGGCCGCGTGCTACGGTCTGGGTGGCATTATCATCAGTTGTGTAAGGACAAAACGCCAATCGTATGATGCAACAAATGTTTGATCTGACGGGCCGGGTCGCCGTCGTTTCGGGCGCGGCGCAGGGCATGGGCCGCGCGATGGCGATCGCGCTGGCCGGGGCCGGGGCCGACCTGCTGCTGGTGGACCGGAATCGCGACGGAGCCGCGGCGACGGCGGCGACGATCCGCGAGGGCGGACGCCGGGCCGAGGTGGCCGCGGCCGATGTTTCGCGCCCGGAGGAGGTACGCGAGATCTTCCGGCGCGTGGACAGCGACTTTGGCCGGATCGACTTTTTGGGCAACGTAGCGGGGGATTCCATCATGGGCCCGCCGGAGGATCTGGTGCTCGAGGATGTCGAGCAGGTGCTGCGCAATCTGGTGGTGGGGCGCTTCTGCGCCTGTCAGGAGGCCGGGCGGCGGATGCTGGCGGCCGGGCGCGGGAGCATTGTGAACATTGGTTCGCTGGCGAGCATCACGGCGCTGGGCCGGGGCCACGTGGCCTACAGCATGGCCATGGGCGCTGTGGCGCAGATGACGCGGGAGTTGAGCACGGAGTGGGCGGGGCGCGGGGTCCGCGTGAACGCGATTCTGCCGGCGCAGGTGGTGAACCCGGGGCTTGAGGAGCGGATGGCGGCTTCGCCGGCGCTGCGGGACCGGTTCCTGAGCGGGATTCCCGCCGGGCGGCTGGGCCGGCCGGAGGACATTCAGGGATTAGCCGTGTTTCTGGCTTCCGATGCGTCGAGCTGGATTACCGGCGCGCTGATTCCGATGGACGGCGGGAACCTGGCGATGAACGGTGGTGGTTCCGTGGGACCGAGGAGAGCAGAGTAGATGAGTACGGCGAAGCTTTATCGCACGATGCAGTTGATCCGGGTGGCCGAGGAGCAGTTGGCGCGCTGCTATGCGCGGCAGCTGATTCACGGGGCCTGCCATACGTACGTGGGCCAGGAGGCGATTGCGGCGGGCGTGTGCCTGCATTTGCGCGCGGACGATGCGGTGTTCAGCACGCACCGGGGCCACGGGCACGCTCTGGCCAAGGGCCTGCCGGTGGAGGAGCTGTTTGCCGAGCTGTTTGGCCGGGCGACCGGATGCAGCCGGGGGCGGGGCGGGTCGATGCACCTGTTTGCGCCGGAGATCGGCCTGATGGGGACGAGCGGCATTGTGGGCCCGAGCATTCTGCAGGCGACCGGCGCCGGCTACGCCTTCCGGCTGGGGAAGACGGACCGCGTGGGCGTGGCCTTCTTCGGCGACGGGGCCACCAACAACGGCGCCTTCCACGAGGGGCTGAACCTGGCGTCGATCTGGAAGCTGCCGGTGCTGTTCGTTTGCGAGAACAATCAGTTTGCCACCGAGGTGCCGTTTCATTCCGCGGCGGGCAATCCGGACGTGGCGGCGCGGGCGCTCGGCTACGGGATGCCGGGGGTGCAGGTGGACGGCAACGACGCCTGGGCGGTGGCCGAGGCGGCGCGCGAGGCCGTCGAACGCGCGCGGGCCGGGCAGGGGCCGACGCTGATTGAGTGCTTAACCTACCGGACGCGGCCGCATTCGGAGGGCATGGGCGACTATACCTATCGCACGCGCGAAGAGGTGGAGGAGTGGCGTCGGCGGTGTCCGATTCAGCGGCTGCGGGCGGCGCACCCGGAGCAGGCGGCCGAGTTCGACGAGATTGACGAGGAGGTGGCCGCCAGCGTCGCCGCCGCGAGCAAGGCGGCCGAAGCGGCACCGTGGCCCACGGCCGAGGACGCGACCACGCACGTCTACGCCCCGGCGCGGGTAGTGCGCGAGCCGGAGGGCGGCCCGGGCAGCGGCCGGGAGATCTCGCTGGTGGCGGCGACGCTCGAAGCGCTCGATGAGCAGTTGCGGGACGACGAGTCGATCTTCGTGCTCGGCGAAGGCATCGGGGTGCGCGGCGGCAACTTCGGCACGACGGCGGGCCTGTTTGCCAAGTACGGAGCCGAACGGCTGCGCGATACGCCGATTGCCGAACGCGGGTTCACGGGCCTGGCGTGCGGGGCGGCGATGGTGGGCGGCCGGCCGGTGGTGGACTTCATGTTCATCGACTTTCTGAACGATGCGTTTGGCGAGCTGGTGAACCAGATTGCGAAGATGCAGTACATGAGCAGCGGGCGGCTGCAGATGCCGGTGCTGCTGCGGGGCTGCATCGGCATCGGCCATGCGGCGGCGACGCACCATTCGGGCAGCTACTACTCGCTGTACAGCCACATTCCGGGGCTGCGCGTGGTGGTGCCCTCTTCGCCCTACGATGCCAAGGGGCTGTTCACGCACGCCCTGCGCTGCCAGGACCCGGTGCTGTTTTTGGAGCCGCGCGAGCTGATGGCCGTTAAAGGCCCGGTGCCGGCGGAGGCTTACGAGATTCCGTTTGGCGTGGCGCGGGTGGTGCGAGCCGGAGGGCAGTTGACGGTGGTGGCCGTGGGCGCCATGGTGCCGAAGGCGGTGGCCGCGGCCGGGGTGCTGGCCGGCGAGGGGCTGTCGGTCGAAGTGATCGACCCGCGGACGATTGCGCCGCTTGATGTGGAGACGATTCTCGCCTCGGTGGAGAAGACCGGGCGGCTGCTGATTGCCGAAGAGACCTTCGCGCAGTGCAACCTGGGCGCGGAGATTGCGGCGCAGGTGGCGAGCCGGGGCTTTGACTTTCTCGATGCGCCGATCCGCCGCGTGACGGGCGCCGCGGCACCGACGCCGTACAGTCCGCCGCTCGAGGCGTCGGTGGTGCCGAGCCAGAGCGAACTGGCCGAAGCGATGCGGCAGTTGATTCGGGAGAGATAAGCGATGGCGATCGAGATCAACGTACCGCGGCTCGGCTGGTCGTCCGAGGATGGCATCTTCGCCGGCTGGCTGAAGCAGCCGGGCGAGCGGGTGGTGAGCGGCGAACCGCTGTTTGCGCTCGAAAGCGACAAGGTGACGATGGAGGTGGAGGCGCTCGACAGCGGGATTCTGCGGCCGCTCGACGGCGGGCCGGCGGCGGGGGCGCTGGTGGTGGTGGGGCAGGTGATCGGTTATCTGGCGGCCGAGGGAGAGCAGGTGGCGGAGATCGGGAGTGCCGCCGCCGTTGCCGAGCTAGCGGCCGCCGTCCGGCCGACGCCGGCGAGTCCGCGGGCAAGGGCGCGGGCCAAGAGCCTGGGCATCGAGATCGCCGAGGTGAGCCCGGCGCCGGGGGGCCGGCGGATTGTCGAAGACGATGTGCTGCGAGCGGCCGCGGCCTTGCCGAAGCCGGCGGCGGTGCCGGTAGAGGCCCCGTCCGTCGCCGCGCGCGGGCGGCGCGTGATTGCCGCGCGCCTCGAAGAGAGTTTCCGCACGCCACACTTCTACGTGCAGGCGGACGTGAACGCGACGGCGCTGGCCCGTCTGCGCGAGGAGCTGGTGCCGGTGCTGGCCGAACGGGATGGCGTGCGGCTGTCCTTCAACGACCTGCTGATCAAAGCCGCGGCGCTCGCGCTGCGGGCGCGGCCGGAGGTGAACCGCTACTGGCGCGACGGCGAGAGCGTCCCGTGGGAGACGGCGAACATTGGCCTGGCGGTGCAGACCGAGGAGAATCTGCTCGTGCCGGTGATCCGCGATGCGGACCGGTTGGGGGTGGGCGCGATTGCCCGCACCCGGCAGGCACTCGTCGAAAAGAGCCAGGCCGGACGGCTGCAGGCGGGCGACAGCGAAGGGGCGAGCCTGACGATTTCCAACCTCGGCGCGTTCGGCGTCGACCGGTTTCAGGCGATTCTCAATCCGCCGCAGAGCCTGATCCTCGCCGTGGGGCGCATGGCGAAGCGGCCGGTGGTGGAGGGCGATGCGGTGGTGGCGCGTCTGACGCTGCCGCTGTCGGTTTCCGTCGATCACCGGGTGATTGACGGGGTGGCGGCGGCGCGGTTTCTGGAGGCGCTGGTGCAGACGCTGGAGGCGCCGCTGCGGCTGCTGCTCTGAGGCAGCCGCTCAGGTCAGAATTTCGCTCCCGCCCCTGGGCGCGGGAAGGTCAGGTGGCGGTTGCCGCGCGGGTGGGGGGTCGGCCTTGGTCGAGCGGCGAGCGAGGGGCCGGGGCGTTGGTCAGGCCAAAGTCTCGTTCCCGTCCCTAAGCGGGGAAGGTCAGGTGGCGGTTGCCGCGCCGGTGGGAGGTCGGCCTTGGTCGAGCGGCGAGCGAGGGGCCGGGGCGTTGGTCAGGCCAAACTCTCGTTCCCGTCCCTGCGCGCGGGAAGGTCAGGTGGCGGTTGCCGCGCGGGCGGGGGGGCGGCCTCGGTCGAGCGGCGAGCGAGGGGCCGGGGCGTTGGTCAGGCCGAAGTCTCTATCC
>JAINDL010000109.1 GCA_019931245.1 Bryobacteraceae bacterium CoA2 C42
CGCCTTCCCCGCCAGTGTCATCGACGCCATGGCCAAGGGCGACGTCCTGCAGTTGGTGGTCTTCTGCTTCCTGTTCGGCACGGCCTGCGTGGCCGTGGGCGAGAAGGCCAAGTTCATCGTCGAGTGGTGCGAGTCGCTTGCCGAGGTGATGTTTAAGTACACCTCCTATGTCATGTATCTCGCGCCCCTCGCCGTGGGCGCGGCGATTGCCGTCACCGTGGGCACCTATGGCGTGGGCATTCTGAAGACGCTCGGCCTGCTGGTGATCACCGTCTTTGGCTCCCTCGTCTTCTTTGTCGTCTGCGTTCTCGGGCCGATCATCTATCTGTCGAAGATCCCCCTCGGCCGTTTCATCGAGGCTGTTAAGGAGCCCTGGCTGATTGCCTTCTCTACCGCCTCCTCAGAGGCCGCCCTGCCCAAGGCCCTCGAAAACATGGAGCGCTTCGGCGTGCCCAAGCACATCGTCAGCTTCGTGCTGCCCACCGGCTATAGCTTCAACCTCGACGGCTCGACGTTGTACCTCGCCGCCGCCAGCATCTTCTGCGCCCAGGTAGTCGGCATGGAACTCACCATGGGCACGCAGGTGATGCTCATGCTCACCCTGATGCTGACGAGCAAGGGCGTGGCCGGCGTCCCCCGCGCCTCGCTGGTGATTCTGGCCGGCACCATCGCGGCGTTCAACATCCCGCCCGATGGCATTGCGCTCATTCTGGGCGTCGATGCGATTCTCGACATGGCCCGCACCTCCGTCAACCTCCTCGGCAACTGCCTGGCTTCAGCCGTGGTGGCCCGTTGGGAGGGCGTCGACCTGAGCAAGGCGCCGGAGCCGGTGGCCGAAACGGTCTGATGGTCGACGGGGCGGGTGCGGCCCGCCCCTCCCCGGCGCTCACTCCATGGAGGGACACTTTCTAACAGCGCCGTTACCGGATCGGGCCGGGAATCATGGCCTTCGTCACCATCTCAAACAGCTCTTGGGCGTTGTTTGTGCATCCCTGGCCGCCGCGCCGCTGTACTTCCTGACTGTCCTCCGGTGAACGGAGCGTCGAGTAGACGAAAAACGGAGTCCGGTCGCCCTCCCGGCGGATTCGATCCAGCAGAACATACCCCTCGTCCGCACCTTCACGGCGCCCCATATCCGAAATGATTGCCCCAAGTTTGGTACGCGAGAGCCGGTTAACTGCCTCGATGGTAGATAGCGCCAAGGTGAAACGAAGTCCGATCGCCTCGAAAGCCTGGCGTTCATGGCTGTTGTTTTCGGGATGATCGTCAACCCAAAGAATTTGGCCCTTCCAGCCGTTGTCCCCCGTTGCCGCGGGAACCGCACCGCGCGCTGTCTCGACGATTTGGTGCAACCGTAGTTCTGACGCCGGGGCATTATCTTTCGTTGCTGCGGCCGATAAAGACGCTACTACAGCCATTTGCATCTTGACATAATTGTCTTCATTCTTATAATCGCCTGGTGCGAATAACTTTCCGCTACGCCTGCTCACCAGCCACGAGAAGACCCCCAACACGAGTACGGGAAATAACACCAACGATAAACAAAGCAATGATGCCCAGCGGATTCCGAGCCAGGGATGTCGCCGTCTCGCCAAAACTTCTTGTCGGATCACTCAAACTCTTTCTCTACCTTGCCAAACTATAGCCTAAATCGCTTGCCATAAGCGGCGGGCCCAACTCTCCTGCCGCGCTTCTGATATAGTCAGCGATCATGCCTAAGCCCACTCCCCAACCTCGCGTATGTATTGACCGGGTTTTACCAAAGGATGCCCTGCGCTTTCAGGAAACCCGCCGCGTCGGCCGCCCGGCCGTCCTTCGCGCGGTGGCGCCCATCGGCAAAACCTGGATCAACGGCTCCACCCTCCGCGTCCGCTTCCTGGGCGGCACAGCCGCCGAACGCGCCATCGTGAAAGAACAGGCCGGCTGGTGGACTCAGCACGCTAACCTGAAGTTCGACTTCAATAACGCGCCCGATGCCGAAATCCGCATCTCGTTCAATAAGAACGATGGCGCCTGGAGCTACCTCGGCACCGACGCTAAGGGGATCTCGCAAGGCGAAGCCACCATGAATCTCGGCTTCCTCGACGGCGGCACCGTGGCCCATGAATTCGGCCACGCCATCGGCCTCGCGCACGAGCATCAGAACCCCGATGGCGGCATTCAGTGGAATGAACCCGTGGTCATCTCCTCGCTCGGCGGCTCGCCTAACTTCTGGACCCCGGAGCAGACCCGGCACAACGTGCTCTCGAAATACACGGCGAATCAGATCAACGGCACAAAATTTGATCCGGATTCGATCATGCTCTATTTCTTTCCCGCCTCCTGGACGCTCAATGGCATTGCCACCAAACAGAACGAGGTCCTCTCGGAAACCGATAAGTTGTTCATCAAAAGCGCCCGGATGTATCCCCCCACCGGCCCCATCGAGAACAAACTGCTCGAACTGAAACTGGGTGGATCGCCGCTTAGCGCCGACATCGGCAAGCCGGGCGAAGAGGATGTCTTCACCTTCAAGGTCAGCACAGGCGGCAGCTATCTGGTCGAAACGCAGGGCGCCACGGATACCGTCATGAAGTTATTCGGCCCGAACTCGCCCACCAATCTCATCGCCGAAGATGACGACTCCGGCGCCGGTTCCAATGCGCGCATCCGCGCCAGCCTGATTGCGGGCCAGTACTTCGTCCAGGTCCGGCACTGGGATCCGAAAAAAAACGGCAAATACGCCGTCGGCGTCAGGAAAGGCTGACTCCGACAATCTGTACCAATCCCGACTGGTTCTCCAACCGCAGCACCCCACGCGGACAAACCTCCGCGCAAATCCCGCATCCTACGCACGACGCCCGCGTGAAACTCTCGTTGCGCTGTGCGTAGGCGCGGACATCAATCCCCATCTCGCAGTATTTCGAACACAGCCCGCACGAGATGCACATGTCCTCCTTCACCCGGATGTGAAACCGTCGCCCCGCCCGCTGCGTG
Organism: Bryobacteraceae bacterium CoA2 C42; assembly: GCA_019931245.1. GTDB lineage: Bacteria > Acidobacteriota > Terriglobia > Bryobacterales > Bryobacteraceae. The sequence goes on from JAINDL010000109.1 coordinate 2,977, forward strand.
ATCCCCAGCAACGCCGCCATCGGGCAGAAAAACCGGCACCACACCCGCGTCCCACCCAGCGGATACAGCCCCGTCCCCACCGCCCCCGACAAAATACTCCCCACCACCAGCCCATACCAGGTCTGAAACTGCACCACCTCCGGCGACTTACTTCCCGTAAACCAGGAATAGAACAGCAGCCCCGTCAGTAACAGACTGACTCCCAACACCGCATGGATGCTGATCTTCTCAAACCGCCAGGCCGCGCTCGACTTATCGCTCAAATGCCGCCAGGGCTCGCCCGCCGTGTTCGCCAACCCCCCGCACCCGCACACCCACGAGCAATACCAGCGCTTGCCAAATAGCGCCCCCAGCAGCGGCACCCCCACCAGACTCGCCGCCAGCGTATACACCACAAACGGCCACGGCTGCGCGAACAGATACTCCGGATTCATGTAATCAAACTTCAGCGGCCAGAAGTAACTCAGGTAGTACTCCGGCTGGTGCAGCGCCTGCAGCATCATTGGTACCGAGAAGGCAAATACTACCTGCACAAACATCACCACCGCCGTCCGCACCACCTGATACCGGTTGTGTCCGTACTTGCGGATCACCGCCACGCCCCCCGCCACCACCACCAGCGTATACAGCAGCCCGTACAGGTCCCACTTACTGCGCAATCCCACCCGCTGCGCCCACGGCGTCAGGCTCTCGGTAAAGTACAGCGCCACGTAAAACCAAATCAGTAATCCCGCCGTCAACCACCCGGTAATCCCCCGGTTCGTCCAGTCATGATAAAGCCGGTCCCGGATCATAACGCCACCCGCCCGAACTCCCCGTCGTACTGCGCCTCCCGCAGCCGCCCCAGAACCTCCTCCACGCGCCGGCCCTCCTCCACCCACCGCGCCAGCACCCGGTGGTTCCACCGCGAACCCAGCATCGAAAAGCCCACCGCCACCCCCTCCCGCTCAATCACCCGCACGCTCGCCTCCCGCCCCGGCAGCTTCCGGAATACCCCCGGCCCGGTTAACTCCCCCACCCCCGTCCATTCCAGATGGAAAAACTTCGCGCTGTTGTAGTAAGTCGGTGGCGTGTACTCCACCGGCTCACCCAGCATCGCCCGCGCCGCCGCCTCCCCCTGCCGCTTGGCCGCATACCACAGCGGTTCAATCCGTCCCGCGACCTCTGCCACGTCCCCGGCCGCGAACACCCCGGGCAGGGAAGTGCGAAACGCCCGGTCCGTCACCACGCCCCGCCCCAGCGCCGGCGGCGTCCTCACCCCGCGCAGCCACTCTACATTCGGCTCCACCCCAATCGTCACCCCCACCATCTCACACTCGATCCGCTCGCCCCCCACCGTCCGCACCCCGCTCACCCGCCCCTCACCCTCCAGCGCCGCAATCTCGCTGCCCAGCCGCAGATCCACCCCCTGCGCCCGCAAATGCCCCGCCACCATCGCCCCCTCCTCCGCGCTCAGCGCCGCCGGCCAGTAGCTCGCCTCCCGCACGAGAAACGTCACCGGCACCCGGTGATGCCGCAGGCACTCGGCCAACTCCACGCCGATCAGTCCCCCCCCGGCCACCACCGCCCGCCGCGTCCCCGGCGTCCACCGCTCACAGGCGTCCAGGTCCTGCAGCGTGACCAACCGCACCACCCCGTCCAACTCCCGCTCCCATGCCGCCCGCCGCCCCCGCGAGCCCGTTGCCAGCAGCAGCCGGTCGTAGCGCAGGCTCTCGCCGCCTTTGAGCCGCACCGTACGCTCGCCGGCATCCAGGTCCACTACCCAATCGTGGCGCCGCTCCAAACGCTGCTCGCCGTACACCTTCCGCTCGTAAGGCTCCAGGTCGCGCCGCTGCATCACGTCCATGTAGGCATACATCAATGCGGTTCGCGAGAAAAAATACTCGCTCTCCCCGCTGATGATCGTGATCTCGGCCCGCGGATCGCGCGCCCGCACCGCCATCGCGGCGGTGACGCCCGCTACCCCGTTGCCGACCACCACC
>JAINDL010000015.1 GCA_019931245.1 Bryobacteraceae bacterium CoA2 C42
CGCGTGGTAAAAAAAGCGCACAGGCCGAAGCGAGTCCGTTGTGCGCGTGGCAAAAAAGCGCACAGGCCGAAGGGAGTCCGTTGTGCGCGTGGTTAAAAAAAGCGCACAGGCCGAAGGGAGTCCGTTGTGCGCGTGGCAAAAAAGCGCACAGGCCGAAGCGAGTCCGTTGTGCGCGTTCCTTAAAAGCGGAAGCGTCCCATCACCTGCACCATCCGCATGGGATTACTGGCCATGGGCGCACCGAACTGGGCGTTGCCGACCACGGTGTTCCAGGAGGGAAACGTGGCGTTGTTGAGGACGTTGGCGGCCTCGGCGCGCAACTCCCAGCCGAGGCGGCCTTTGGTGCGGAACAGGCGCGAGAGTCCGGTGTTAATGGCGATCTGCCGGGGGCCGTTGATCGAGTTGCGTCCGGCGTTTCCCCACTGCCCAGGGGCGGGCGGGCGGTAGGCCGCCGGGTTCAGGTGCAGTCCCTCCGGGGCGGCGTACAGCGCGGCGCCGGTCGAGTCCGGGCGCCAACTGGTGGTCACCCCGGTGCCGGGCACGGGCGCCAGCCACTGCGGCGTCAGCGGCAGCCCGGAGCCGGCTGACCACTGGACCGTCCAGCTCCAGTCGCGGGCCCAGCGCCAGGGGGTCCGGGCGCCGGAGTTGAACTCGAGCGTGCCGTTGCAGGCGTGCCGCTGGTCGAAGGGGGAGCGGCCGCGTTCGGCGGCCAGGTCGAGCCAGTTCTGGGCCACGTGCGTGGCGCCCTGGCCTTTGGGTCCGAGGGCGGTGTTGTCGAGCGACTTCGACCAGATGTAGTTGATGGCCGCCGAGACCCGCCCGCCGAGACGGCGGCTGAGCCGGAGGTTGCCGGCCTGGCGGTTGGAGTTGCCGTTTGAAGTCAGCAGGGTGGGACCGGCGTCGGGGCCGGCGCGGAGGGGTGCCGTGCCGGGAAGGCTCTGCTGCTGGCCGCGGGTGCCCTGGGTACCCTGGTAGAGCACGAGCAGCTCCCATTCGGCGGGCAGGACCGCCTGCACGGAGGCCTGCCAGCTATGGGCGTAACCGACGCGGAACCGGGGGTCGACGCCGAAAAAGGCTGCTTCGGCGGCGCTTTGCAATCCGTTGGCGAGGGTGAGGGGCAGGGCGGCGGAGGCCCCGGCGCGGAGGCTGCGAGACAGGGGCGCCTGCTGCGCCATGCGCATCATGACGGGAGCGTAGACGGCGGCGTCATGAAAGACGCCGTAGCCGGCCCGGATGACGACGGGTGCCGGGCCGGGGCGCCAGGCCAGGCCCACGCGGGGCGAGAGGTTGTTGCGATCCGGCTGCACGGGGCCGCCCGGGTTGACGAGCCGCCCGTACTTTTCCGTGAGCGGTGACCAGTACTCCCAGCGCAGGGCCAGGTTGAGGGTGAGCGCCGGGTGGAGGCGCCAGTCGTCGTTGCCGAACAGTTCTGCCGTGGCGCCGCGCAGGTACTTGTCCGCGTTGCCATAGGCGAGCAGGGCCGTGTCCGGACGGCCGGCGCGGAACTTGGCCCAATCGTCGCCCGTGAAGGCGAACACGCCCCGGGCCTCCTCCTGGCCAACGATGTTGAACTGCTGGTGGCGGAAGCTGCTGCCGCCGCTGAGGGTGTGTTTGCCGCGGGTGAGGGAGCCGTCCGCGGTAAGCCCGGAAGTCTGGTTGCGCCGCCAGACGGCGGCCGGCGGCTTGAGGGGGGCGATGCCGCTGCTGAATTCGAGCCCGGGAGGCCCCCAGTTGATGGGGTCCTGGTTGTTGCCGGTGATGCCGAGCGCGGCCGAGAGGTTGCGGCGGCCGGCAAAGAAGGGCGTGACCTCGTTTTCGAGCCAACTGAGCTGGGCGCCGAGGCGGAGGAAGGCGCGGGCGCCGTAGGCCCGGCGGTAGCCGGCGGTCAGGTTGCCGCCGCCGGTGAGGGTGCGGTCCAGGAAGCCGAACAGATCTTCGGTGTCGGTGCGGGTGCTCTGCCAGGAGAAGCTGCCGAGGAGGGTGTGGCGGCGCGCGGTGCGCTGCCATTTGCTCTGGACCTCGTCGTGATGGAAGCCGTTGGTGACCATCTTCTGAAAGTTGTAGAGGGAGCTGCCGGCGAAGTTGGGCGGGGGATAGAGGGCGGCGAGACCGGCCGCCTGCGGGTTGGGCGCCGCGGCGGCGCGCTGGGCCGCGGAGGGCACCAGGGCGGTGATGGTTTGGGGGCTGCGGTTGCGCATCCATTGGTAGTTGAGCGAGAAGTCGCGGCCCCCGAAGGCGGCGAGGCCCTGGGCGCGATGGTAGTCCGGCTTGGCGAGCCGCTGGCCGGTGAGGGAGTAGGCGCGGGCGTCCCATCCGGGCTGGTTCCAGAGGCCGGCGAGCGACCCGTTGTAGGGCGAGGACTTTTTGAGGGGCCGGATTTCGGGGGCCATCCAGTCGGCCAGGGGGGTGGCGCCGGCCTTGGACTCCTCCTTTTCGTCGCTCAGGCGCTGGGCTTCGGTGACGAGGGGCGGGGCGCGGTCCGGCTTGGGTTTGGCCGGCAGGGGTGTGGGCGGCGGCGCCGGCGGGGCCGGACCGCGGCGGGGTGGGGCGGCGGCGGCCGGGGGTCTTTCAAAGGAGAGTCCCGGCTGCAGGTTCCATTCGCCGGGCGGGGCGGTGGTGGACTGCTCGCGGCGCTCGGTCCGGAAGCCGGGCAGCTCCACCTGGACCATCCAGGCACCCTCGGCAACGCCGCGGAAGCCGTATTCGCCCTTTTCGTTGGTGAGCGCGGTGCGGCGGACGGCGCCCTGGCTGATGGTAACGACGGCATTGGGCGCCAGCGTACCGCCCTGCCGGACGATGCCGCGCAACTCGGCGGCCGCGAGCGCCGCCGCCATCCCGAACAGACAAACCAGAATCCGCATCTTCCTTTATTGTGGGCTACCGGCTTTGTTGTGGGCTACCGGTGGGGATACAGGAAGCCGCGCGAGGGGCATAGGAAACCCCTATGGGAGCTATTGGCTGTTCGTCTGCAATTCCGTGGTCCTTTCGGGGTGGCGGGAGGCATCAGAGTCTATGAGGAGATGTTCATGAAACATATCGTTCGACAGCTGTTAACCGCCGGCGCCGTCGCCGCCGTCAGCCTGTTGCGGCCCGATGCGGCCGTCGCGCAGAGTCCGAAGCCGAATCAGTTCTGGTGGCCGAACCAGCTCGACCTGTCGCCGCTCCGGCAGTACGCGGCGGAGTCGGACCCGGTGGGCAGGAACTTCGATTACGCCAAGGCCTTCGCCACGCTCGATTTGAAGGCGGTCAAACAAGACATTCAGAAGGTCCTGACGACCAAGCAGGACTGGTGGCCGGCCGACTACGGCACCTACGGCCCGTTCTTCATCCGGATGGCGTGGCACAGCGCCGGGACCTATCGCGTGACTGATGGCCGCGGCGGTGCCGGCGGCGGGCAGATGCGCTTTGATCCGCTGAACAGCTGGCCGGACAACGCGAATCTCGACAAGGCCCGGCGCCTGCTCTGGCCCGTCAAGCAGAAATACGGCCAGAAGCTCTCCTGGGGCGATCTGATGGTGCTGGCGGGCAACGTGGCCATGGAGTCGATGGGCTTCAAGACCTTTGGCTTTGCCGGGGGCCGGCGCGATGACTGGGAGCCGGATCTGGTCTACTGGGGTCCGGAGAAGAAGCTGCTGGCCGATGAGCGCTACAGCGGCGACCGCAAACTGGCCAAGCCCCTGGCAGCGGTGCAGATGGGTCTGATCTACGTGAACCCCGAGGGCCCGAACGGCAATCCCGACCCGCTGGCGGCGGCGCGGGACATCCGCGAGACGTTCGGCCGCATGGCGATGAACGATGAGGAGACGCTGGCGCTGATCGCCGGCGGCCACACGTTCGGCAAGGCGCACGGAGCGCACGCTCCCGACAAGTGCGTGGGGCCCGAACCGGCGGCGGCGGCGCTCGAAGAGCAGGGCCTCGGTTGGAAGAACAAGTGTGGAGGCGGGAAGGGCGTGGACACGGTGACGAGCGGACTCGAGGGCGCCTGGACCTCTACACCCAACCGGTGGAGCTCGCAATATCTCGAGAACCTGTTCGCCTACGAGTGGGTGAAGACCAAGAGCCCGGCCGGCGCGACGCAGTGGATTCCCGCCAATGGTCAGGCGGCCAACGCCGTGCCGGACGCGCATGATCCGTCCAAGCGCCACGCTCCGATCATGTTCACGACCGACCTGGCGTTGAAAATGGACCCGAGCTACCGCCAGATCGCGATGCGCTTCCGCGAGAAGCCCGAAGAGTTTCAACTGGCTTTCGCCAAGGCGTGGTTCAAGCTGACGCACCGCGATCTGGGGCCGAAGTCGCGCTATGTGGGCGCCGAGGTGCCCAAGGATGACCTGGTGTGGCAGGATCCGCTGCCGAAGGCGGAATCGGCGCCGGTGAACGCCAAAGAGATCGCGACGCTGAAGGCGAAGATCCTGGCCACCGGGCTGACGGTTCCCGAACTGGTGCGCACCGCGTGGGCATCGGCGGGCACCTACCGGGCGACCGACCATCGCGGCGGCGCCAACGGGGCGCGGCTGCGGCTGGCTCCGCAGAAGGACTGGGCGGTGAACGATCCGGCGGAGCTGAGCAAGGTGCTCGGGAAACTGGAGGGCGTGCAGAAGGAGTTCAACACGGGCAAGAAGAAGGTCTCGCTCGCCGATCTGATTGTGCTCGGCGGCGTTGCGGCCATCGAGAAGGCGGCCAAGGACGCCGGCACTCCCGTGACGGTACCGTTCACGGCGGGCCGCGTGGACGCCTCGCAGGAGCAGACCGATGTGCAGGCCTTTGCGTTCCTCGAGCCGAAAGCGGACGCGTTCCGCAACTTCTTCCGGCCTGAGGGGACGTTGTCGCCGGCTGAGCAGATGGTGGACCGGGCAAACCTGCTGACGCTGACCGTACCGGAGCTGACGGTGCTGGTGGGCGGTCTGCGGGCGTTGAACGCCAACAGCGGCGCGGCGGCCCACGGGGTCTTCACGGACCGTCCGGGGACGTTGACCAACGACTTCTTTGTCAACCTGCTCGACATGGGAACCAAGTGGAGCAAGGCGCAGGGCGAGGGCCTGTACGAGGGCGTCGACCGGGCGACCGGGAAGAAGAGGTGGACAGCGACGCCGGTGGATCTGGCCTTCGGCTCGAACTCGGAGCTGCGGGCGGTCGCCGAGGTCTACGCGCAGTCGGACAGCAAGGAGCGGTTTGCGCAGGATTTCGCCAAGGCCTGGGCCAAGGTGATGAACCTGGACCGGTTTGACCTGAACTGACGTTTTGCGAAACGAAGCCAACGGGCGGCGGCGCTTATCGGGCGCCGCCGCCCGTTGCTGTTTGGCCTGCCGGTAGGAGGAATCCTAGCGGCACGTTTGCTGCGGAGTGCTGGTTTTGAGTCCGATACGCCCCTTAGGGGATGGCCTGATCCGGCGGGAAGACTTCCCGCCCGCCACCCCGGGCTGTTGGTCTCATGTTGCAACCGGAGTTTCGTGTTCTCTTCCGTATTCTGGCGCTGGTGTGCCTGCCGATGCTGCTCCGCAGCCAGAACCCGATCGTCACCGTCGCGGGCGGCCCGGGGCAGGGTCCGGCGGCGACGGGGCTGGCGTTGCGCTCGCCCCGGGCGGTGGCTGTTGATGCGGCGGGCAACCTGTACATTGCCGACACCGAGAGCCAGCGGGTGCGGCGGGTGGCGCCGGGCGGGTCGGTAACGGTGGTGGCCGGGTCGGGCGCGCCGGGATTCAGCGGAGACGGCGGAGTGGCAACGGCGGCGCAGCTGCAGGACCCGAGCGGGGTGGCCGTCGACGGGGCGGGGAATCTGTACATTGCCGACACCGGGAACCACCGGATTCGGCGGGTGACGCCGGGCGGGGTAATTACGACCGTGGCGGGGGGGACGACGGACCAGTTGAATACCCCAGTTGGGGTAGCTGTGGACGGGCTGGGCCTCGTATACGTCGCCGATACGGGCAACCACCGGATCCGGCGTCTGAACGGCGCGGTGCTGACGACGATCGCTGGCACGGGGGTAGCGGGATTTGGCGGGGACGGTGGTGCGGCGACGGCGGCGTTGCTGTGGCAGCCGCGTGGGGTGGCGGTGGACGCGGCGGGTAACGTCTACATCGCTGACCGCTGGAACCGGCGCATCCGGCGCGTGTCGCCGGGCGGGATTATCAGCACGGTGGCGGGTGCGGGCACGATGGGCTTTACGGGGGATGGGGGAAACGCGCTGACGGCCGAACTCGGCGACCCGGTGGCGTTGGCGGTGGATGCGGCTGGGACGATCTACATTGCCGACCAGTCCAACCAGCGGATCCGGCGGGTGGCGGGGGGGGTGATGACGACCTTGGCCGGCAATGGCACGCCCGCTTTTCGGGGCGATGGCGGGCTGGCGTCGGGGGCGTCGCTGTACCAGCCGCTTGGGGTTTGTCCGGGGCCGGGTGGGGTGGTCTACGTGGCCGATACGAGCAACTTCCGGGTGCGGATGATCTCGGCGGGCGGGGTGATCAGCACGGTGGCCGGCAACGGAACGCCGGGCTGGAGCGGGGACGGCGGGTTGGCGGTGAATGCGCAGCTGTTCGGCCCGGCTGGACTGGCCTTTGACGGGGCGGGGAACCTGTACATCGCCGATGCCGAGAACCATCGGGTGCGCCGCGTGGAGCCGGACGGGACGGTGGTTACAGTGGCCGGCTCGGGAGGGATTCTTTACAGCGGGGATGGCGGGCCGGCGACCGCGGCGACACTGTACCGCCCTTCGGGTCTCGCCATCGATGGTACGGGTAATCTCTACATCGCAGATACGTTCAACGACCGGATCCGGATGGTGGCGCCGGGCGGCAGCATCACGACCGTTGCCGGGGGAGGCACCTCGCCGGTGGACGGGGTGGCGGCGACGGCGGCGCGGCTGGTGCTGCCGTCGGCCATCGTGGTGGACGGGAGCGGGAATCTGTATCTGTCGGATGCCTCGAACCGGGTGCGGCGGGTAAGCGGCGGGGTGATTACGACCGTTGCCGGAACGGGGGTCTACGGCACGGGAGGGGACGGGGGCAGCGCGCTGGCGGCGCAGTTGGCCGGTCCCACGGGTCTGGCGGTGGACAGCGCGGGAGACCTGTACGTGGCCGATGGTTCCCGCGTCCGCCGATTCCGGCCGGGCGGGACGATTACCACGGTAGCGGGCTCGCTGACGCCCGGGTCGGGCGGGGACGGGGGTCCGGCGACGGCGGCCGGGTTGAACTTTCCCACCGGGCTGGCGGCCGGCGCCGCGGGCGGTCTGTTTATCGCCGACAGCGGGAACCACCGGATCCGGGAGGTGAATCCGTCTGGGTCGATCCGGACCGTGGCCGGGACCGGGTTGGCCGGGTTTTCGGGGGAGGGGGGCGAGGCGGTGGCGGCCGCGCTCTATGACCCGCGGGGAGTAATCGTCGACGGCCAGGGCCGCGTCTTTGTGGCCGACAGCCGGAACCAGCGCGTGCGCCGCTTTACCGGGTCGCAGCCTACTACGTTCGTTACCGTTCCGGCGGGGCTGCAACTGGTGGTGAATGGCGAGAGCCGGACGGCGCCATTTAGTCTCGAACTGGCGGCCGGAACGGTGATCTCCGTCACCGCGCCGGCGGCACAGAACTCGACGGGCGTGCAGGCGTCGTTCAGCGGTTGGAACGATGGTGGTTCGGCGGCGCGGAGCATCACCATCAGCCCGACCGGCGCTTCCTATACGGCCAGCTACGCTGTCCGGGTGCAGTTGACGCGGGGCGTCAGCCCGCCATCCGGGGGCATTTTGACGGCCGCGCCGGCGTCGGCTGACGACTACCATAGCCTGGGTACCAGCGTCACGCTGACGGCCAGCCCGGCGCCTGGCTACGTATTCACCGGCTTTGCGGGAGCGCTGACCGGCGGGGCGAACCCGCAGACGCTGGGGATGAGTGCCGCGCGGGCGGTGACGGCCAACTTCGCTTGTGCCTTCCAACTCAGCGCGGCCAGCGCGAGCGTCGGGTTTGGGGCCGGATCCGGCACGGTCACGGTGGCGACGGGTGCGGGGTGTTCGATTTCGGTCGTCCCCGGAGCGGCGTGGCTGAGCGGAACCGTCAGCGGCAACACCGTGCAGTTTGCCTATCAGGAGAACCCGGGCGGGGCGCGCAGCGGCACGCTCATCATCGGCGGCCAGACGTTCACGGTGAACCAGGCGATTTCGCCGCTGCAGATGCCGGTCAGCGCCCGCGACGGCGGGCCGATCGCCCCGTCCGGCAATGCGCAGACGATCGTCGCCCGGTTTTCGCATCCGGCCGGGGCCCAGTATCTGGGCGTGGTCAATGTTCTGATCAACCGGGCGCTCGACGGCGGTAGAGCGTGCTACCTAGCCTACTCGCGGCCCTACGACATGCTGTTTCTGGTGCCGGACGGCGGGACGGCCGAGGGGCTGATCGGCCCGCTGACCCCGGGCGCCCCGGGGAGCATCAGCAACGGGCAGTGCACCATCTCCGGGGTGGGGACATCGGCGGTGAGCAGCGGGAATTCGCTGACGCTGACGCTGGCGGTCAGCTATGCGGCGGCCTTCCGCGGGAACCGGGTGATTTACACCGCAGCCCAGTCGATCAGCAACATCTCCTCCGGCTGGCAGACGATGGGCGCGGCGCTTGTTCCGGAGGCGGCGCCCAGCTTTCCGCGGCCCCACTCGCTCTCCCCGGCCGCGGTCTCGACAGGATCGCAGGTGCTGACCGCCACGTTTCAGGACGCCACCAACGCCAACAATCTGCAGACCGCCTGGCTGCTGATGAACAGCGCCGTCGACGCCGGGCAGTCCTGCTACGTCGCTTACTTCGTGCCGGCCAATCTGCTGTTCCTGTTTCCTGACAATGGCGACGGCAGCCAGGCCACGGCCATCGATCTGAGCGGGACGAACACGATTGAAAACAGCTACTGCCGGATCAGCGCGCAGGGTTCGAGCGCCGTCAAGTCGGGCAACCAGTTGACACTCTCGCTGAACTACACCGTCAAGCCGGCGTTTGCCGGGCCGCGGGCCCTGTGGGGCGCCGTACAGACACTGTCGCTGCAAACGAGTCCGTGGACCGTGCTCGGCGCCTGGCTGGCGCCGCCGTAGGCGACAATAGGCGTTGGTCATGACGCGCTTTGACGATCGATCCGTTCTGCTCCAGCAGGCCTGGCTGGGAGATGCCGTGCTGGCGCTTTATGTCCGGGAGAAGATTCTGCGCGACGATGGCGTACTGGACGGTGACAAGTACACGCGGATGACCTCCAACCAGTTTCTGAGCGCGTGGGGCGAGCCGTCGGCCGTCGAGGCCGAAATCGGGCGGCTCTACCAGTCGGAGGGGCTGGCGGCGGCCTTCGCCTGGATCGAGACGCGTCTGGCTCCGACCTTCGCCCGGCAGGAGCAGAACCGGCGCAAGCGGCGGGGGCTTACTTGACGAGGTGGTAGCGCTCCTGCCGCGGGAGCACCCACTGCATCCGGCCTTCGGGGGTGAGCCACGCCTCTTCTTCCATGCCG
>JAINDL010000115.1 GCA_019931245.1 Bryobacteraceae bacterium CoA2 C42
CCGACAACTATGCCACGCACAAACATGCCAAGGTCCAGCGCTGGCTGAAACGCCATCCGCGCTTCCACGTGCACTTCACGCCGACTAGCGCCTCGTGGCTCAACATGGTCGAACGCTTCTTCCGGGATCGCACGGAAAACCGGCTGAAGCGAGGCGTTTTCCGCAGCGTCTTGGAACTCATCGAAGCTCTCGACGAATCTGTCGACCACCACAACGCAGAGCCCAATCCCTTCCTCCGGACAGCCAGAGCTCAAGATATCCTGGCGAAAGTCATGCGGGCGCAGGGCACCCTGAATAAACGACAGACTGTTTGCAGCAGACCACTGGGAACTTGCTGAAAAGTCAGCCGCGACACGATACCCCGGAAATGTTTTGGACGTCTCTCTGATATGCTCGGCAACGACGAGCGGATTCAGGAAGGGATGTTCAGCTATGTGGCTCTGGAGGACCGGATTCCGGGCACTCACCCTCTGCGCAAAGTGCGTAAAGTGACCGATCTGGTCCTCGCCAGCATGAGCGCTGAGTTCGACGCGATGTACAGCGCCGTCGGCCGGCCCTCCATCCCTCCCGAACGCCTACTTCGCGCCCTGCTCCTCCCAGTCTTCTTCACCATCCGCAGCGAGCGCATGTTGATGGAACAACTCGACTACAACCTCCTGTTCCGCTGGTTCGTCGGCCTGTCAATGGATGACGACGTCTGGGCTCCGACCGTGTTCAGCAAGAACCGCGACCGCCTGCTGAATCAAGGCGTTGCCCGCCAGTTCTTCGCTTGCGTCCAGCAGCAAGCCGCCGATCCCATGTCGGATGAACACTTTACCGTTGATGGAACGCTGATCGCAGCTTGGGCCAGCCACAAGAGCTTCCGTCCCAAGGATGACGACACCTCTGCGGACGGCACGAACTTCCACGGGGACAAACGCACCAACGAGACGCACGAATCAAAGACCGATCCCACGGCGCGGCTCTATAAGAAGTCGTCGGGCAAGGAGGCTAAACTGGCGGACCTCGGCCACATCGTGACGGAGAACCGTCATGGACTGATTGCCGGTGCGATGACGGCGACGGCGGACGGCACGGCGGAGCCGGATGCGGCGCTGCTGTTGCTGCGAGAGATCAACGAAGGGAAGCGGGCGATTACGGTGGGCGCGGATAAGGCCTACGATGTCAAAAACTTCGTGAAGACGGTGCGGGAGTGGAAGGTGACACCGCATGTGGCGCAGAACAACAAGAACCGGCGGAACGCGATTGATGGGCGGACGACGCGTCACGAGGGGTACCGGCAGAGCTTGAGCAAGCGGTGGTTGGTGGAGAAGGCGTTCGGATGGCTGAAGCAGACGGGGCCGATCCGAAAGGTGAAGCTCCGAGGGTTGCCGAGGGTGGATTGGTTGTTTGTGTTCAGCTGCGCGGCCTACAACTTACTCCGAATTCCGAAGCTGAGGGAGAGCCATGCGTAAGGGGCGCGCGGGGGCGCCGAATGGCCGCCTGAGGGCGGTATAAGGAGTCGCGGGAACGCTTTCCCCAACCGAGATTCGGCTTTGAAAAGAACTTTGGGAGAGAAAGTGACTCTTCGAAATTGGCTTTTTCAGCAAGTTCCTAGGCCTGACTGCCACTGCGCGGGCAAGGATCTGGTCGAGGGCCGAGGCGTGTATTGAACGCCGGCGAAAGCGGTCGCTCCGGCAGCGCTGGCGGCCACCCAACCAGCCGTCGAGCAGGCCCAGGGCAATCAAGAGACCGCGCTGGCTCAGTGGCGGCGGGAGATCGAGCGCCTCCGCTACGAGGCCTTGAAAGCCGAGCGCCGGTATCGCGCGGTGGACCCGGACCCGGTTGCGCGAACTCCCCAGCGCCGAAACCGAGTTGCCGCGCCGAGCACCGATGCGGCCCGCCTCCTTCAGCGCCGCGCAACTACGGAGCCTACAGGCTCTCGGTGCTGACTTGCGCCATGTATGGCAAGCTCCGACCATAACCGATCCTGATCGCAAAGAACTGTTGCGCGTGATCCTGGAGGACGTAACTCTGAATCTCAAGAGCGCCGAGGGCCATGCTCATCTCACTCTCCGTTGGCGGGGCGGAGCCATGATCCAGATCGAAGTCCCCGTGCCGCGCTTCCGGCCCAGCGGCCTTCGCAGCGACGAAGATACGATCGAGCTACTGCGGCGCTTGGCTAAGCTTTATCCAGATGAAGTAATCGCCGGCATCCTCAATCGCCAGGAGCGCAAGACCGCCACCGGCGAACGCTTCACGGCCAATCCAGTCGGCAGTCTGCGCCGCTATCGAAACATCCCTCGCTACCAACGAAGGGGTGGCGAAGGGGTGGCGGGGGGACCATGGGGCGGGGTGATGCGGCCAGCGGAGGGGGATAGTTTTGCCGTCCGGGGAACAGTTACGCACCGGTAGTTTCCATCCGATTGAGCGTTTCCGGATCCGCGGCTTCTGTCGGACCGAGCGATCTGTGTTATCCTAGCGGCTCGTGTGCTTAGTTCCGGGTGGGGGTTGAGGACAGGTTGAATTCGCAGACAGTTTCCAAAACGCCCAAAAAGTGGCCCAAGGTTCTCCCGCCACTGACTTCCGAACAGCGCCGGATCAGCGATGAGTTCATGAAGCTCTGGCACGATCGGTTACCCGGGGCGTGGTATGGGTTCATTGAGAAATTCAATCACCGTTTCCCGGTGCTGCACTCGAAGCGGGGCTTCCGCTCGACATTGGAGATTGGCGCCGGCCTGGGTGAGCATCTTCGCTACGAGTCCTTGACGACTGAGCAGAAGAGTGGCTACTACGCGCTGGAGCTCCGGGAGAATATGGCCGCCGAGATTCGCCGGAGTTTTCCGGACATCAACGTTCTCGTTGGCGACTGCCAGAAGCGTCTGGACTTTCCGGACGGATCGTTTGACCGTGTCATTGCCGTTCATGTTCTGGAACACCTGCCCGACCTGCCCGGCTGCATCCGCGAGGCGTACCGTCTTCTTGATAAGACCAAGGGTCAATTTCTGATCGTCATCCCAACCGAAGGCTCGCTGGCGTATACGATCGCCCGGAAGATTTCGGCTGAGCGCGAGTACAAGAGGGCTTACGGGGGCGATTATTCTTGGTTCTACAAAAGGGAACACATCAACATCCCGGCGGAGATCCTGGAGGAACTGCACCCGTACTTCGAGATCGAGGAGCGCTCGGCATACCCGTTCGGTTTCTTTCCGCTCCTGTTTTGTAACCTGTGTCTGGGTCTGTCCTGCCGCCCCCGGCCACAACCCCTTGGCTAGATCATGGTTTTCCCAACGCTATCCCGATGAATCACGCTTCTCCAGCCCCTCCCGAGGCGCCGGTATTCTCGCTCGTGGTACCGGTTTACAAGGAAGAAAGGAATATCCGTCCTTTTCTCGCCCGTGCCGAGGCCGTTTTTGCCTCGATGGGCAAGCCGTATGAGATCATCTTCACGCTAGACCCTTCGCCGGACCGCACCGAAGAGGTGATTCTTGCCGAAATTCAGCGGAATCCGAACATCCGGCTGCTGGTCTTCTCCCGGCGTTTCGGTCAGCCGGCGGCGACGATGGCCGGCATTCTGACCTGTCGCGGGGAGGCTTGCATCGTCATCGATGTCGATCTGCAGGATCAGCCAGAGCTGATTCCGGAGCTCTATGCGCGGCTGGCCGATGGCTTTGAGGTAGTCTACGCCAAGCGTCGTTCGCGCAAGGGCGAAACATTGATCAAGCGGATAGTGGCTCATGTCGGCTACGCGCTGATCAACACGTTGAGCGATGTGCCGATTCCGCGAAATACGGGCGATTTCCGGATCATGACACGGCGGGTGATTGAAGAGCTACGCCGCCTGAATGAGACCCACGGCTTTTTGCGCGGGCTGGTGGCGTTTGTGGGGTTCAAGCAGACGTTTGTCGAGTACGACCGGGACGAGCGGCTTTCCGGCGCGGGCAACTACAACCGGCTGACCGGCTCCCTGAAGATTGGTTTGAATGGACTGATCAGCTTCAGTTCGCGGCCCTTGTCGCTGATGTCGATCGGCGGAGCGCTGCTGGCGGGTTTCAGCTTTCTGGTGGGCGGCTGGTATGTGTTTCAAAAATTGATCGGCATCGACCTGACGCCCGGCCTATCGACCACGGTGCTGTTTGTCAGCTTCTTTGCCGGGGTACAGCTGCTCGGGCTGGGTTTGTTGGGCGAATATGTCGGCCGGATCTATGACGAGGTCAAGCGCCGCCCGATGTATATTGTCGACCGGCGGGCGAACTTTGAGTAAGAAGGCGAGTAACGAGGCAAAGGGATCGGAATGAGCAAGCGTTTTATCGTCACCGGATGTGCGGGGTTCATCGGCAGTAATCTGGTGGATCGGTTGCTCGAGAACGGGCATGAGGTGGTGGGCGTCGATAACCTTTCGACGGGCTTGCTGCGATTCCTGGAAAGGGCGAGCGCGAATCCGCGGTTCCGGTTTGTCCGGACGGATTTGCTGGACCTTCCGGGTTTGGTCGCGGCGTTTGCGGGCGGGGAGGTGGTGGTACATCTGGCGGCAAACGCGGATGTACGGTTTGGCACCGAGCACCCGCGGCGGGACCTTGAGCAGAACACCATTGCGACCTACAACGTGCTCGAAGCGATGCGGGCGAATGGGATCAAGCACATCGCCTTTTCTTCAACGGGCTCGGTTTACGGCGAAGCGTCGGTGATTCCGACGCCGGAGGACGGCCCGTTTCCGATCCAGACCTCGCTTTACGGGGCATCGAAGGCGGCGGGCGAGGGGTTAATTTCCGCCTATTGCGAGGGCTTCGGGTTTCAGGCCTGGATTTTCCGCTTCGTGTCGATTCTGGGCGAGCGGTATACGCATGGCCATGTCTTCGACTTTTATAAGAAGCTGAAAGCCGATCCGACGCGGCTGCCGGTGTTGGGCAACGGCAGGCAGCGGAAGTCTTATCTTTATGTTCAGGACTGCATTGACGCGATTCTGCTGGCGATGGAGAAGGCGGGCGAGAAGGTCAACATCTTTAATCTGGGCGTAGATGGCTACTGCGAGGTGAATGACTCGATCGGGTGGATTTGCGAGGAACTCGGGGTGAAGCCCGTGCTCGAGTACTCGGGCGGAGACCGGGGATGGATTGGAGATAACCCATTTATCTTCCTCGACACGCGTAAGATTCAGTCGCTGGGGTGGCGTCCGAAGCTGGATATCCGGGCGGGGGTGATCCGGACGGTGCGTAGTCTCGTAGAGAATCCCTGGGTATTCGAGGAGCGGAAGTAGCCGATGGCGGCGCCGCTGGCGGAGCGTTCGGCGATTATCACGGGCGCCAATCAGGGATTGGGCCGGGAGATTGCCCGGCACTATATCCGGGCGGGGGCTAATGTATTGCTGTGCGCCCGGAACGAGGGGCTGCTTGCCGAGGCGCGGGAGGAGTTGGCGGCGCTGGCGGCGCCCGGCCAACAAGTGCTCGCTCAACCTTCTGATGTATCGCTGCCGGGCGAGGGGGAGGCGGTGGTGAAAGCCGCGCTGGCGGCCTTCGGGTCGGTAGAGATTCTCGTAAACAACGCCGGAGTGCAGGGCGCCAAGGGAGGCGTCGAGGTGGCGGATTGGGCGGAGTGGATCCGGACGATTGAGATCAATCTATTCGGTTCGGTGCTGCTGTGCCGGGCGGTGCTGCCGCATTTCCGAGCGCGGGGCTATGGGAAGATCGTGCAGCTGTCCGGCGGAGGGGCGACGAATCCGATGCCATATCTTTCCGCCTATGCGGTTTCAAAGGCCGGGATTGTCCGGTTCGTCGAGACGCTGGCCGAGGAGATGCGCGGCACGGGGATTGAGGTGAATGCGTTGGCGCCGGGGGCGTTGAACACGCGGATGCTGGATGAGTTGTTGGAGGCCGGCCCGGAGAAGGTGGGGCAGGCAGCCTACGAGCGTGCGCTCAAGCAGAAGGCCGCGGGGGGCGCGCCGCCCGCGCGGGCGGCTGAACTGGCGGTGTTTTTGGGTGGGGCGGAGAGCGACGGGATTACGGGGAAGCTGATCAGCGCGCTCTGGGACAACTGGGAGCAGTGGCCCGAGCATCGCAGGGAGCTGGCGGGGGGCGATGTGTATACTCTGCGACGGATTACCGGGCGCGACCGCGGGATGGAATGGGGGGACAAGTGAGCGGCATGGCGCCGGGGTTTGGGATTGGGATTGTGGGCTGCGGGCTGATTGGGCAGAAGCGGGCGGCGGCGGCGGGGCCGGGCGGGAGGGTGGTGGCTTGCGCCGATGTGAACCGGGAGCGCGCCGAGCAGTTGGCGGCGAAATGGGGAGCGCGGAGCTTCCTGGATTGGCGGGAGCTGGTGGCCCTGCCGGAGGTACAGATTGTGGTCGTCGCTACCCTGCATGACAGTTTGGCGGAGATTACGCACGGGGCAATAGCGGCGGGCAAGCACGTGCTTGTGGAAAAACCGGCGGCGCGTTCGGCGGGGGAGTTGGATCCGGTGGTAGCGGCGGCGGTGGGGAGCGGCGTGAAGGTACGGGTGGGGTTCAACCATCGATACCATCGCTCGCTGCAGAAGGCGAAGGCGATTGTGGAGGCGGGGGAGTTAGGGGAGCTGCTGTTTTTGCGGGCGCGCTACGGACATGGCGGGCGGGTGGGATACGATAGGGAGTGGCGGGCGAATCCGAGCCTGTCCGGGGGCGGGGAGCTGATTGATCAGGGGCCGCACGTGATCGATCTGGCGCGCTGGTTTCTGGGGGATTTTGCGAAGGTGGAGGGTTTTGCCCACACCTACTTCTGGGACATGCCGGTGGACGATAACGGGTTTCTCCTGCTGCGGACACAGCGCGAACAGGTAGCGTTCCTGCACGTTTCGTGCACGGAGTGGAAGAATACGTTTTCGCTGGAGCTATACGGCAGAGTGGGAAAGCTGGAGTTATCCGGACTGGGCGGCAGCTACGGGGTGGAGCGGATTACGCATTACAGGATGAGCGCGGCGATGGGTCCGCCAGAGACGGTGGCGTGGGAGTATCCGATGGCGGATAACTCTTGGGCGGTGGAGTTAGCTGAATTTTACGAAGATATCCGACTCGACCGTCAGCCCGCTGCCGGTTTGGGCGATGCTTTGGCGGCTCTAGAAATTATTCAGGAGATTTACTCACGATCCGGTTATGATCATCGCACGTAGCCCGCTTCGCATTACTCTTGGGGGGGGAGGCACGGACCTACCCTCTTACTACCGGGACCATGAGGGATTCCTGGTTTCGGCCGCTATCGACCGCTATGTGTACGTTAACGTGATGCGGCCTTTCACGCCCGGAATTTATCTGAAGTATTCGCAGCTCGAACACGTCGAGGGGATTGATGAGGTGAAGCACCCGATTATCCGGGAGGCTTTGCGTTTACTGGGATTCCGGACGCCGCAGGTTGAAATTACGACCCTGGCGGACATCCCTTCGGGTACGGGTCTCGGTTCGTCCGGGAGCTTTACAACGGCGCTTTTGAAGGCGTTGTATACGCACCGGAGGCGGCACCTCCACCAGGAAGAGTTGGCGGAGTTGGCATGCCATATTGAAATTGACCGGCTGGGGGAGCCGATTGGCAAACAGGACCAGTATATTGCAGCTTATGGCGGGGTTACCTGCTTTACGTTTCACCAGAATGACAAGGTAACGGCCGTGCCGTTACAGATCAGCATGGAGACGATGTTTGCGCTGGAAGACGATTTAATTCTGTTCTTTACGGGCTTTTCCCGCAGCGCGAGCGGGATTCTGCGGGATCAAAATGTCCGTTCTCAGCAGAATAACGCGGAGATGCTGAGCAACCTGCATTATGTGAAAGACCTGGGTTACCGGAGCAAGGCCGCTCTTGAGGCGGGCAAGACGCGTCTGCTCGGCGAGCTGATGCATGAGCACTGGGAGCATAAGAAACGGCGTTCGGCGGGGATGAGCAATTCGCAGATTGACGAGTGGTATGAGCTGGGGATGAAGAACGGGGCGGTAGGCGGCAAACTGGTGGGGGCCGGCGGCGGCGGATTTCTGATGTTTGTGGCCGAGGACCGGAACCGGCTGCGGCAGGCGATGGCTGGAGCGGGGCTTGAGGAGGTGCGCTTCCGGTTTGATTTTGAGGGGACGAAGGTGATGATGTCGTCATGAGGGGCGGGAACGGAACGGAGGAGGGACGATCATTATGTTCCCGGTGGTGATTTTAGCGGGCGGCCTGGCGACGCGTTTGCGTCCGATTACGGAGAAGATTCCGAAGGCGCTGGTGGAGATCAACGGGAGGCCGTTTATTGAGCACCAGTTGGAGTTGTTGGCCCGCAACGGCATTTCTCGCGTGGTTCTGAGCGTTGCCTATCTAGGCGAGATGATCGCGGAACACGTGGGAGACGGGGGCAGGTTCGGGGTTTCGGTGAGTTATTCCTTTGACGGGGACCGGTACCTGGGGACGGCCGGAGCGATCCGGCGGGCGCTGCCGCTGCTGGGTCCGGAGTTCTTCACGCTGTATGGCGACTCGTATCTGACGGTGCCGTTTGCCGAGGTGGGCGCGGCGTTTAACGCGAGCGGCCAGCGGGCGCTGATGACGGTGTACCGGAACGAGGGCGCTTTTGATGCGAGCAACGTGGAGTTTGCGGCCGGGCGGATTGTGGCTTACGACAAGCGGCAGCGAACCGCACGGATGCAGCATATCGACTACGGCTTGGGGGTTTTTGAGAGCGGGGTATTCGCGGAGTTGCCGGAGGGAGAACCGGCCGATTTGGCGACGGTGTATCGGGACGTGCTGGCGGCGGGGGGTCTGGCGGCTTTTGAGGTAAGGGAGCGATTTTACGAGATCGGCACGGTGGCCGGGATCGAGGACACGGAGCGGTTTCTGAAGGAGCGAGGTGCGTGATGAGTTTTGTAGCCCAGTATTTGCGCGAGTCCATTTCGATTATCGAGCAGTTGGATCATGCCTCGATAGAGCGGATGGTGGAGATCCTGGCGACGACGCGGCAGGAGGGGGGACGGTTGTTTCTTTTGGGGGTCGGGGGGTCAGCGGCGAACGCTTCTCACGCCGTGAATGACTTCCGAAAGATCGTTGGAATGGAGGCTTATGCGCCGACCGATAACGTTTCGGAGTTGACGGCGCGGACCAACGATGAGGGTTGGGACGGGGTGTTCGCCAGTTGGCTGGCGGGCAGCCGGTTGCGGGCGGCGGACTGTCTGTTTGTGTTTTCGGTGGGGGGCGGCAACTTAGAGAAGAATGTCAGTCCGAATTTGGTGAAGGCGCTGGCGTTCGGGCGGGAGGTGGGCTGCCGGATCCTCGGGATTGTGGGACGGGACGGGGGGTACACGGCGCAGGTGGCGGATGCTTGCGTAATTGTGCCGACGGTGAATGTTACGCACACGACGCCGCACGCCGAGGCGTTTCAGGCGGTGGTGTGGCATCTGCTGGTGTCGCATCCCGCGTTGAAGGCGGCGGAGACGAAGTGGGAATCGGTACGCTGAGGCGCGCGGTATTTCTAGACCGGGATGGCGTACTGAACGAGGCAGTGGTGCGTGACGGCAAACCGTATCCTCCGGCGACGGCGGGGGAGGTGCGGGTGGTGGACGGGGCGGTGGAGGGATTGCGACGTTTGAAGGAGTTGGGGTTTCTGCTGATTGTGGTGACGAATCAGCCGGATGTGGGACGCGGGACGCAGAGTCTGGCTGAGGTGACGGCGATCAATGAGCGGCTGGGAGCGGAGATGCCGCTCGACGATGTTCTGATGTGTCTGCACGGGGGAGATGGGTGCGATTGCCGAAAGCCGCTGCCCGGGCTGTTATTGGCGGCGGCGGAGCGGCATGGGATTGACGTGGCCGGGAGTTACCTGATTGGCGACCGGTGGCGGGATGTTGAGGCGGCGGAGGCGGCGGGATGCCCGGCTGTCTGGATTGACTATGGATACAATGAACGGGGTCCGACCAACCGGCCCGCTGCGGTGGTTAAGAGCGTCAGGGAAGCGATTTGCTGGATTGTCGAGCGGGAGCATCTTTAGCCATATTGCCCGACTGGCACTCCTCCGGCGGGGCACCAGGCTTTTGCGGGTCAGAGGCTTGTTTAGCGTTGCGCCTGGTCCTGGTCTTCCCATGAGTTGGCTAGGCAGTTTGACGCCAGCGGCAGAGAGTCTACCCTACTGATGGCTGGTTATGGTGCCGGAAAACCGTCGCGCGCAGGTAGTAGCGCCGATCTCGTTCTGACCAATTATTAAAGGACGCCCAAACAGGTCTGGCAAGTTTGCCACGGTTAGAACGTAGCGGTCGTCATCGAGCCGCACTTCTAAGTTCCGCGCGCTGGCATCGGCCGCAAGGACAAGTTGGCGTGGTTTCTTTGGCTGAAAGTCGACCCACTCTCCAAACTTGATTGGCCTACCCCAGATGTCGATTCCGATACGAAGCCGATTGGTTGAGGCGTCCGTCTCGGCGAGAATGATAAATGCTTTGCCTGGCTCACCGCTCAACACAAGCGGTTCTGAACGGACTCCAACGCCATCGGAAAATACGACGTCAAATCTGTTAGTCAGGACCTCCGGACGAGCGCCGGTGGCAGGGAGGACGCCGTAGGCGATGTCCGCCCCCTTGCGCAAGGATGGTTTGTTCCCGGCGGCGTCAATGTCGGCGATGAAGAATAGATTGGGCCCCAAGCTGCCGCCAAGAACCTGTTGATTTACGGTTTCATAGATTTCTTTCTTTCTTGGTTCCGGGAAAGAAAGTCCAGCACCACCCGTCCAGACCGGATATGTAGCCGATGTCGGGATAGCAAGATAGTCCAGAAGACTGATGATGGTTAGGAATCTTTGTGGTTCGTTGGTCGCAATATAAACAGCGGAAGGCTTGTTCCGTTTCACATCTTCCCAAGCGGCCAGAATCCCGGTCGTGCGCAGGGCACTCTGATCCTTGTTGAGAACCGCCTGCCAGAGGCGGTCAAGCTGTCCGAGTCCAAAGCGGCCTGCGAGAAGAAGAATCGCCAAGAGTGCCGTGAGGCGCACCGTCCGGGGGAGAGGCAGGAAGGATGAGGCGCGGGACAGTTTTTCGCCGATGCTCGCAAGAGTCGTGACAATCAGAAACAGAGCAAAGGGCAGGAACGACAAGACGGTTCGCTTCGCCGCCCACCAGCTTTCAGTCAACACGAGGTAAAGGAATCCCGCCAAGAAGGATGCGAAGACGATCGCACAGTAGGTACTGAAAGGAAACCATATCTGAAACTTTTCCTCACTTGTGCTCATTAAGCGGTCAAGATTTGAGATTAGAAGAAGTGTTCCGAGGATCAAAATGATGAGCAGGCCGCCACTCCAAAAAAAGTCGGCTTCCCCCAACCCCGCCAGCGCCATCCAACCTTTTAATGCGCTGTAGGGCTCGTCGACGCGCGGCAAACCACTCAACAAGGTACCCGCTGGCTGGTTCAGGATGGCAAGGTAAACCGCAACCGCTACGACAGCAGATCCCACTAATTCCAGGAACTGACGCCAAGGGATAGTCGACCGAATCCCGGGACCCAGACGCAGCAGGATATGAGTCCAAAGCCAGGAGTTGGTGGCGATGATGGCGTAGCGGACGTCGTAAGTTTCGCCCGCCGCCACGGTCAGTAAGAAGCTGGCCACAAGTTTGTCTACCAAGCGGTCGGAACTCTCAAAGAACATGCGAAAACACACCAGGCCTGCCACGACAAGGACGGCTGAACCAAGGCACTGCGCATAAAATTGATGGTAATAGTTTCCAATTAAGCCGGAATAAGATAGAGCGACAAGTGCACTGAGGAGAGCGATGCCTGAGCCGAGGCCAAAGGCTGAGGTGATACTGAGTAGACCGCAGGCGACCACAGCGATTGCCACAGCGCCACTGAGAAGATAGCCTTGGAAGTGATTCAATCCGAGACTGGAGGCATGGAACGCAACCTGAAGGTATGCGCCGGGCCGCTCTACGATGCTCTTGATGTGATAGACCCAGTGCCGCGCGGGATTTTTGAGAGCCGTCGTTGCTGGGTCTGCCGGATTTGGCGCAAAGTAGTAGCCATCAGACATCGCCGCCGCGGTCCGCACGTAGCCAGCCGCATCTGTACCAACGCCGGAAAAGTATCGCAATTCGTGATCGAACAGCAGAGGCGCCAGCAGGAGATTTGCACTGAAGAAGGCGACGGCAAACGTGGTGACATGCGGCGTACGAAAGCGTGGACTCGCTAGAAGACTCAGCAGTCGCCGCCGTTCTCTGCTCGAGCGACAGGCACCAATGATAAGCCCAATGATGGTTGCGGTTGTGATACCGAGAATAATGCCATATTCGTCGAGAAAAGCTGGCGGTTCGGCACGGAGCAACAGAATAAGTCGCAGGGTGATGCAAGCGACGACCAGTACAACCAAGAAGCCCAGGGGAATGATGAGAGGAGCTACCGAAGAAAACCTTCGGCTCCGTCTTGTCAGCAGGCTGAAGGTCGTGATACCTACAAGCCAATAGAGACTGAGGACGAACAAAAGCCGGGCCTCAAGAGAGAAGGCGGATAGAAATGGACTCATACACAGCTTTGGCGGCGAAACGTTAGGGAACCCTAGTTTATCAGGGCGGACTCTGCAGCGCAACGGCGGAACGGTCTGTTGCTAATTGGGAACGAGGATTGCGGCTGAGAGAGCAATATAAGATAAATCCAGCTGATCACAACCACCGAAAGCCATGTTAGCGCCATCAGGCCGCCGTAGGATGGATTTCTTACTATAGATGGAGCTCAGGGGATATCCACTTGGAAAACTGGCGAACATTAGAGTTACAACGAGGTGCTTTGGTCGCGAAAGGTAATCCCTGACTGACTCAAGGTGGCCGACCACGAACACGCTTATGCCGCGGGCCGGACCGCGGCAGGCGGAGGGTTCACCCTACGTTGGGGCACCGGTGCCGGCTCCGGGGGCGGGGATTTCTGAAGTCCAGGCGGATACAACGATTTTGCGGGGACAAAGCGTAGCGAATTGGGCGCAAAGACTACCAGTTTGCGCCCATCCGCGTTGATACTGCGCTCGGAGGGGACAAAGTAGGTTGGAAATTCGAGGAAAACTTCGAGGGTTTCCGAAAACTGGTCGGGAAGGTTGCTAAGGTCGATCGCGATGTCATAGGCTCCGTTGGCGAGTGAGGAAACAGCAGGGATACTGCGCCGTTCTTGGGATTGGCCGTCCACAACGTAGGCTTGACAGCGGAGACCGGACGAAAGCTGCTCAGACAGGATCGTGGTTCCGGAGAGCAGGAGGTGGCCGAAACGGCGGGCCGCAGCGGCATCCATAACAACAGAAGTTCCTGTACTCAGGAGCCATTGGCCGGAGTTCCCATTGATCTGTGCCTTGGCTCGCCGGAAGAGCTGCATGTGGTGTCCCGCGTTAGATATGGTGCGCCATGGAATCATCTCACGGCGGGCAACAGCAAGGAGTTCGGGACGGAGGCTGATCATTTGCCGGTTAAACGGAAACACAGGGTTTGCATCGAGGGCCGGGTTTGCCAAAGTCAAGGCCGCATAGTCGGAACGGCGAAGAGCGTCTATTGCCTTATCCCGGGTAGTTTCGAAGAGTCCGGTGGCGAGGAGCTCCTGGGCGTTTACCATCTTTCCGGTTCGTTCGTAGACCATGGTTTGGATGGCCAAGACGTTAAAGTAGTCGAGCAGTGCGTCGGTGGCAAAGGTAACCGGTTGGGCGGCGGATCTCCCACCGAGTTGATCGGCGAGCTCGCCATACATCTGATTGACGCCGGTTGCGTCAAGAGCACCCAGGAGATAAGGATTTCGCCGAACCGAACTGGAAGCAGCAAATCCGACACTGACCACTAACAGAACGCCAACGGCAGCGGTTTCGAGGGAATGCAGCCTACGATACCGTTTCTGCGAGGGAGTGTGCCTAGAAAGCAGACCGTAAATCATGCCGGCGAGGACGATGACCGGGCCGACGCATACCCCTGCTACGACGGGGGATTTGGATTCATCCAGGTTGTAGAGCACCAAGGGCAGAAGGAGCCAGATGATTCCCGTGGCAATCGATTCTCCGGAGCCGTGGATGCTGCTTGTCATTGCTAGTTCACTGCGGCGACTGGCTTGACGGAGCAGTAGCCCAAAAAGAAGACAGACGACAAGGGCGCAGCTAAAGAGTATTCCGAGATGGTCAACGACTAACGATTTCGGGTAGAAGAGGAGAGAAGACAACAGGTCTGTAACGCCCATTTGCTGAGCGCGAATGGATTTTTCGGGACCGGTTACGTGGCCAACCACGTAGTAGTTTTGCAACACCTCAAGCCGGCTGAGAATGGCGGGAGCGATAAGGAGTCCGGCGCCGAGAATGGGCCAACGGGACGCTCGGAGAATGGGAAGGGCGGATCTCCAACTTCGGGTTCGGCGAAACTCCACGGCGCCCCAGAGGATGATGGTCAGGAAGATCGCAGGAAGAAGGTATGCCAGAGCGATGAAGCGGGTGGTGGCAAGCAAGACAACCGCGACCGTGAAGAGGGTTGCCCAGGACCGCTCCTTGAAGCGATTGGAGCAGATCAAGGCGCAGAGTGCAATGCCATACAGGCAGACCGCCGGAAAGTCGAGCCGGAAATCCTGAATTCCTCCGGCGTAGTAATGACGGCCAATGGTCGTAAGGAGAAGTCCGATGGCCACAAATGCAGGAGTGGAGCGGCCGAAAAGCTTCCGAAAAGCGAAGAAGAGGACAACCTGAAGGGCAAAGAAGTGGAGTAAAAGGAGCAGGAGAGACGTCGACCGACTGGCACCCAAAAAGACGTACAGCAGAGCGGCTTCCGTTTGAAGAAGAACTCCCGCAGGACGCTGCGGGTGGAGGAGGCTGAACTTGAGGCCGGCAAGGATGCCGTCCTGACGCATTACGTCAAAGGCGGCGTAGGATTGGGTCAAGTACTGTGCCTGGTCGAAAGCGAAGGGATAGACGTTTTCGAGGTCTCGGATGGCGGATTGGTAAAAGGCGAAAGCTTGAAGGAGAAGGGCTGCAACAAGAATCAGATGCGGGAGCAGGGAGGCAGTGGGCAGGGCAACTTGGGACATTCCGAAGCGGCTGCTAACCGAGCCGACGACTTCGTGGGAATTGGCCATGTCATCATGGTTGCCTGACATTATGCTTCTCCTGATGATATCCACACGTTAGAGGGTGAAGCCGCTAGCCATAGCGTCGGAGCGGAACATCTTTACGGTGTCGAGGGAGTACTCATCGAGATTCTTACCGATCAGACTTAATTTCTGCAAGATGTCGCCGGTTACCGTGATGATGTGACATCCGATCTCATGAGCTTGAATAATGTTCAGCAGTTCCCGCGGACTAGCCCAGATCAGTTCGGTTTGGGGATAAAGGGCGAGGATTTCGACGGCAGCTTTCATCATGGTGAGTGGATCGCGGCCGGTATCGGCTACCCGGCCGGCAAAGACGCTCACATAAGCCGGTGCGCCTCCGGCGAGGGAGAAGCACACGTCCCGCACTTGGGCTAGGGTCATCAGGGCAGTGACATTCAACTTGACGCCGCTTAGGGAAAGGCGCTTCACAAGACCGGCGGTCGACTCACCCTGCGAATTGGTAACCGGGATTTTCACGTAAACGTTTTCGCCCCAAGTGGCAATCTTGAGGGCCTGCCGCTCCATTTCGTTGAGGTCATCGGCGAATACTTCAAGCGAGATGGAGCGATCCGGAATAGCAGCCAGAATATCGCGTGCGAAGGCCTCATAGTCCGTAATGCCAGCCTTCCGCATGAGGGTGGGATTTGTCGTAAAGCCGGCTACATAGGGATTCTGATACAGCTTCAGCATGGCGGATCTGTCGGCGCCGTCCGCGAAGATTTTGACGTTTAGGTCAGCAATTGAAATCATGAGCCTTAAGCTTTAGTATATAGGGATTGAGGACTAGCGTAACACCCCCAGTCTTTGCGCTAGTACCGCCGGGGTGAACAAAAGGAATTGGCCTCAAAGTCCACCACCTTGTCTTGGTAGGGGACATCGGTTGGGTTGTAGTTCGGTTCGACGGGATCGATCAGGACAGTGGTACTGCCGGAACAAAGCGTGATTTAGGTCGGCCAAAGACGAAAAAGAGCCGACTACACGGTGTATCCAGTGTCCTTTGGCGGCCGGGAGATTTGGGGGGGCGGCGCTTTCTGGAAAGAAATCAGGGGAGGGGGCAACGAGGCCGATCGAGAGAGAGGCGGAGCGTTGGTCAGCCTTCCTTGGGAGAAACCACAGAAGAGCAACAGCCGCTCGATTGGCAACAAGACCCCCTCGCGGCTACCGACCGAATTGCGCGGCGGCGGCTACGCGGGCGCGGGCGCGTTCGGCGGCGGCGAGGGCGCGGGGGATGTCCATCTCTCCGCTCTCCTTCAAACGCCGCTCGGCGCGGTCCAGAGCCGCTTCCGCTCGCTTCAGGTCAATCTCGTTCGGGTTCTCCGCCACCGTCGCCAGAACGCGCACCCCAGTGGGGAGAACCTCCATCCAGCCACCACCCACCACCACCGAACGCTTGCCGCCCGCCGTTGTGTAGGTCAAAATCCCAGGGGCCAATTCCGTCAATAGCGGGGCATGGTCCGGTAAGATGCCGAGATACCCATTCCGGCCCGGCGCTTCGGCATCGGTCACCTGCTCGCGTACCAGCAGACGGTCCGGCGTTGCTACTTCCAGTTCGAAGGTGCCCGCCATAGAAAACCTACTTCACCTTCTTCATCTCAGCAGCCTTCTCGAGAACTTCCTCGATCGTGCCCTGCATGTAGAACGCCTGCTCCGGAATATCGTCGTGCTTGCCGTCACAGATCTCCGTGAAGCCCTTGATGGTGTCCGCCAACTTGACGTACTTGCCAGGGAAGCCGGTGAACTGCTCGGCAACGAAGAAGGGCTGCGACAGGAAGCGCTGGATCTTGCGGGCGCGGGCCACAATCAGCTTATCGTCTTCACTGAGTTCGTCGATGCCGAGAATGGCGATGATGTCCTGCAGATCCTTGTAACGCTGCAGAACGGTCTTCACGCGCTGCGCGCAGTTATAGTGCGCTTCGCCGATGACCTGAGGATCGAGAATGCGGGACGAGGAAGCGAGCGGGTCGACGGCGGGGTAGATACCGAGCGAGGCGATTTCGCGGGAGAGGTTGGTGGTGGCGTCCAAGTGAGCGAACGCGGTGGCCGGGGCCGGGTCGGTATAGTCGTCGGCAGGGACGTAGATGGCCTGCACGGAGGTGATGGAGCCCTTCTTGGTGGAGGTAATGCGCTCCTGCAGTTCGCCCATTTCGGTAGCAAGGTTGGGCTGGTAGCCGACGGCGGAGGGCATGCGGCCGAGCAGCGCGGAGACCTCCGAGCCGGCCTGGGTGAAGCGGAAGATGTTGTCGACGAACAGGAGCACGTCCTGACCCTCTTCGTCACGGAAGTACTCGGCCGTGGTGAGACCGGTGAGGCCGACGCGGAGACGGGCGCCGGGCGGCTCGGTCATCTGACCGTAGATGAGCGCCACCTTCGACTTCGTGTAATCTTCGGGGTCGAGGATGCCGCCTTCGCGCATTTCGTTCCACAGGTCGTTGCCTTCGCGGGTGCGCTCGCCGACACCGGCGAACACGGAGACGCCGCCCGAGGCGTAGGCGAGGTTGTGGATCAACTCCATGATGACGACGGTCTTGCCGACGCCGGCGCCGCCGAACAGGCCGATTTTGCCGCCGCGGAGGTAGGGTTCGATGAGGTCGATGACCTTGATGCCGGTTTCAAACATCTGCAGGCCGGTCTGCTGTTCGTCGAACGCCGGGGCCGTGCGGTGGATGGGCATCTTTTTGGCCGTGTTGACCGGGCCCATGTTGTCGACCGGTTCACCAAGGACGTTCAGCACGCGGCCGAGCGTCTGCGGGCCGACCGGCACCATGACCGGTGCGCCGGTGGAGATGGCCTGCATGCCGCGGACGAGCCCTTCGGTGGGCTGCAGGGCGATGGTGCGGACGCGGTTTTCGCCGATGTGCTGCGCGACTTCCACCACGATGTTGATGGGTTCGGGCACCGTGAAGCCCTCCGAGACAATCCGGATGGCGGTGCGGAGCGGGGGGATCTGCCCCTCGGGAAACTGAATATCGACGGCGGGTCCGGCGACCTGGATCACCTTGCCAACTGCTGTCGTGGTTTCGGTAACGGTGGACATCTTCAAAACTCCCTAAGAATCTCTACTTCAGCGCGGAGGCGCCGCTGACGACTTCAATGATTTCGCGCGTGATGCTGGCCTGGCGGACCCGGTTCATCTGGAGGGTGACCCGCTCGATGACTTCGGAGGCGTTGCGCGAGGCGGCATCCATGGCGGTCATGCGAGCCGCGTGTTCCGAGGCGGTGGATTCGAGCACGCTGCGCCAAAGTTCGACTTCGACATAGCGCGGCAGCAGCGAAGCAAGCAGCACTTCGGCCGGCTGCTCGTAAATGTATTCGGTGGTGTCGGCGCTTTCGGCGAGCGGGACAGGCAGGACCTGCTCGACCTGGAGGCGCTGGGTCATGACGCTTTTGAACTCGTTGTAGGCGACGTAGACGGCGTCGACTTCGCCGGCGGCGTAGCGCTGGCTGACCTTGGCGGCGACCGCGGCGACGTCGGCGTAAACGGGCTTGCGGCTAAAGTTCTGATGGTCGCCGGAGATGGAGAAGGCGCGGCGGCGGAAGTAGTCGCGACCCTTCTTGCCGATGGACTCGATCTCAAACGTCACGCCCGCCTGCTCCTGCATGAACTTCTGGGCACCGCGGTTGACGTTGGAGTTGAAAGCCCCGGCGAGTCCGCGGTCCGCGGAGATGACGACCATGACCGCTTTTTTGACCGACTCCCGCTGCTGCAGCAGCGGGAGTTCCTTGACCGCATCACTGCCGGCGGCGGCGCGCGCCACGTTGCCGAGCATCTGCCCGAGCATGTTGGCGAAGGGCCGGGCGGCGAGCACGGCTTCCTGGGCGCGGCGCAGCTTGGCGGCCGAGACCATCTTCATGGCCTTGGTAATCTGCTGCGTGTTCTTGACCGAGCGGATGCGCCGCCGGAAGTCAATCAAAGAAGGCATGGCGGCTTACTTTTTGTCGGCTAGGAAACGGGTTTTGAACTCGGCGAGGGCCGCGTCCATTCTCTTCTTGAGGTCGTCGCTGAGCGCCTTCTTCTCCCGGATTTCGGTGAGAATGCCGGGGTGGGCGTTCTCGACGAAGGGATAGAGGCCGGCTTCGAACTTGCGGCAGTCGGTAACGGCGAGATCGTCGAGGACGCCGCTGGTGCCGGCGTAGATGATGAGCACCTGCTTTTCGACGGGCAGCGGCTGGAACTGGGCCTGCTTCAGGATTTCGGTAAGGCGCTGGCCGCGGTTGAGCTGCTTCTGCGAGGCGGGGTCGAGTTCGGAGCCGAACTGGGCGAAGGCGGCGAGGGCGCGATACTGGGCCAGTTCGAGACGGAGCGAGCCGGCTACCTGGCGCATGGCTTTGATCTGCGCGGCGCCGCCGACGCGGGAGACCGAGATGCCGACGTTGATGGCCGGCCGGATGTTCGAGTTGAACAGGTCGGCTTCGAGGAAGATCTGACCGTCGGTGATGGAGATGACGTTGGTGGGGATATACGCCGAGACGTCGCCGGCCTGGGTTTCAATGAAGGGCAGGGCGGTGAGCGAGCCGCCGGACTTGAGTTTCGAGGCGCGCTCGAGGAGGCGGCTGTGGAGGTAGAAGACGTCGCCGGGGTAGGCTTCGCGGCCCGGGGGACGGCGGAGCAGGAGGGAGATTTCGCGGTAGGCGGCGGCGTGCTTAGACAGGTCGTCGTAGATGACGAGGACGTGCTGGCCGCGGTCGCGGAAGAACTCGCCCATGGCGCAACCGGAGAAGGGCGCCAGGTACTGCATGGGGGCGGGGTCGGAGGCGGTGGCGGCGACGACGATGGTGTAGTCCATGGCGCCGTTGTCTTCGAGGGTCTTGACGACCTGGGCGACGGTGGAGCGCTTCTGGCCGATGGCGACGTAGATACAAATTACGTCGCCGCCCTTCTGGTTGATGATCGTGTCGAGGGCGATGGCTGTTTTGCCGGTCTGGCGGTCACCGATGATGAGCTCGCGCTGGCCGCGGCCGATGGGGATCATGCCGTCGATGGCCTTGATGCCGGTCTGCATCGGTTCATTGACGGGCGAACGGTCGATGACGCCGGGGGCGAGACGTTCGATGGGGTTAAAGGTTGTGGTGGCGATGGCGCCTTTGCCGTCGATGGCGGTGCCGTTGGCGTCGACGACGCGGCCGATGAGGGCATCGCCGACCGGGACCGACATGATGCGGCCGGTGCGGCGGACTTCGGTGCCTTCGCTGATGTTCTGGAACTCACCCATCAGCACGGCGCCGACGTTGTCCTCTTCGAGGTTCAGCGCGATGCCGGTGACGCCGCCGGGGAACTCAATGAGTTCGCCGGCCATGACGAGCTCCAGGCCGTGGATGCGGGCGATACCGTCGCCGACCGAGATGACCGTGCCGGTTTCGCTGACGCTCACCGCCTTGTCGTAGTTTTCAATTTCCTCGCGCAGTACTCGCGCGATCTCATCTGCCCGAATTTGAGCCATAGTTTCCGTGAGAGAGTGTTAAAGATTTAGGAACGTACCAGACGGGCGCGCAGCGAATCCAATTGACCGCGCACCGACCCGTCATAAACCCGCGAACCGACCCGGGCGGTGAGGCCGCCGAGCAGAGATTCGTCAACCGCGTATTCGCCATGGACCTGCTTGCCGGTGAGCCGGGCGAGGGCGGCTTCGACCTGGGCCTGCTGGGCGGCGTCGAGAGGACGCGCCGAGGTGACGCGCGCGCGGGCGATGCCGCGACGCTCGTCGAGTTGGGAGGCAATGGAGGCGACCACGTCCGGCAGCATGGCGATGCGCCGGTGGTCGATCAAAACAAAGAGAAAGTTCTTGACGAGGACGGACAGGCCCGCCAGCGGAGCGAGGCGCTCGACGACGGCTCTTTTGCGGGCGGCGCCCACGGCGGGCGAGGCGAGGACGTTGCGCAGATCGGCGGAGTCCTGCTGGAGCGACTGAAAGAGACGGAGCTGGGCGAGGGCCTGATCCGGACCGACTGCGGGAACCGGGCTGAGGAGGATGTCGACCAGGGCACGGGCGTAGCGGGAGGCGACGGCGAGGGACATAGGCCTAGTTGTTCAATCCTTTCAGGAAGCCGTTGATGAGGCCGGCGTCGAGCTGGGGGTTGAGCCGGGCGCGGAGCTGGCCTTCGGCGGTTTCAAGCGCCAGTTTGGCGGCGAACTGCCGGAGTTCGGCCTGGGCCTGCCGGGAGGCGGCGTCGATTTCGACTTCGGTATGGTGGCGCAGCTTGGCGATCGCCTCTTCGCCTTCCTGGCGGACGCGAGCCTCTTCGGCGGCCATTTCCGCGGCGGCGTTAGAGCGGATGGCGGCGATTTCGCCTTCGAGGTTCTGAAGACGGGCTTCGATGGCGGCGACTTTAGCGTCCGACTCTTTTTGCGTGGCGGCGGCGTCGGCGAGGCCCTTCTGGATTTCGGCGGTGCGGCCGGCGAAGAAGGGCGGCGCCATTTTGCTGATCAGGTAGCCGAGACCGAGGACGAGCAGGACAAAGTTGGCGACCTTCCACTTGAGCATGGGGTCGCCTTCGGCGTGTTCGGCGTGTTCGCCATGCTGGGCGGCGTCGCCATGTTGGGCGGGCTGGGCGTGTTCGGCGGCGGCGGGGGTGCCGTGGTCCTGGGCGAGGACGAACGCTGTTGACAAAACGAAGCCAAGGAGGAGGCGGCGCATGTTAGGCAGTTCTCCCGAGGATGCTGGTGGTGATGGTGGCGGCGATGGCTTCGGTTTCCGAAAGCAGGCCCTGGCGGGCAGCGGCAACCTGCGCGACGATGTCGGCCCTGGCTTCGGCGAGGCGGGTTTCGGCGGCGGCGCGTTCGACGGCCAAGCCGGCGGAGAGCTCTTCGGCGACGACTTTGCGCCGCTGTTCGTTCAACTTGTAGATTTCGGTGCGGGCCTTGGTGATGGCGGCTTCGTACTCGGCGGCCTTCTGTTCGGCGCGGGCAACGGCTTCGGCGGCCTTCTTGCGGGCGCCGACGGTAGCATCATAGCGCTGCTTGAGCAGCTTTTCCATGGGCAGGAAGAACGTGCTCTTCAGAAAGAAGTGGAGAAGCAGGACCAGGAAAAAGGTCGGCAATCCCCGTAGGATGATATTGTAGACCGCGTCTAACGTGGCGTCCATGTTGAGAAGGCTACCTTATACAGTAACATAGATCACCAGCCCAGGGTGCTCCGGGCTTCCTGTAAAACAGGAATTAATACAGCCCGGGCGGCTAAGATAGAAGTTCTTTAATGACATTTCCTTCGACGTCGGTGAGGCGGAAGTCGCGTCCGCCGTAGCGGTAGGTGAGTTTGGTGTGGTCGAGGCCGAGCTGGTGGAGCATGGTGGCCTGGAGGTCGTGGGGGTGGATGGGCTTTTCGACGGCTTTGAAGCCGAAGTCGTCGGTGGCGCCGTAGACGGAGCCGCCTTTGAAGCCGCCGCCGGCGACGATCATGGAGTAGCCGTGGTTGTTGTGGTCGCGGCCGTTTTGGACGTTGACGAGGCCGGAGACCTCCATCGAGGGGGTGCGGCCGAACTCGCCGCCGATGAGGACGATGGTGTCTTTGAGCATGTCGCGGGCTTTGAGGTCTTCGATGAGGGAGCCGATGGCGGGGTCAGCTTCGCTGGCGAGTTTGCGGTGGATGGTGATGTCGTCGTGGTTGTCCCAGGGTTGGGAGTTGCCGTGGTAGATCTGGACCATGCGGACGCCTTTTTCGGCGAGGCGGAGGGCGGTGAGGCAGCCGCGGCCGACGGGGGTGTCGCCGTAGCGGGCGCGGACGGATTCGGGTTCCCTGGAGATATCGAAGACTTCGGGGGCTTCGCTTTGCATGCGGTAGGCGACCTCCATCGATTCGACCCCGGATTCAAAGTGGGGGTCGTGGAGCTGGTTGAGTTTGCCGAGGAGGTCCATTTGGCGACGCTGTTCGGCGGGGCCGCGGGCGGCGGTGATGTAGGGGATGAGCTTGCGGACGTCCTTTTCCTTGGTTTCGATGTGGACGCCCTGGTGGACGGCGGGGAGGAAGGCGGAGGTCCAGAGTTGGGCGCCGATGACGGGGACGCCGGGGCAGAGGACGACGAAGCTGGGGAGGTTGTTATTCATGGACCCGAGGCCGTAGGAGAGCCAGGAGCCCAGGGAGGGGCGGCCGGGGAGGGGCACGCCGCAGTTCATGATGCGCAGGGAGGGTTCGTGGTTGGGGCGTTCGGTGTGGAGGGAGCGGATGACGCAGAAGTCGTCGATGTGGGAGGCGATGCGGGGGAAGATTTCCGAGACTTCAATGCCGGACTGTCCGCTGCGGGGGAACGCGAAGGGGGAGCCGAGGAGGGCGCCGGTTTTGCGTTCGGTCTTCAGGTTGACGCCCGAGGGCATGGGTTTGCCGTGGTATTTCTGCAGGAGGGGCTTGGGATCGAAGGTATCGACCTGGGAGGGGCCACCGTTGAGGAAGACGAAGATGACGCGTTTGGCTTTGGGGGCGAAGTGGGGCTGCGGGACGGTGGCGGCGAGTCCGCAGCCGCCGAAGCCGATGGAGAGGGTGGAGAGGAGCTGGCGGCGGGTCATGGGGTTTACTCGAGATAGAGGAATTCGTTGGAGCTGAGGAGGGCCTGGAGGTATTCGGACCATTGTCCGTTCTTAGCCAGGTAGTCTTTGGCGATTTGGAGTTCGGCCGGGTTGGGTAGGCGGGCGAAGAGGCGGCGGTAGGCGGCGGCGGGGTCGGGGGTTTTGAGGTCGGCGGTGAGGGCGGCGGCGGCCTGGAGCATGAGGGGGCTGTTGAGGAGGAAGAGGCGCTGGAGGGGGACGTTGGTTTCGATGCGGCGTTCGGAGGTGTTGTTGGGGTTGGGGAAGTCGAACAGGTTGAGCATGGTGTCGGTGCGGCGGCGGGAGACGTAGCCGTAGACGGTGCGGCGGTGGTTTTTGGGGTCGTCGAGGGGGGTGGCCTTGCCGCCGGGGGTGAGGTCGAGTTGGCCGGAGACGAACAGGACGGAGTCGCGGATGGCTTCGGCGTCGAGGCGGCGGCGGGGGAAGCGCCAGTAGAGGCGATTTTCGGCGTCGATTTTTTCGGAGGCGGGGACGGGGGTGGCGGCGAGGCGGTAGGCCGCGGAGAGCATGATTTCGCGATGGAGGCTTTTGATGCTCCAGTTGGTTTCGACGAGGCGGGCGGCGAGGTAGTCGAGGAGTTCGGGGTGGGAGGGTCGTTCGCCGAGGATGCCGAAGTTGGAGGCGGTGCGGACGATGCCTTCGCCGAAGTGGCCCTGCCAGATGCGGTTGGCCATAACGCGGGCGGTGAGGGGGTTACCGGGTGAGGCGATGCGTTCGGCGAGTTCGAGGCGGCCGGAGCCTTTGGTGAAGAGTTCAGGTTGGTTGGGTTTCGAGAGAATGGCGAGCCAACCGCGGGGGGCTTCGTCGCCGAGGGTGGCGCGGTTGCCGCGGAGGTGCACCTTTTCGTTGCGGGGCTTTTCGATGTCGGCGATGGTGTGGAGGAAGGGGTAGCGGGCGGGGCGGGCCTGTTCGGCGAGGGTGACGGTTTGGCGGAGGAATTCGAGGTGTTCGCGGTAAGGGCCCTGGAGCCAGCGGTCGATTTTGCCGTCGCCGTAGAAGAAGACGCCGCGGGCGCCGAAGAATTCGCGGTAGAGGTAGAAGTCGTCTTTGGAGAGCGAGAGGAGGTCGGCCGCGGCGAGGTCGCTGCGGACGGTGGAGCCGCCGAGGCGGATGAGATTTTTTTCGTCGATGGCGCGTTTTTCGCGGAGGACGTTGACGAGGACCTGCCGGAAGGCGGCGGGGTTTTCGGTTTGGACCTGGGGGGCTTCGCGGTCTTTGCGGGCGAGATAAGTTTTCAGGCGGTCGACGGTTTCGCCGTCGAGGCCGTCGTGCTTGCCTTTGCCGGTGGCGGCGAGGAGGTAGAGGTCGGCTTTGGCGGCGAGGAGGTCCATGACCTGTTCGGACTGTTTTTTGATGAATTCGTCGCGATCGGCCTTGGCGCGTTGGAGGGCTTTGTCGGCGGTTTCGTAGGTTTTGACGGTGGCGGGATCGGCGAGGGGGTGTTCTTTGTAGCGGGAGCTGTTGAAGATTCCGAGGAGGGAGTAGTAGTCCTTGGTGGGGATGGGATCGAACTTGTGGTCGTGGCACTGGGCGCAGGCGACGGTGAGTCCGAGGAAGCCGCGGGTGGTGACGTCGACGCGGTCGTCCTGGAATTCGGGATTGAGGCCGTAGAGGCCGAGGGCGGGGAGGAGGGAGGGGTCGTGGAGGTGGTCGGCGGCGATTTGGGCTTTGACGAAGGTGTTGTAGGGGAGGTCCTGGTTAAAAGCTTCGATGACCCAGTCGCGGAAGCGGAAGGCGTTGGGCTGTGGCTCGTCCATGGTGGAGTTGAGTTTGTCGTCGGAGTAGCGGGCGACGTCGAGCCAGTGGCGGCCCCAGCGTTCGCCGTAGCGGGGGGAGGCGAGGAGGCGGTCGATGACGTTGGCCCAGGCGCGGGGGGATTTGTCGTGGAGGAAGGCGGCGGTCTCTTCGTAGGTGGGGGGGAGGCCGGTGAGGTCGAGGGAGGCGCGGCGGAGGAGGGTGGCTTTGGAGGTGGGGGGCGCGGGGGTGATGCCTTTGGCTTTCCAGGCGGTTTGGAGAAGGGAATCGATGTTGCCGGCGGGTTTCTGGACGGGCTGGAAGGCCCAATAGGCGCGTTGTTCGGGGCGGATGACGTAGTCTTTGGATTTGGCGGTGGGGACGGGGGAGGCGGGCCAGACGGCGCCGTCGCGGATCCAGGCTTCGAGGTTGGCGATTTCGGAGTCTTTGAGTTTGCCGCCGGCGGGGGGCATTTCGCCGGAGCGGACGCGGGCCAGCAGGCGGCTTTCGTCGGGTTTGCCGGGGACGACGACTTTGGCGAGGGAGGCCTGGGAGACCATTTCGAGGCCGCCGAGTTTGGTTTGCGTGTGGCAGGAGAAGCAGCGTTCGGCCAGCACGGGGCGGACTTTGGTTTCAAAGAACTCGACGTTGCCTTCGGCGGCGTGCAGGCGCAGACAAATGAGGGCAGCTAGGGCCAGCTGTCGCATAGGGATTTATAGATTGGCGAGGCGCGTTTCGGCGTCGCCGAAGCGGTTGAGCTGGAGGCCCATGCGGTCCATCAGCGAAAGGTAGAGGCTGCAGAGCTTGCGGTTGTCGTCGCCGGCTTTGAGATAGTTGAGTGCGCGGCCGGTTTTGAGGGTGCCGCCGAGGCCTCCGGCGAGGACGAGGGGCAGGCGCGAGTTGTCGTGCTTGCGTCCGGACCAGAGGTTGTTGACGAACATGAGGCAGGAGTTGTCGAGCACGGTGCCGTTGCCTTCGGGCATGGCATCGAGCTTGCCGGCGAGGTAGGCGAGTTGGCTGAGATGGAAGCGGGAGATGCGTTCGTAGCCGTCGGAGAGGTTGTTGTGGGAGGCGGCGTGATGGCCTTCCTTAACCTGCAGGAAGGGATAGTAGAGGGCGGAGAGGTCGCGGGCGAGCAGGAGGGTGGCGACGCGGGTTTTGTCGGTCTGGAAGGCGATGGCGATGATGTCGCACATGAGGCGCGCGTGTTCGCGGAGGTCTTCGGGTAGGCCGTTGGCGGGGCGGTCCATGGTCCAGGCGGGGCGGTTTTTGCCTTTGGCGGCATCGTCGGCGGTGGCTTTATTTTCGCGGGTGCGTTCGATGCGGCGTTCGACTTCGCGGAGGCTCGTCATGTATTCGTCGAGCTTGGCTTTGTCGGTGGCGCTGATTTTGGTGGTGAGGGCGGTGGCGCGATCCTTGACGCGGTCGAGGATGCTGAGGTTGCGGAGGCTGCCGCGGTTTTCAAAGAGACTGTCCCAGGCGAGGGAGGGATAGACTTCGTTGGGGACGGGGGAATCGGCGCTTTGCCAGGAGATGTGGGAGCTGTAGGCCATCGAGAAGTTGGTCTCGTGGTAGCCGGTCATGGGTTGTTCGCAGGCGAGGACGAGGCTTTGCTGGGCGGTGTCCTGGCCGATGCGGTTGGCGATCATCTGGTCGATGGTGGTGCCGGCGTGGATGATGGGTCCGCGGTGGATGACGGCGCCGGAGAGGAGGCTGCCGGTTTGGGCGGGGTGGATGCCCTGGCCGGTGGCCATTTTGAGGTAGAGCCCGTCGATGACGTTGATCTTGTGTTTGATCGGCTCGAGGACGGAGAGGGTGCGGCTGAGCTTGAGATCGGCGCCGGAGCCTTCGGCGCTCCAATGATCCTCATTGATGCCGTTGCCCATGAACAGGACGCCGAAGCGTTTGGGGAAGATGGCTTGTTCCGGCTTGGCGTCGAAGGCCTGCAGGGATTCGAGCCAGGGCAGGGCCACGGAGACGCCGGCGCCGCGGAGGACGGCGCGGCGGGAGGGTTTGGGTAGTTCAGAACTGGGCATATTAACTGGCTCCACGTTTGGTGAGGAACTGCGGGCTTGACAGTATCGTATCAATCATGGCGCCGAAGCGGTTGCCGTTGGCGGCGAGGCGGGCGCGCATCTGTTGGATGGTGAGTTCGTCCGAGAGTTGGAGCGAACGGCCGAGGGCGTAGGCGAGGAGTTTGCGGCAAAGGTTGTCGAGGAAGTCGTTTTCGCGTTTGGCGCGGATGTAGGCCTGGACGCCGGGGAGGCCTTCGCGGGGTTGGCCGTCGGGGAAGGCGGCTTGGATGTCGACGGGGCGGCCGGCGAGGTCTTTTTCTCGTTTTTCCCCGGTGGGGCCGTAGTTTTCAAAGGCGACGCCGAGGGAGTCGAAGCGGGCGTGGCAGCCGGCGCAACTGGGGTTTTCGCGGTGTTTGGCGAGCATTTCGCGGAGCGGGAGGTCGGCTTTGGCCTCGTCTTCGGGGAGTTCGGGGACCGAAGCGGGGGGCGGGGGAATCATTTCGCCGAGGACGCGCTTGGCGACCCAGTAGCCGCGCTTGACCGGGCTGGTGCGGAGGCCGGGGGAGTTTTGCGTGAGGAAGACGGACATGGCGAGGAGGCCGCCGCGGCCGTAGCGGGTGGCATCGTCGACGCGGAGCCATTGGCCGGCGGTGTTTTCGACGGCGGGCATGCCGTAGTGTTGGGCGAGCGGGGCGTTCACGAAGGTGTGCTTGCCGTAGAGCAGATCGAGGGTGGGGCGGTTGTGCTGGATGAGGTCGGTGAGGAAGCGGACGGGCTCTTCGAACATGGCCTGGCGGAGATCGTTGTCGAAGGCGGGGAAGCGTTGGCGGTCGACGGCGTTGTGCTCTTCAAAGCGGCGGAAGCCGAGCCAGTGGCCGGCGAATTCGGTGGCGAAGCGGGCGGCGCGGGGGTCCTGGAGCATGCGGCGGGCCTGGGCGGCGAGGACGCCGGGTTGACGGAGCTGGCCGGTGGCGGCGAGGTGGAGGAGCTGGTCGTCGGGGAGGCTGGACCAGAGGAAGAAGCTGAGTCGGCTGGCGAGGGCGGCGTCGGAGAGGGGTAGGGGGCGGGGGGTGCGGCCGGGGGTGAGGTCGATGCGGTAGCTGAAGTCGGGGGACATGAGGATGCCGACGACGGAGTCGCGGATGGCTTCTTCGTGGGTGAGGCCGTTTTTGTCGCGCATTTGGCGGTAGTAGGCGAGGAGGTCGACGCGTTCGGCGGGGGTGAGGGGGCGGCGGTAGGCGCGGCGGGCGAGATCGACGAGCGCGTCGAGATGGCGGGGTTCGGCGTCGGCGCGGGCTTTTTCGATGGCGCGGATGGCGGCGTTGACGAAGGCGAAGTGGGCGGGGATGGCTTCGAGGGCCACGGGGTCGTTCGAGTCGTGGGCACGGGCCTTGGCGATGTATTGTTCCTGGAGGCGCTGGAGGATGGAGGGATGGGTGATGGGACGGTCGGCGGGGCGCTCGCTGCCGGATTCGCGGCCGTTGCCGAGGATTTCGCCGCTTTGGTTGAAGTAGTACTGGGTGTAGGTGCGGATGGTGTGGTCGGCGATGAAGTCGAATTCGCGCCAGAGGGTTTCGAGTTCGGCGGTTTGTTTTGGGTCGAGGATGAGTTCGCGGAGGGCTTGGTCGTCGCGATAGTAGCCCATGACGTTGTGGAAGCCGGCGCTGAGGAGGCGGCCGGTGTCCTGGGTGAGGTCGGGGAAGAAGCGGCCGCGTTCGCTGATGTAGAAGGCGTCGGGGAAGAGGTTGGCGAAGCGGGCGAAGGCGGCTTCGTAGCGGGGGCGTTGGCCGGCGGGGAAGCGGATGGGTTCGGGATCTTCGCGGCGGGCGGTGATTAGTTTTGCGGCGGCTTGGCGGGCGACGACGTCGAAGTTAGCGGGGATGAAGAATTGGCCGCGCTTGGGGGCGGCGGGAATTTCGGGGAGGGGTTGGCCCTCTTCGAGGAGGGCGGTGCGGTCGTAGTCGCGGCGATGGCGCGCGAACTGGTTGAGTTTCCAGTTCATGAGGGGTTGGGAGGTGGCGCTGAGGCCCTGGACGAGGGGGCTCGAATAGTGTTTGGCGA
Source organism: Bryobacteraceae bacterium CoA2 C42 (assembly GCA_019931245.1). Classification (GTDB taxonomy): domain Bacteria; phylum Acidobacteriota; class Terriglobia; order Bryobacterales; family Bryobacteraceae. The sequence goes on from JAINDL010000115.1 coordinate 29,379, forward strand.
TGAGGGCGCGGACCCGGAGGACGTAGTCGCGCAGGGCGAGGGCGCCGGGGCGGGCGAGGGTGGGTTGGCCGGGTTTCGGGGAGGGAAGTTCGCGCCAGAGCTTTTGGATGTGGGCGAGGGGTCCGACGGTTTCGCGGGGGCCTTCGAGCATTTGCCAGATCAGCGGGAGGTATTTGGGGCTGACCTGCATTTGGGTGGCGGTGGTGGCCAGGGTGGCGGTGGGGTGGCCGAGGGTGGCGCGGTGTTTGTAGCGCCAGGCGGCTTCGAAGTAGGCGGCGTAGTCGGTGGGTTGGCGGAGGTAGAAGTTGACGATGCGCTGGATGGCGTACTTTTCGCGGTCGGTCTCGACCAGCATGGGGTGGGGCGCGAAATCGATGCCGTTGGGCTTGAGAACGAGGTGGTTGGCGACTTCGCGAGCGGCCTGGAGGTATTTGTTGAGCAGGGAGGGGGACATGGCGAGGGATTCGCCGGTGTTGTCGAAGCCTTCGGGGTTGGCGGGGTCAACGGGGAATTCGCGGGTGGGACGGAGGTCGACGCCGGTGAGGTCGCGGATGGCGTAGTTGTATTCGGCGTTGTTGAGGCGGCGGGCGAGGACGAGGCCGGGGTCGCCGGCGTTTTTGCGCGCTTCGTGGTGGCGGACGGATTCGACCCAGGCGATGACGCGTTGGGCGGCGGCCGGGTCGGGACGCTTGAAGGGCTGGGGGGGCATATCGCCGGCTTTGAGCCGTTCGGCGACGAGGGCCCAGCGGGGGTGTTCCTTGATGACGCTGGCGAGGTTGGGGTAGCGTTGGAAGTCGAGTTGGGCGGCGGGTTGAGGGCCGCTGTGGCAGGAGAGGCAGTGGGTGGCGAGGAACGG
>JAINDL010000205.1 GCA_019931245.1 Bryobacteraceae bacterium CoA2 C42
CACCTTTGTGAACATCCGCGGCGGCCAGGACTTCCCCACACGCATCCGCAAGTTTGAGCCGCGCCCGCTGCGCGTCTTCCTCCAGGACGGCCGCAACGACAACAACATCTACGCCGGCAGCTGGTGGGTCGCCAACCAGGACATGGCCGCGGCCTTCGAATGGGCCGGCTATGAATACACCTTCGTCACGGGCGAAGAGAAGCATAACAACATTCATGGCTCCTCGATTCTGCCCGACGCCCTGCGCTGGCTGTGGAAGGATCCGGCCAAGCCCATCGGCAACCGCCTACGGCCGGGCGACCGGCAGTTCTCGCGGATGATCGCCGGCGACAGCCAGTGGGAGAAGGTCAGCGAAGGCCATCAGTTCACCGAAGGCCCCGCCGTCGACCGCGACGGCAACCTCTACTTCTCCGACGTCCGGGCGAGCAAGATCTTCCGCGTCATCAATGGCAAAGTAAGCCTGTTCAAGGAAGATACGGCGAACACCAACGGCCTGATGTTCGGACCGGACGGCAAACTCTACGCCTGCGAAAACGGCCGCCGCCGCATCGTCGCCTATGACGTGCAGACGGGCGTGGCGACCCCGGTGGCGACCGATGTCACCTCGAACGACCTCGTGATTAACGCCAAAGGCGAAATCTGGTTCACCGATCCGACGGCGAAGAAGGTTTGGTACCTGCCGCCGGGCGGCGAAAAGCGCGTTGTGCACGAGGGGCTCGAGTTCCCCAACGGCATCATGCTCTCCCCGGACCAATCATTGCTCACCGTGGCCGACAGCCGCAGCCGGTGGGTGTGGTCGTTTCAGATCGGCGCCGACGGCGCGCTGTTGAACGGCCAGCCCTTCTACCGGCTCGAAACCAATGATCAAAGCAGCGCGACCAGCGCGGACGGCATGACGATGGATACCGAAGGCTATCTGTGGGTCACCACCAATATCGGCTTGCAGATTTGCGACCAGCCGGGGCGGGTAACCGCCATCCTCAACAAGCCCCAACCCGGCAGCCTGTCCAACGTAGTGTTTGCTGGCAAGGAACTCGACACGGTCTATGTCACCGCCGGCGACAAGGTCTTCCGGCGCAAAGTCAACCGCAAAGGCTTGACACCGTGGACCCCGATGAAACCGCCCAAGCCGGGACTCTAGCGATCCGGGCCGTAGCATCCGCAGCTGAAATTTTATATACTCCTCGCCTGGGTTAGTAACCGGGAGGATTCAATGCATCGTCTTCGCTTGAGCCGAACCACGTTGGTCGCGCTCGCTTTACTTTCTCTCTCCTGTCGCGCCATGGCGCAGGTCACCTCGGGAGAGATCACCGGAACCATCAGCGACTCGGCGGGCGCCGTGATTGCCGGCGCCACCGTAACCGCCACCAACACCGCCACCAACACCACCCGCACGGCGACTACGACGAGCGCCGGCGTCTATAACCTCACGGCGCTGCCACCCGGCGTCTATACCGTCCGCATCGAGAAACAGGGCTTCAGCGCCCAGGTGCGCACCGGCATCGAACTGCAAGTCGCGCAAGTCGCCCGCTTCGACCTCACCCTGCAGGTCGGCAGCGTCTCGGAAGTCATCGAAGTACAAGGCGGCGCGCCGCTCATTGAAACCGATAACACCTCGCTCGGCACCGTCATCGAGAACAAACGCATCATCGACCTCCCGCTGAACGGCCGCAACTATCTCCAGTTAGCGGCCCTCACCCCCGGCGCCTCCACCGCGGCCCCGGCCTCCTTCGTCATGGGCCTGCGCCAAGGCGGCACCCGCAGCCTGTTTACTCTCACGGTCTCGGGCCAGCGGATTCTGTTCAACCGCTACCTGCTCGACGGCCTCGAAAACACGAGCCCCAACTGGCAGTCCTATATCTTCCTGCCCTCGCTTGACGCCCTGCAGGAGTTCAAGGTGGAAAGCGGCATCACCCCGGCCGAGTACGGCAAGAACTCGACCCAGATCAACGTCACCACCAAAGGCGGCACCAACGAACTGCACGGCACCGCCTGGGAGTTCGTCCGGAACAACGTCTTCGACGCCCGCAACTACTTCAACGCCAAACCCGCCGCGCAGCCCCCGTTCCGCCGCAATCAGTTCGGCTTCACCATCGGCGGCCCGGTCGTCATTCCGAAACTGATCGACGGCCGCAACAAGCTCTTCTTCATGGTGAACTACGAAGGCCTCCGCGAACGCAAAGGCCTCGTGCAACCCGCCACCGTCCCCCCCAGCGCCTGGGTCGCGGGCGATTTCTCGGCCGTCACCACGCCGATCTACGACGTCTCCACCCGCGTCCTGAACCCGGCCGGCAACGCCGTCCTCAGTTCGGTTCCCTTCCCCGGCAACCGCATTCCCGCCAACCGCCTGCAACCCATCTCCCAGCGCTACATGCGCGACTGGATGCCCACCGTGAACGCTTCGCTGGCCACGGCCAACAACTTCATCAATACCGAAGGCCGGCCCACCGACAACAACCAGCAGAACGCCCGGTTTGACTGGGTGCAGTCGTCCAACTCGTCCATGTTCTTCCGCTACTCCCACGCGGGCGAAATCCAGTACAACCCCATCCCCATCCCCCGTCACGGCACCAACGTCAACGTGCAGGCGCACCAGGGCCTGCTGGCCCACACTCTCGTCATCGGCGGCAACAAGGTGAACGAATTCCGCGCCGGCGTCAGCCGCTTTGAGAACGCCAACGTGCCGCTGCAAGCCAGCGTGCAGAACGTTGTCCGAGAACTCGGCATCCCGCTCGACAGCACCATTCCCCTCTACTGGGGCGTACCGAACGTCACCTTCGGCGGCGGCTTTACCCTCACCGGTAACTCGGCCGACGCGCCTTTCATCAACTACGACACCATGATCCAGGCCAACGATAACTTCGCCCTCACCAAAGGCAAGCACAGCATGAAGTTCGGCGGCGAGATCATGCGGACCCGCTTCAACCAACTCGGCGGCGTCACCACCCGCGGCCGCTTCAGCGTCAACGGACAGTACGCCTCGGCCGGCATCCCCGGCCAGCCCATCGTTCCGGCCCATAACATCGCCGATTGGATGATGGGCAACTTCTCGGTCTCCGAGTCGCAGTCCGGCATTCCGCTGGCGAACTATCGCAACTGGTACTTCGCCTTCTACTTCCAGGACAACTGGAAGGTCACCCGGAAGTTGAACATCAGCGCCGGCATGCGGTGGGAGAACTACACGCCGTGGGTAGATAAGTTCGACGCCATCATCAACGTCAACATGCGCTACGACAACTCCATCTTCCCCACCTTCGTCCGCGCCGGAAAAGGCGACCCCTTCGCCGGCGGCCCCTACTGCTGTAACCCGCCCTCGTCGATCCCCTTCATCCGCGATGGCTCCCGCGGCCGCGGCATCCAGAAGAACCGCATGGACAGCTGGGCCCCGCGCCTCGGCATCACCTATCAATTGACCCCGACCACCGTCCTCCGCACCGGCGCCGGCATCTACTACGTCCAGGAGATCCAGAACAAGAATTTCGAGGTCGTGCGCCATCCGCCCTTCACCGTCCGCCGCAACGAAACCGCCAACACGCTGGTTCCCAACCTCACCTGGTCGCAGCTCTCAACGAGCCCGTCGAACATCCCCTCCCTGTTCTTCGGCCACGAGTACGACGTGCCGCGTCCGCGCAGCGCGCAGTGGTCGTTCGGCATCCAGCAGCAGATCAAGCAGAACATGTCGATTGAAGCCTCCTATCTCGGCTCGGCCGGCATGTACCTCGAAGGCGCGGGAACCATGAACACGGCGCGCCCCGGCCCCGGGTCCATCAATCCCCGCCGCCCCTTCCCGATCTTCAACGGCACGGGCGTCTGGATTGAAGGGGCCTACCACTCCTCCTACCACGCGCTGCAGGCCAAGTTCCAGCACCGGCCCAAGTACGGCTTCAATCTGCTGAGCTCGTTCACGTGGGGAAAGTCCATTGACGACCTGAGCTCTTACCGCATTCAGTTCGGCGACGGCGGCATCTCCGACCCGCTCAACAAGCGGGCCTCGCGCGGCCTGTCGGCCTTCGACTTCCGGACGAACCTGACCAACTCGCTGATGTACGAACTCCCCTTTGGCCGCGGCGCCAGGTTCTTCTCCGGCGCCAGCCGGGCGGCGAACGCCGTGGTCGGCGGCTGGCAGGTCGGTTCCATCATCACGCTCAGCGCCGGCTTCCCGGTCTCGCCCGCCTGCGGCTCCGGCGCGGTGCAGAACGGCGACGGAGGGTGCTACCCCGATAATATCGGCCGCAACCCGAACCTGGCTCGCGGCAGCCAGGACCCCCGCCGCTGGTTCGATACCTCCGTCTTCGTCAACCGCCTGCCCGATAGCGGCTTCCGCTTCGGCAACGCCGGTCGCAACACGATCATCGGACCGGGCCTCGTCAACTGGGATTTCTCGGTGCTCAAGGAGTTCCGCTTCAGCGAGAAGCGCGATCTCGAGTTCCGCTGGGAGATCTTCAACCTGCCCAACCATCCGCTCTGGGGCATCCCCGGTGCCACGGTGGGCGCGCCCACCTACGGCGTCATCTCCGACACCCGAGCCGACAACCGCCAGATGCAGCTCGCCCTCCGGCTGACGTTCTGATCGGCAACGACCGGTGAATACCCGCAACGGGTGCTGACCGGTTTTTCTCCGGCTGTTCCAAGCGCCTCCCGCCCTGCCGGGCGGGAGGTCAAACACTTTGCGACCACGCATTACTCGGCCAGCTGTGGCGTGGCGCCGCGGCCCTCACAATTCCTCGGGAGTTGCCGCGAATTAGCCCCTGGGTTTAGCCCCTGGGTTTAGCCCCTGTGTTTAGCCCCCATCCTGTTCCGTCAACCACTTCTGCTCCGCATCAGCGCCACCGTCCGCCGCGTGGACTGCCGTTTGCGGAGGCGCGAGGGTGTCGTTACTGTCGCGAATGGGGGATCAGCAGCAGCGGATTGAGGGGGACGACTTCGGCAGCTTGGCACGGAGGGTCCTCGGTTGGAACTGCTCGCAGGTGCTCGTGAAGGGAACCGGCATCTCTCGTTAACGAACTGATGGAAGCCAAAGACGAGAAACGCCTGCTACGGTACCAGAGAATCCTGGCGCGCCAGGAACTCCTGATCGTGGATGAGCTGGGATTCGTACCGTTATCGAAAACCGGCGCGGAAATGCTGTTTCAAGTCTTTAGCCAACGCTACGAACGCGCTTCCACATTGGTAACCAGCAACCTGCCATTTGCCGAATGGACCGAAGCGCTGGGATCCGAACGGCTGACGGGGGCGTTGCTGGATCGGTTGACCCACCACGTGCACATCCTGGAGATGAATGGCGACAGCTACCGGCTAAAAAGCAGTCGAAGGAAGAAGGATCCCGGCGGCGAGTAGGCCGTTTTCGCTCGGCCGACGATATGGGGGCGGCCTCCGCTCCGCCCTAATCGCTAGGCCTCCGGCCTCGCAGGGCTACGCTAGGGCCGCCCCCATATCGTGAGTTTTGTCCCTTTCCTTCGCCCGAAGTGGTCCCCTTTTACTCCGCCCTAGTGGGAAACTTTTGGTCCGCCCTTGACAGGTTCCGAAAGGCCTCAAGTGTGATTTCGCTGCTCAGAATTGGCCCACTTTGATCATCCAATTTGGCCCCCCTCAAGACCCTGCGAGGCCTGTTTTGGCAGGATGGAAAGGAGAGCCAAGATCGAGCTATTCGAAACGATCCGGCGCGAGTACGCCGCCGGAGAAACGATCAAGGGACTGGCCCGGAGACACGGCGTACATCGCCGCATGATCCGGCAGGCTCGCCAGATCTCCGGCATCGTCGCCGCAGAGCCGCCCAGTTTGCCAGATTTGAATTGCCCTTTCTTGATCTTCTCCGCCAGTTCGATACCGGTCCATCGAAAGAACGTCCGTAACCGTTCCTGTTCCTTCTTCCGCCCAACGTCCGCTGGCATTGTCCATTTATTCTTTCATGCCGCAAGGTGATCTGCCTTGGCATCCGCGATTTGATTGACGCCAACGGAGCCAAGGAATTCAGTGAGCCGTTCCAGCGAATACCGGTAGCGACGCACAGTTCGATGCGCGCGATTGGATGCCGTCAATTCGTTGGTGAACCGAGTAACAGCTTCTTCTACGCTCAACGGCTCCGTCTTGGGTGACGGGTTCTTGATTTCGGCCTCACGTGCAACTAGCAGTTCACGGGCTTCGTCGTAGTTCCACGTGTCCAGCGAATGGCGAGCCTTCTCACCCGCCACCGACCCGTAGACGAAGTACGGTCACTTTTTGCAATCTAGCGGGAGTTTCCCGCGAGAATTTCGAAAAAGCCACTTAAGTCATTCTTGGCCAGAAAGATAGCGTTTCGGTTCCGTATATACGACGAGGCTTGGCCGCTCTATGTTCGGCTGTTAAGTGATCTTTGGCACTGCGTCGA
>JAINDL010000198.1 GCA_019931245.1 Bryobacteraceae bacterium CoA2 C42
GAAGCGGCCTGTGCGCTCTTGAGAAGCACGCGCACAACGGACTCGCTGCGGCCCGGCGGGATGGGCGGGTTCCTCGCCCGTTGGTGCCCGGCCGAAGCGGCCTGTGCGCTCTTGAGAAGCACGCGCACAACGGACTCGCTGCGGCCCGGCGGGATGGGCGGGTTCCTCGCCCGTTGGTGCCCGGCCGAAGCGGCCTGTGCGCTCTTGAGACGCACGCGCACAACGGACTCGCTGCGGCCCGTGCGCTCGTGATTCTGATAAAGCTTGGGGACGGCGGCATCGAGCGCCATAGCGCCCGAGCACTATGTTCCTGAGGATCGTTTCAACGCAAGACGCCGGACTTGGATTGCGCCTGCGCGTACCAGGCAAAGAGCAGGCAGCCGGCGAGGATAACGGACTGCATGCCCATCATCGCCGGGCTGTTACTCTCGGGCAGCGGATCGATGGCATGGGCGTGGACCAGACTCATGACGAAGGCCAGCAGGGAGGCGAGGAAGACCGGAGCGGCGAGGCGGCGGCGGAACAGCAGCAGGACGGTGCCCAGGACAGCGCCCCAGACACCCACGGCCCAAACTGCGGTCATCCAGGCCGGCATCGCGTGGAAGTGATCGATTTGGGCCTGGCTCATCCCAACGCTTCGGAGATAGACATCGCCCTGAGTTTTCGACAGAAAGTAGTCCATCGCGCCATAGGCGTTCCAAAGGAGTCCGAGGGCGCCGACGGCCCAGAGATGCCACGGGGTGCGGGGGTGCGGAGTGCCGTTGGGGTTCACGTTGTCCTCAAGCGTTGGGTGCCCGGCAGTCTATCACCGTTGGAGGCGAACCGGCTGCGGGCGCAACGCTGGAGATGGCGGCGTATTCCCCGCCGGGTCAGCGGGCGCCAGCGATCAGGTTCCCCACCACGGACAGCGTCGCCGGGGTAGCGTCGGCGACAAAGTGCGGCACATAGCGGCCTCGCCCTTTGCTTTTATGCGGCCAGCCGTTCGCGGATCTCCGGGCAGGCAGACGCACGCTCGCCACCTGGGCGGCGATCCAGCGGAGCGGATTTGCGCACTGCTCCGGATGGCCCGAGTTCGGTTTGCACTTCGTCCACCGCCACGATATATAGTAGGAGCTCGACGCCGGTTAACTCGCTGTTACGAAACCAAGCCGAACATTGCTTTGGCCCGCGTCCAGCCCACTCTCTCCATTCTGAAGCCGCATGCGTACCCTCATCTCATTTCCACTACGAACTGTCTTTTCGACCCTGATGGCCCTCAGCCTTTTGGCTCAGGGCGAGCGCGCCAACGTTACCGGAACCATTACCGATGCCTCCGGCGCCACCATCCCGGATGCCGCCGTCGCTATCCGCAACACCGCCACGAACGTCACCACCCGGTCCACGACCAACAACGCCGGACTCTACTACCTCACGAATCTGCAGCCGGGCGAGTATGAGATCAACATTACCAAGCAGGGTTTCCGGCCCGCCCGCGTGGCCGCCCTGCGCCTTACCGTCGGCCTGACGGCGACGGTTCCCGTGACGCTCGAAGTCGGTACCGTTACCGAAGCCGTCGAGGTGACCGCCACGGCGGTGCAACTGGAAGCCCAGACCTCCGGCCTCGGGAAGGTGGTCGAACAGCGCCGCGTGGTGGAACTTCCCCTGCTCGGCCGCAACCCGCTCGCGCTCGCGGCCACCGCGCCGGGCGTGCTACCCACCTCCGGCCAGCGCGGCACCGGCCAGGACATCGTCGGCGTCTCGACGACCTCGCAGATCAACGGCGGCCTCGCGCAGCAGAATGGCGTACTGATCGACGGCGGCGAATCGCGGGGGACCACCGAGTCCGGCAATGCGTACACGGTTCCGCTCGAAGCCGTTGGCGAATTCAAAGTCGAAACTTCGACCTACTCGGCCGAGTTCGGGCGCGCGGCGGGCGGCATCGTCAACGTCGCCACCAAGTCCGGCACCAACCAGTTGCACGGGGTGGCGTACGAGTTCCTCCGCAATGACCATCTCAACGCCAACTCCTGGCAGAACAACCGCAACCGCGTGCCGAAAGGGCTGTTCCAGCGCAACGAGTTTGGCGCGGGCGCGGGCGGCAAGATCATCAAAGACCGCACCTTCTGGTTCGCCATCTACGAAGGCACCCGCCAGGGCAGCCCCGACCAGGCGCTGCTGACGGTGCCCACTGCCCTGCAGCGGCAGGGCGACTTCTCGCAGACCTTTGACCGCACGGGTCGGCTGAACACGATCTACGACTACACCACGACGCGGACCAACCCCACCGGCGGCTTCATCCGCGATCCCTTCCCCGGCAATCGCATTCCTTCGACGCGTGTCCATCCGATCTCGGCCCGGGTGGTCCCCTTCTGGGGCGAATCGAACCGCCCCGGCGAAGGCGCCTCGCTTGTCAACAACTACTTCCGCGTTGGCAAGTCCATCACCAACTCCGACTCCTGGTTCGGCCGCATTGACCACATTCTCAGCGACCGCCACCGGCTCTACGGCCGCTACGGAGGCCGTGAGTTGAAGTCGTCCACGCAGGTCGCGCTCAACCCCGCCTTCCCCCCGCGCTCGCTGAGTTCGAACCCGGCCAACAGCGCGTTGATTTCGCTGACGTCCACCTTCAGCCCCACGATGATCGGCGAAGGGCGCATCTCCTATACCCGGCTCCAGTTCGACTCCCGGCCTTTAAGCGAAGGCTTCGACGTCGGCTCCCTTGGCTTTTCGAACGCCGTTACCCGCAACATTCTCTTCCAGCAGTTCCCGCAGGTGTCCATCCAGACCTACGCCCAGGGCGCCGGCCTCGCCGTCACGGGCGCCGCGCCGAACGAGTTCGACCAGTTGGGCGGAGTGGGACGCAACCTGAACCCGCAAGACACGTGGCACGCTCAGTACCACGCCACCATCATCAAGACGCGCCACAAGATCAAGGCCGGGGCCGACCATCAGTTAATCAAACTGAACGCGTTCAACTCCCAGCAGTCCGCCGGGCAGTACATTTTCGACCGCGTCTATTCGCAGGGTCCCGACCCCACGGTCACGGCGCTCAACTCCGGCCATGGCTTCGCCAGTTTCCTGCTTGGCGTTCCGCAGGACGGTGCCATTACGATTACGCGTCCGCTGTTTCTCTACCAGCGTTACTGGGGCGCCTACATCCAGGACGACTGGCGCGTTACCGACAAGCTCACGCTCAACCTCGGCTTCCGCTATGAGTACACGACGCCGTACGCCGAGAAGTTCGGCCAGATCGGGTACATCGACTTCGACGCGGTCGACCCGGTGGCCGGTACGAAAGGCACCTTCAAGCTGATCGAGCCCGGCGGCTACCAGTCCGATCCGAACCGGAAGAACTTCTCGCCGCGGCTCGGCATCGCCTACCAGTTGAATTCGAAGACGGTAATCCGCACTGGCGCGGCCGTCTTCTACGCCTCGTACCTGGGCGTCAACGCCGCCGCCACCGACTTCGGCAACGGCAGCTTCCTTTCGAACGCCCTCTTCCTGGGCCAACCGAATACACTGCCCTCGACGCCGCCGGTGGGCGGATCCTGGTCCAACCCCTTTGCCGGCGGCATCATCGTGCCGGATCGCAACACCAACTTCGCCGGCCAGAACGTCCGCGCCGATGTGCGCTACCGTCCGAATGCTTCGATGGGCAACTGGTCGTTCTCCATTCAGCGAATGCTCAGTTCGAACACCCTGTTTGAGGTTGCCTACGTCGGCTCGAAGACCAGCCACCTCTACTGGAACCGCCAGCGCAACCAGAACGATCCATCGCTGATGCGGCTCGGCAGCCAGTTGCTGCAGCCGGTGCCGAACCCTTTCTTCGGCAAAATCCGGACCGGTGCGCTCTCGGGCCCCACCATCTCCGCGCGCCAGGCGCTCCGGCCCTATCCGCAGTTCCTGGACCTGCTCATCTTCCGCGACCCGTACGGGGACCTGAGCTACCAGAGCTGGTACATGCGCCTGGAGAAGCAGTACTCGAACGGCATGACGCTGTCGGCCTCCTTCACGGGTTCGAAGACCATCGCCAACACGATGCAGTCGAACACCTGGGTCGTCGGCCCGTCCAACAGCCTCTACAACGCCCGCTACAACCGGGGCATTGAGGCCAACGACATCCCGCAGCGGCTCGTCCTGAGCTACCTCTACGACCTGCCGTTCGGCAAAGGCCGTAAGTTCCTCAACGACGCCAACTCCGTTGTCCAGAAGATCGCCGGCGGGTGGCAGGTTTCGAGCATCACCGTGCTGCAGAAGGGCCGCCCGGTGATGATCACGGCGCCCGACACCACCAGCCTGTTCAATTTCAGCTCCACGAACGGCCGCGCCAACCGGCTGAAGGATCCGGTGTTGCCGAGCGACCAGCAGTCGCTGACCCGCTGGTTCGATACGACGGCTTTTGAACGGGCCGCTCCGTTTACCCTACCGACTGACTCGGTCAGCCAGCCGCGTCTGCGCGGCCCCGGCCGGGTGAACTTTGACGTCTCTTTTCTCAAGAACACGCGGTTTGGCGAACGCTACAATCTCCAGTTTCGCGGCGAGTTCTATAACATCTCCAACACCCCCGCCCTTGACGCGCGCGGCGCGACGACGGACGTGGCCAACCCGCTGTTCGGACAGATTGTACAAGGCGGTAATCCGCGCAACATTCAATTCGGACTGCGTTTCGTGTTTTAACGATTCCCCTGTTGGTCAGAAATCGCGGATTCCCTCGCCGGGAATCCGCGATTTTTTTGCTCCTGATTCCTCATCACCCCGAAGCTTCCCGCACTAAGCTGCTGCTGAGCCTACCCCCTTGCCGCAGTGCGCCACCGATGATACCGTTGGTGACATGATTCCAGGGAAACACATACTATTGGGGCTTTTGGTCAGCACAGTCAGCTTGTTTGGTCAATCGGCCACCGGAACTATTTTCGGCACCGTGGCCGACGGCTCCGGCGCGGCCATGGTGGGCGCGAAAGTAACGGTCACGCTCGAAGGCACCGGTTCGCGCGATACGGCGCTCAGCAACGAACGCGGCGACTATATCTTCCCCACTCTGCGCCCCGGCACCTACTCGATTGATGTCGAAGCCTCCGGCTTCCGCAAAGCGCAGGTGAAGGCGCTGCTTGTTGAAGTCAACCAGCGCGCCCGGCAGGATTTTTCGATGCAGGTTGGCGAGGTGCAACAGGTTCTCGACGTCTCCGCCACGGCTACAACGGTAGATACGTTCAGCGGCACAGTCAAAGAGGTGGTCGACAGCGGACGCGTCGTCGAACTGCCCTTGAACGGGCGGAACGCGCTGCAACTCCAGGCCCTGCTGCCCGGCTCCATCCAGATGGGCACGGGGTCGGCGGCGAGCGGCATTGCGCTCAACACCAACATTGTCTTTAGCGTCAACGGCGCGCGCCCGAACTCGAGCGCCTACACTCTTGATGGCGGCTTGAACATGGACGGTTACAACAACCTGCCCGCCGCCTTCCCGAACCCGGACACGCTGCAGGAGTTCTCCATCCTGCAGAACGGCTACAACGCCGTGAACGGCCGCAACGGCGGAGCCGTGATCAACATGGTGACCAAGAGCGGCACCAACGAGTATCACGGGGTGCTGTTCAACTTCCTGCGGAACGACAAACTCAACACCCGCAACTTCTTTGCGCGCGGCAAGGACCCGCTGCGCCGCAACCAGTTTGGCGGCACGCTCGGCGGTCCGATTGTGATCCCGAAGCTGTATAACGGCAAGGACAAATCGTTTTTCTTTTTCGCTTACGAGGGTACCCGCCAGCGGCTCGGCGCCACTTCGTCGTCGATCATTGTTCCCACCGCGCTCGAACGGCAGGGGAACTTCAGCGCGTCGAGCATTCGCGGCACGCCTATCTCGGTAGCTCCTCCGGAAACGGTGACGTCGCAGAACCCGCAGGGCGTTCCCTTCCCGGGCGCCATCATTCCCGCCTCGCGGCTCGATCCGGTCGCCCGTCGCTTCGCCGACGTCTTCATGCCGCTGCCCAACAGCCCGGGCAACATTTTTGCTTACAACGTCTCACTTCCCACCGAAGAAGACCAGGTCACCATCAAGTTTGACCACTCGATCTCGGACAAGCAGAAGACCAGCTTCCGCTTCTTCTTTGACGACTTCCGCCGGAATCAGAACAGCGGGCTGCTGCTGTTCAACTCGCAGAATAACTGGGTAACCTACAACTCCACACTGAACCACAGCTACGTCTTCACCCCGAACCTGGTGAATACGTTTACGGCGACGGTGGCGCGCAACACCTTCGTCCGCGCCCCGCTGACCACCGAACCGGCCCTCGACTGGGCCGCCCTCGGCTGCCGCAGTTGTGTCTCGCTGTCGCCGCCCGGGGTGCCTACCGACTGGTCGATCTCGATCGCCAACGGTCTGGGCGTGCGCGTGGACACCAACTTCAACAGCTACATGATGAACTACCAGGTCATCGACAACATGACGTATACGCGCGGCAGCCACACGATGACATTCGGTGGGGAAATGTCCCGCATCCGCCGCAACGGCCGGGAGTTCTTCCAGAAAGATCCCCAGTTCAGCGTCAACGGACAGCGCACCGGCAACCAGGGTTACGGCTACGCGGACTTCTTCCTCGGCGCCGCCAACGACGTCTATCAGAACTCGCCCATCCGCGCCTATCAATACAAGTGGACGCCGTTTCTCTACTTCCAGGACGACTGGCGCGTCAACCGCCGTCTGACTCTCAACATCGGACTCCGCTGGGAACCCTTCCTGATGGTGAAGGAGAAGAATCAGGAGCTGGGCGCTTTCCGCGTTGGCCAGCAGAGCCGCATGTACCCGCTCGCCCCGCTCGGCGCGCTCTTCCCGGGTGACTCCGGCATCCCCAACGGCATCGTCGGCAACGACTGGAACAAACCCGCGCCCCGCTTCGGCTTCGCCTGGGATCCGTTCGGCGATGGCAAAACCAGCGTCCGCGGCGGCTACGGCGTCTTCTGGGATACCCTGCGCCTGGTCGGCCTCAACACCAACTCCATCAACCAGCCCTTCTCGTTCGGCCTGCGGACCTTCACAGTGCAGCTGAGCGACCCCTACGCGGCCAACCCCGGCCAGTTGAACATTCTGCGGAACTACGTCCCGCCGGTGACGGCCGAGGACCGCGCCCGGCGGCAGTTCGTCCTGCCCATCACCCACAACTCGGTGGACCCGGACTTCACGAGCGGCTACATGCAGCAGTGGAATCTCAACATCCAGCGCGAACTGCTCGGCAAGACGGTATTTACCTTTGCCTATATCGGCTCGAAGGGCACCAAGTTCATGGTGGGCCAGAACATCAACCCCGCCGTGTTCGTCCCCGGCCAGTCTACGACCGGAAACGTTGACGCGCGCCGGCTCTATCCGGGCTTCAGCGAGATCCGCTCGACGCAGTCGACGGCCAACTCCACCTACCACTCGTTCCAGTTGAGCTGGAACCGGCGGCTGGCGAGCGGCTTCTCGATACTCGGCAGCTACGTGTGGGCCAAGTCGCTCGACCTGGCGTCGAACGACGGCAACTCCGGCACGGGCAACCAGTCGACCAACCCGTTCCGGCAGAATCTGGACAAAGGGCCCAGTGATTTTGACGTCCGCCATCGCGTGGTCAACAGTATCCTTTGGGACGTTCCGTTTGCCAAGGGGGCTACCGGCATCAAGAAGGTGCTGTTTGCCGGCTGGCAGCTGAACAGCATTCTGACGTTGCAGGGTGGCCTGCCGTTCAGCGTTTCGGCGGGGGTGGACCGCAGTCTGGCCGGTATCGGCCGGGACCGCGCCGACATTCTCCGGAGTCCGGAGATCTACGATGGCGCGGCGCGCGGGGCGATGATCCAGCGCTACTTTGATACGGCCGCCTTCGCGCTGCCGGCGCTGGGCACGTTTGGGACTTCGAGCCGGAATCTGCTGTATGGACCCGGCCTCGTGAACCTCGACGCCGGCGCGTTCAAGAGCTTCCAGTTTGCGGAGAAGCGTAAGCTTGAGTTCCGCTGGGAGATCTTCAACGCCATGAACAAGCCTAACTTCGGCAACCCGGTGGCGGCGTTCCAGAACGCGGCCTTCGGCCGCATTACCAGCGCGAGGGACCCGCGGATTATGCAGGCGGCCCTGAAGCTGTATTTCTGAAGAACAAGCGCACAACGGACTCGCTTCGACCTGTGCGCTTTTGACCGGCAACTGCTCAACCCCAACCAGCAGCGCCTCCCGCTTCGGCCGGAGGCGCTGCTGTTTGCGCAGGATCATTTCCGGCGGCGGGCTACCAGGCCGCCACGGAACCGTCCGGGTGGAAGACGCGGGCCATGGGACGGGTGCCTGCGAACCGGTACCGGGCCACCTGCTTTTCGTCCAGATCGAAGCCGAGGCCTGGCTTGGTGGGCAGGGGATACTTGCCGTTGACCAGGCGCATGGCGGGGAAGCCGAACCACTCCTCCCAGATCTTCTCCTTGACGCCGGATTCGACGCCGGAGCGGATCTCCTGCACGAGGAAGTTCGGCATGGCGGCGTCGACATGGATGCTGGCAATGCCGCCGCAATGGTTGATATCGGTCTGGATGATATCGATGGATGATATCGATGGATGATATCGACAATGCCGAGTTCGACCAGTTCGCGGCAGTTGTAACTGGCCACCAACCCTTCGCCGGTAGCGATGGGCACCTTGGTCCGCAGGGCGATACGCTGCATGGCCTTGACGTTTTCGGGCGGGCACGGCTCTTCGATAAACAGCAGCTTGTAGGGTTCCAACTCGCGGCAGAGGATGCTGGCCACGGCCGGAGAGGTCTTGGCGTGAAAGTCGATGCCGGTGTCGATCTCTTCGCCGAGATTCACGCGCAGCGTCACGACATGCTTGACGGCCCGCGTAATCGCCGCATGGGTTTCGATCCATTCGAAGTAGCCGGGAATGCCGCCTTTGATGGCGGTGACGCCCAACTGCCGGGCCTTGGCGCGCACCTCGCGCATCTCGGCGGGCGTGTTGGCGCGGACGTGGTAGTAGCCGGGCACACCGGCCGGGTCGTAGGGGCCGCCGAGGAGTTTATAGACGGGCTGCTTGAGAATCTTGCCGCGGATATCCCACGGGGCCTGATCGATGGCGGCAATCGCCGAGCCGATGACGGGCCCGGCGCGATAGAAGCTATGGATGTACCTCGACTGCCAGTGGTGCTCGACCGGCATGGGGTCGGCGCCGATCAGAAACTCTTTGAAGTCCTCGATGCAGTGGATGGTAGCGGCGGCTTTGCCTTCGAGCCTGCCTTCGCCCCAGCCGTAGACGCCCTGGTTGGTTTCGATTTTGACGAAGACATACGGGCGGTCGGCCTGTTCGGGTGTGGGCAGGGTAACGCCAAAGGTCTTGATGTTGGTGATGCGGAAATTCGAACCCATGGGGAAGAGTTCGGCCGCGCCGGGCGGCCCGGCGGCGCGGCGCGGATCGTTCTGCGCGGCCTGGGGAAGCAGGGCGCATCCGCTGCCGATTCCAGCGTTGAGCGAGAAGAATTCACGACGATTGACGGGTCTCACTGAGCGTGTCTCCGGACGAGCGATTCGTTGACCTTGAGGCCGAGGCCGGGTTGCAGGGAAAGGGCGAAGTAGCCGTCCTTGACCGATTCGACGGGGGCGCCCGCGAGTTCGTCGCGGAACTGGCGTGCGGCGTTGTCCAAAACCGCGGGGACCTCCTGAATGAACAAGTTCGGCAGACTGGCGGCCAGATGTAGTGCGGCGGCGCTGGCCACCGGCCCGCCGGAGGGGGGTAATGCCGAGCCGGTTGATGCTCAGGCGCAGCCCGTCACAGATGCCCTCGCGGCGGTAGTTCTGCACCGGGGCGAACTCGTTGAGGGCGTGGCCCGAGCCGGGCGGGGTGGTGGACTCCTCCGCAATCCGGGCCAGTACTTCGTTGTTGGGCTCCCGGGTGGGGCGGTCGCACCAGAGGGGATGGTACGGTTCGAGTGCCCCGGCGAGATCAGCCGCTTCGGCGGAGGGCAGCAGCGCCTGCCCATCGGGAACGAAATCGACGTTCTCCGCCGAAGCCTGCCGCAGCCCGGCGAACAGGCCGGCAAGCTGGGCGACGAGGGCGGGACGGGAGGTGATGGCGGCTGGCAGGGTGACCGGTACCAGAAAGGCGCGGTGCCCCTGCCGCAGCAAAGCGTCCCGGTCCTGCGGGCGCGGCAGGGTGGTGAGGGCGCGAACCTTGAAGCGGGTAGGCCCGCCGAGCAACTGAAAGACGGGGTCCTAGGCCTCCTGGCCGTAGAGATCGAGGAGCGCCATGTTCACCGCGGCGGCGATGGGATCGCCGGAGAGCCGCCGGGTGAGCACGTCATAGCGGGAGGGCTCCTGCCCCACTGCCACCGAACGGGCCAGCGCCAGCGAGGCGGGGGCCAGCGGGAGGCTTTCTCCCCAACCCGTCAGCCCCTGGTCCGTGGAGGCTTTCAGCAACGAATAAACACGTCCGGAGCCGGGCTCGCGGAGGGTGAAGGCTGGCAGGTCGGTGATTTTCATGGTCAGAAGGCGTAGCGGAGAGCGAACTGGATCTGCCGGTTGGCGCGCTGCGTCGAGGTGATTGTACCCACGCCGCCCACGCCGATGGTGGAGCCGGGCAGTCCGAACTGCGGATGGTTGAGCGAGTTGAAGAATTCGGCGCGGAACTCGAGGCGACGGGTCTCCGAGAAATTGAACTTCTTGGCCGCCGAAAGGTCGAGGTTCCAGATGCCCGGCCCCCGTAGCGTGTTCCGGCCGAGATTGCCCCAGGTGAAGGCGGGAGGCACCGAAAACGCCGCGGGGTTGAACCAGCTGGTAATGCTGCGATTCGTTGCCTCGGGGCTGACCCCCGCCACCGCGTTGGCGCGCGATCCCGAACCGGTGTTCGAGGGCGAACCGGGAACGGTAACGGTGAAGGGCAGGCCGCTTTGAATCACGGTCAAGCCACCCAACTCCCAGCCGTGGAGAACGAACTTGGCCGGGCCTTGCAGGTTGGCGCCGAACGGAAGCAGGTAGGAGGCGGCGAAGTTGATGCGATGACGGATATCGGAGTTGGAACTCGACCAGTCGGCCCGCCGGTTGCCGGGGTCCTGCGGCACCGGTCCGTTGGCGCCGCCGTCGCCGCCGACGTTATCGAGGCCATGCGCCCAGGTCCAGTTACTCAGCAGGTAGAGGCCCTTGGCGTAGCGCTTTTCGACGTTCAGCTGCATGGAGGTGTAGGCCGAGTTGGCCGAGGACTCGAGCCACTGGATATTCGTGACGCCGGGCAGTTGCCGGGCGAAGGGCCGGCGGGCGTCGATGCCGCCGGGGCCGGGGTCGGGCTGATTCAGATTCCGCTGCCAGCTCAACAGCGCGCCGGCTGAACCGACAAAGCCGAGGGTAACGACGGTGTCTTTGGCGATCTCCCGCTGGGCGCTGAGATTGAACTGCTGGAGTTGCCCATTCCGGTAGTTGGGGGTTACGCCGCGCAGGGCATAGAAGGCGGGGCCGCGGGTCAGGTCGGGGACCTGGGTGGTGATCGGGAAGCCGTCAGCGGCGCGCCGCGTGGGTACATCGTTGCCGCTGAACGGGATGTTGATCACAAAACCGAAGGGGGGCTGGCGGAACTGCCGAATGGAGGTATTGAAGTTCCCCTGCGGCTCATAGAAAAGGCCATAGCCGCCGCGGATTACCGTCTTTTTGTCGACCTGGTAGGCGAAGCTCAAGCGCGGTCCCCAGGCCTTCCAGTCGGTGTTGATGTTGCCGGTGTTCGAGACGCCGCTGACCCCGGCGACCAGTTGCGCGCCGGAGGCCGGATTGAAGTTGACCCACTGGTTTTTCCTTTCGACGAACGGAGTATTGACTTCGTAGTGCAGGCCGATGTTGAGCGTCAGCTTCGAGGTGACGCGCCATTCGTCGCGAATGTAGAGATTCCACTCGTTGGTGTTCAACGTCGCGGTTCCGGGCAGGAAGACATCGCGGCGGAGCGCGAGCGGATAGCCGAGGATCATGGTGGCCACGGTGTCGCCGGTGCCGGCCGGGGCGGCGGGATTGCGGGAGTACGCGGGGTCGAAGTTCCACCGGCCGAAGGCGGATTCTCCGGGAGGCGAAGCGGTTTCGCCGGTGGTTCGAAGGCGCAGGTCGATCCCATATTTGATGTTGTGTTTGCCTTTGAGCGTAGAGATATTGGCGATCAACTCATGCATCTTCTGATCGCGGATGAGCGGTGTCGAGCGGGCGTTGCCGAGGCCCGCGTATCCGGCGGTGCCGACAATGGGAGCCGAGGGCTGGAGGGGGTCGCCGGAGTTGCGGCCGGGTATGCGCGACCAGATGGGATTGGACAGTTGGGTCGGGATCAGCGAGGAGTTGAACTGCGTGTAGCCGTAGCGGAAGTCGCCGACCGTGGACGGGGACATGACTCGCGTGTAGGCGCCCACCAGGTTGCGGCCGGTGGCGTCGAGGTTGCCCGCGAAGCTGGCTTCGTTGCCGCCGATGTTGGTATCGAAGGTATCGGGCATCGTAATCAGGCTCTTGTCGATGGAGTATCGGAAGAACGCGGTGTTGTTCGAGTCGAAGACGTGATCGAGGCGGCCGTCGGCCCGGTGCAGGCTGGACTTCTTCACCGGATTGGCGACGAAGTTATTGATGAGTCCGGGGCGCTGCGGATTGGGCCAGAGCTGCGCCATGGCGGCGCCGATGGGATCAAAGCGGCTGGCGGGAATGGTGTCATTGGGGAAGCGCTGGCGGATGGCGGCGCCGCCGGCGGGGTTCGCGGTGGTGGTGAGAGGATCGAAGATGCCGTTGGCCGCGACCCCCCGGAAGTCGCCTGTTTTCATGGCGGTGGTGGGAACGGTCACGAGTTGGGTGTCGCCGAAAACCTCCCGGTAGCCTTCGTAGTCGGCGAAAAAGAAGGTCTTGTTCCGTTTAACCGGCCCGCCCAGGGCTACGCCGTACTGATTCAGCTTGAAGGGCGGCTTGGGAGCATCGGTGCGGGCAAAGAAGTTCCTGGCATCAAACGCTTCGTTCCGTAGAAAGTGAAACAACGACCCGTGGAAGTCGTTGCCGCCGGACTTGGAGGTGATCACCACGACAGCGCCGGCGGAACGGCCGTACTCGGCGCCGGCGTTGTTGGTGAGCACCTTAAACTCCTGGATGCCTTCGACCGCCGGGCGGACGATGAAGGTTTGCGAAATCATCTCGGTGTTATCGATGCCGTCAATCAGCACCTGATTGGAGGTGCTCCGCGCGCCGTTGGCCGCCAGCGCCGTGCCGCCGGGGCGGAGTTCATCCGGCCGTCGCCCTGAATTGATGGTGTTGGACTGGGCGTAATCGAGTCCCGTGACCCCGGGAGCCAGGATAGCGAGTTGCACGAAGTTCCGGCCGTTGAGGGGCAGGGATTGGACGGCCTCTTTGGCAATCACCTGGCCGACGCTGGCGTTTTCGGTCTGGAGCAGGGGCGCCGCGCCGGTGACTTCCACCGACTGGTTCACCTCGCCCACTTCCATGATCATGTCGAGACGGGCCGCCTGACTAACCTGCAGCGTGTAGTCCTTGAAGATCATGTTCCGGAAACCGGATTTCGCCGCCTGCACGGTGTATACGCCGGGAATCAGATTCACGGCCGAGTAGACGCCGGCTTCATCGGTAACCAGGCGCTGCACGGTATTGGTTGCCGCATTGGTGACGGTTACTTCCACGCCGGCCATGACGGCGCCGGACTTATCCGTGATGGTGCCAACCACTGAAGCGCGCTCTACCTGGCCGTAAATTCCGGAAAGCAGCGCAGTAAACAAGAGCATAGACCGGAGTAACGATTTCATGGAGTTACTTTTATCATTCCGCCGCGCCGGAGTAAAGGGGTATGGCCCGGGCGCCGGGGGCGGCGCGGTTGGTCCGGGCTGCGGCACTCCCCCGCGGACTGCTATTTTGTGAAGCAAGGAGTAATCACGATGAGATTGGCGAACGCGGCTCTGCTGCTCGCTCTGGGCTGTGCCACGGCGTGGGCCCAGGTGAATGTCGGCACGCAAAAGCCCGAACCCACCCTGCCGTTCCAAATGACGACGGTATCCAGCTTTGCGCTGCCCTGGCGCATCGCCTTCCTGCCCGATGGCCGCATGCTGGTCACCGAAAAGATCGGACCCATCTGGCTCGTTTCGGCCAAGGGGGAAAAGATCGCTCCCCTCAGCGGCACCCCGCCCGTCTACTGGCAGGGGCAGAATGGCATGCTCGGCGTCTTTCTCTCCCCCCACTACGCTTCCGACGAGACGGTCTACCTCACCTACATCGAGCCCGGCGAATACGGCGGCAGCCAGGTGCTCGCCAAAGCCAAGCTGAACGCCGGACGCGTCCCCCGCCTGCTCGACCTCCAGGTCATCTGGCGGCAGATGCCCCGCGGCAAGGGCGGCCAGGCCAGCGGCCAGATCGCCTTCTCCCCCGATGGTCAATTTATCTACATGGCGGTGGGCGACCGTCAGCGCATGACCCCCGCGCAGGACCCCAACCAACCCGTGGGCAAGATCCTCCGCCTGACCCTCGACGGCAAGCCCGCGCCGGGCAACCCCAACTACGGGAAAACCGGCGCGAGCACCATCTCGCTGATCGACCCGCCCCGCGACACCGAGTTGGCCAAATCGGCCCCGACCGTCAGCACCTACACCTTCCCCGGGCCTAACATGACCCCCTCGGAGACCTGGGCCAGCGGCTTTCGCGCTCCCTACGGTCTCGCTTTCTCGCCCACCGGCGAACTCTGGGAGGTCGAACACGGTCCGCGCGGCGGCGATGAGTTGAACCTCGTTGAAAAGGGCAAAAACTATGGCTGGCCCGAAGTCTCCTACGGCATGAACTACAACGAGGTGCCCATCCCCAGCCACGACACCCGGCCCGAGTTCACCAAGCCGACCCTGTACTGGGTTCCGGTGATCGCTCCAGGAAACCTGATGTTCTACACCGGCAAGAAGACGTTCCCCCAATGGGACGGCAGCGGCTTCATCAGCGGCCTGGGCAGCCACTCGCTGAACCGCATCCTGTTCGACGGTAAGGGCGGCGCCAAGCCGGTCGAACGCTGGGACGTGGGCAAACGGATCCGCGCCGTCGCGCAGGCTCCGGATGGTTCGCTGTGGATGATTGAAGACGCTAACCCGGGCGCGCTGATCCACGTTACCCCGAAGTAGCTCTGCTTCGACGAGGCCGCGCGGAACCGTCCCGTTTCGCGCCGCCTCGTCCCGGAAACGAACACTCCGGCGAAACTCAGAATTTCGCAACGGATTGAATTCACAAGCCTTACGGCTTGGCACAAGACTTGCTACCATTTCGGGCGGAAAGCCCTATGGATGTTCCTCGTTCCGGAGTCTCGTCGACGAAGCGCCTCACGCGGGTAACGCTGGTGTTGTTGGTCCTTGGCGTGCTTGGCGCCGTGAGCTTCGGGGTGTCCCGCCTGCAGCCGGCGGCGCTCGCGGTGGACGCGGCAACGCTATGGCCCGGCCTCGTCAAACGCGGCCCCCTGGTGCGCAACGTGCGCGGCATCGGGACCCTGGTAGCCGAAGAGGTTTTGTTTGTACCGGCGCTTACCGACGGGCAGGTCCATCGGATCCATCGGCGCGCGGGGGCCGCGGTCGAGGCCGGATCGATACTGCTCGAATTGACCAATCCGGAGTTGGAACTGGCGGCGGTGGATGCCGAATGGCAACTGAAGCAGGCCGAAGCCAACGGCAAGGATCTGCGGGTGAAACTCGAATCGGGCCGCCTGGATCAGGAGGCCTCTACGGCGCGCGTGCAGTCGGAGTGGAGCCAGGCCCGCCTGACGGCTGAGCGCGACGAAGCGCTTACCAGAATGGGTCTGAAGTCAGACCTGGAATCGAAACTGGCCAAGGCCAAGGCGGACGAATTGGCAGGTCGCTACCGGATTGAACGCCAGCGCCTCGACATCTCCCGGGAGTCCATCGAAGCGCAGTTGGCCGCCCAGCAGGTGCAGGTGGAAAAGCTCAAGGCCGCCCTCGCGCTGAAGCGCCGGCAGGTGGCGGAACTCAAAGTCCGGGCCGGCGCCGCCGGGGTGCTCCAGCAGATGCCGGTCGAGGTGGGCCAGCGGATTCTGGCGGGGTCGGTCCTGGCCAAAATCGCCCAACCCACGAGGCTCAAGGCCGAACTGAAGATCGCCGAGACGCAGGTGAAGGAGATCGCGCTGGGCCTGCCGGCGACGATCGATACCCGCAACGGCCTCCTCGAGGGGGTAGTCTCCCGGATCGATCCGGCGGCCGTGAACGGCACGGTGACGGTCGATGTCAAACTCTCCTCGGCGCTGCCGGCCGGCGCCCGGCCGGATCTCTCCGTGGACGGGACGGTCGAACTCGAACGTCTGAGCGATGTGCTGCAGATGGGGCGGCCCGTCTACGGGCAACCCTTCTCGACGATCACCCTGTTCCGCATCAACCCGGACGGCAAGGAAGCCCTCCGCGTACCGGTCAGACTCGGCCGGGCTTCGGTGAACTCGATTGAAATCGTCGATGGATTACAGGCCGGTGATCGTGTCATTCTGTCGGATATGTCGCAGTATGACGCTCACCAACGGCTGCGGCTGCAGTAAGGGAGACGAGAGACCATGTCGACAGCGCTGCTGCGGCTCGATGCGGTGACCAAAGTCTTCGTCACCGATGAGGTGGAAACCCATGCCCTCGCGGGCATCCATCTCGAAATCAACCAGGGCGAGTACGTCTCCATCTCCGGCCCCTCCGGCTGCGGCAAATCGACGCTTCTCGCCATTCTGGGCCTGCTCGATTCGCCTTCCGGAGGGACCTACGTGCTCAACGGCACCCCCGTGCAGTCGCTGGGCGCGGCCGAACGGGCGCGGATCCGCAATCGCGAAATCGGCTTCATTTTTCAGGCCTTTAACCTGATTGGCGATCTCACGGTCTATGAAAACGTCGAATTGCCGCTGACCTACCGCGGCCTGTCCGGCGCCGAGCGCAAGAAGTACACCCAGGAAGCGCTCGAACGGGTCGGGATGCTCCACCGCATCAGGCACTACCCCGCCCAGCTATCCGGCGGACAACAGCAGCGCATTGCCGTAGCGCGCGCGCTGGCGGGCCAGCCAACCGTCCTGCTGGCCGACGAGCCGACGGGAAATCTCGACTCGCAAAACGGCGACCAGGTTATGAGCCTGCTCAGCGACCTGCATCGCGACGGCGCCACCATCTGCATGGTCACCCACGACCCCCGCTACGCCCGCCACGCCGGCCGGAACATCCGCCTGTTCGACGGTCGCATTGTCGACGAAGGCGCAACGAAGCCGGAAGCCGCCCGGTAACCCGCACGCACGAGGCAGGTCACCGGGGCACCCGGCTGTTCTTTCCTGCTGTCTGCTTACTTGATCTTGTACTTGCCGTCGGGCAGCTTCTCGCGGTGCGCTTCGTGGCAGCCTTTGCAGGTGCCGGCCAGCTTACCGAATGCTGCCTTGGCGCCCGCGCCGTTCGACGCCTTCACCGCGGCCAACAGGTCGGCGGCGGCGGCCTTTCCGGTCGCGCTCATGGCAATGGCGTCCGCCGCGCCGTTGGCCTTCCAGAACTTCTCGGTCACGTCGTAGATCTCCACCAGCGCCGCGGCGCCCGGTGCGGCGTCCGCAAACCCGTCCACGTCCAAAGCCTTCTTGAGCGGGCCCATCGTCTTACCGGCTCTCTTCATCGAAGCTTCAAACGCTTCGTGATCATCGGCAAACATCGCGCTAACGCCCAGCAGCAGCGTCATTACAAGCAAACGTTTCATGCAATCTCTCCTGAATTGATTTTTAAATCCCCGAACAAGCATACCCGGAGAATCCCCTACTTTTCCACCCTACTTTTCGACGACAATGCCTTCGAGCCAGAACTCCAGCCCGCTCCTGGTCTGGCACAGCGTGGCGCGAATCTGCTGCCCCACCCGCAGCCGGGCAAACTCCTCCGGGTTTTTCACCGGGAATTCCATGGTCATAGATTCCATAAAGCCCGGAATCGTTTCGTGATGCACCACGGCAATCCGGTCGGCCGGCTGCAGCGCCTTCACCACCCCGCGCAACGGATACCGCTTCACCTCTTCGGGTTCGGGCGCCTTGCCGCACGCCGCCAGCCCGGCTACGGCCAGCAGCCAGGCGCGCCTACCGGACATGCACCGGCTCCGCATACAAAAGGTCTCCCGTCACCCCGTCAAAGTACTGAATCACCACGTGCGGTTTGTTGTAAGCCACCCACCGCTCGCGACCATCCGGCCCCGGATTCCGGAAGACGTTGTTCACTTGCGCCACGGCGTAGATCGGCCGCCAGCGCAGCGCCGGCGGCACATCGTTCCGGACGAAACTCGACCAGCGGATGTCACACTTCCGGCCGCGCGAATCGAACTCGCCGTTATAGGGCCGCCCGCCTTCGGACGTCAGCGGATGATTCTGCGAGTTATGCGGCCCGGAGGCAAACTCCCAAACACGGTCCGTCACCTTGATCGCCCACGAGTTATGCAGGTCGCCCGTCATCACCAACACCGGTTTGCCGAGGCCCTCCCAGAACCGAATCAGCTCCTCCCGTTCGGCGAGAAACGCCGTCCAGGCGTCGTCTTTGCCCGCAATCGGGTCCATCGAGTTCGGGGCGCCCACGTGCGGAATCATCAGATTCACCGTCGAGGCGATAAAGAAGAAATCGGCGTCACTGCGCGCCATCGACGCTTTCAACCACTCGTGCTGCGCCTTGCCGAGCATATACAGCCCCGGTTTGGACGGATTGGCCACATCGTGCATGTCGCGCATTCCGCGCGTATCGAGCAGATAGAACTCGGCGTTACCCACGCGGAAACTGCCGTAGTTGTGCCGGCCGATCGAGTAGGAGCATTCGCCGTCCACCGGAAAACCGGGCCGGACGCGCAGCCGCGTCCGGTCTACTACCGCCTCGATCTCGTATACCCCGGCGCTCGGGTTCCCCGCCGGCGCAGGGCCCCGGCCCGGCGGCACCCCGGCCCGCGGCCCACCCCAGTGCACGTGCAGATTGGTGATCTCGGCCCGGTTCAGCCGCGTGAAGTCAGCCGCGGGATCGGTGAGCAGATTCCCCTGCAGCGTCGCCTGCCCAAAGTGGATCCCCTGCCGGGTCGCCAGCGGATTACTCCCGGCTATGTAGTGGTACCAGCCTTCCAGCGCGATGTCGCGGAACACCGCCTCCTGCGTCCGAATCCCCGCCGTGCCGGTCCCGTAAACGTCGTTCAGAATCTCATGGTCATCCGGCGTGAAGTAACCCGGTACCTCCCGGTGCCACGCCGCCAGGTTCTTACCCCGTTCAAGGTATAGCTTGAAGTTCTCCCAAACCCCGGTAATCCCCGGCGCAATTCGCGCGATCCGCGGCGTCTCCGTCTGCCCCGTCTGCCGCTTCCACTCGTCCACGGTAAAGTCCCGTTTCTCTTCGTAAACCCAGTCGCCGTTCATGATCGAAAACAAAACCTTGCGGCCATGTTTCTTGAGCATGCTCTCATAGGCAGGCAGCGTACTCCCTAATTGGCCGCCCACTTTCTGATCGGCGCACGAACCAAACTGAAAGCTGAA
>JAINDL010000208.1 GCA_019931245.1 Bryobacteraceae bacterium CoA2 C42
CCATAACTTGCGATGCCTTCGCCACTTCTATCTTTCCCGCAAGCTGGACTGGCATCGCAAGTGGTTTCTAGCTCTCATGACGCGCCCCACGCGTCCAGGACTTTTGGTGAGCGCCAAGGTTTAGCGAGGTTCGCGACTACGCCGAGATGAAAGTCCGCACTCTGTTGACGCGGCGGAAGCGGCGGCGAAAGTCGGGTGTTGGTTGGCGGCGATGGAGTAACGAATACCCCTACGACGTGCCGGGGCTGTATTGGGACTGGAAAATCCAGCCGCTTCCCGGAACCGGTAGAGGGACGTGAAAGTGGCTGCCGGTCAACAGGACTCATAACCCTTTCGATTAAATTCACGGGGTGAGCTGCTTGAGGGAAAACATCGCGAGCAGTTCTTATGGGGAGGGGCTGGAAACGGGCCGCCGAGCACCGCGCCAATCCCTTACCCGACAGACGGCGTTCGATGAACTCAAGCCTCACCTTCGCGGGGCGCAGATCGTACTGCGAAGCAAGACGCCGGAACTCGTCGAGCAGGAGTTCTATGGTTTGCTGATGGCGCATTTTGCGGTGCGCGGGTTGATGCAGGAAGCCGCGCTACAGGCCGAGGAGGATCCTGACCGTTTGTCCTTCCTTCATTCGGTACGCGTGGTCCAACGCCGCATGGCTCGCTCCGCCGCGATTCCCCCTCGGCAGCAAAAGACGGTTCATGAGGCAGTCCTGGGAGAGATTCTTCAGGAACGGTGTGTGTTCAGCCGCAACTGGCTCAACGCACGCGGCGTAAAACGCAAAATGAGCAACTATCCCTTGCGTCCTCGAAAGCGGCAGCCTACCCAACGAATCGAGCCCTCAATGCGGATCAGAAATCCTGAAATGAACAGTATTGGGGCTAGCATTCTTATCTCCCTCGCCTGCGGCATCGTCGGCTTCTTCGCCATCTATAAGCTCTTCGATTGGATCACCCCGGAGCTCGATTTCCCCCGGGAACTCGGCAAGGGCAACCTCGCCGTCGCCGTCTTCCTCGCCGGCCTCTTCATCGGCGTCGGCCTCCTGCTCGGGAGCGCCATCAAATGAAACTCCTCGCCTGCCTTCTGCTCGCCGCCGCCCTGCCGGACGACCTCGCGCAAAACCTCTCCACCTGGCTTGAGCAAAACCTCGGCCGGCCCTACGTCTGGGGCGCCACCGGACACAAAAGCTACGATTGCTCCGGCTTCGTCTGGCGCATGCTCACCGACAACGGCATCTTCTTGAAGCGCACCACCGCCCGCAAGCTCTACCTCGCCACCGATCCCGCCACCGAACCCGCCTTCGGCACCCTCGTCTTTTTCGACGATCTGAAACACGTGGGCATCCTGCACGATCAGCGGTCCTTTTTCCACGCCTCCTAGAGCCAGGGCACCATGCGCGCCCCCCTCGCCCCCTATTGGGCCCCCAAGATCGTCGGCTACCGCCGCCTGCCCCTCGAACTGCCTCCGCAATAGCCTACGCCATAATCTCCCGAATCGGCGCTCCGTGGTCGATCTCCAGCCGTTTGTGCCCCGGAATCTCCAGCTTTCGCGAATCCAGCCCCAACTGGTGCAGTACCGTGGCGTGAATATCGGTGACATAGTGCCGGTGTTCCACGGCGTGAAAGCCAATCTCGTCCGTCGCTCCGTGCACCACGCCCCGCTTCAGCCCCCCACCGGCCATCACCACGCTGAAGCCAAACGGATGATGGTCCCGGCCCTCCCGCGCCCCTTCCACGCCCGGCGTCCGGCCAAACTCCGTGCCAATCACGAGCAGCGTCTCATCCAGCATCCCCCGCTGCTTCAGATCCCGGATCAACCCCGCAATCGGCCCGTCCACCTCCCCGCACAGCCGCGCGTGGTTCTTCTTCAACTCCGCATGCGAGTCCCACCCGTTCCCGTCCGTCCGGTAGCCATGAAACACCTGCACAAAACGCACCCCCCGCTCCACCAGCCGCCGCGCCGTCAACAGGTCCTGCCCAAAGTGCCGCGTGTTCTCCTGTTCCAGCCCGTATAGCCGCCGCGTCTCGGCCGTCTCCGCCGCGTGCCGGAAAACCTCCGGCACCGCCGACTGCATGCGAAACGCCAGTTCGTAGGACTTGATCCGGGCCCGCACCCCGCTATCCTCCGGGTACTCCACGGCGTCAAGAGCGTTCAGCTTCCCGATGAATTCGAACTGCCGCTGCTGCTCCTCCCGCGTCATTGCCAACTCCGGCGCGGCGTAGGCCAGTGGCCGCTCCGGGTCGCTCGCCAGCAGCACCCCGCTGTGCCGGGGGCCCAGGTAGTTAGCACCGTAGGTTCCCGCCCCGCCCAGGTGCGGCGGCGTTGGCGGGCCCAGCACCACAAACGCCGGCAGATTCTCGTTCAGACTGCCCAGCCCATAGTGCACCCACGACCCGATCGACGGATAGTAGCCCTGAAAGATATGCCGCCCCGTGTGAAACTGCAGTTGCGCCGCATGGTCGTTGTCCGTCGTCCACACCGACCGCACCACCGCCAGCTCATCCGCCACCCCGGCCACGTGCGGCCACCAGTCGCTGATCTCCATCCCGCTCTGCCCGTGCCGGCGGTAGCCCACCTGCAGCGGCAGCACCGTCGTCATCAGCTTGCGCTCGTTGGCCGTGAACTCCACCACGTTCTGCTTGGTAAACGGCGCGTCCAGCACACCCTTATGCGGCGTCTCCGCAATCGTCTTGCCGGCCCACTTGTTCAACTCCGGCTTCGGATCAAACGACTCGAGCTGGCTGAGTCCGCCCTCGAGAAAGATCCAGATCACATGCTTGGCCTTCGCTGCGTGGTGCGTCGCCCCCCGCGCCCCCAGCGCCCCCAGCGCCAGGCCCGTCATCCCCATACCCGTATCTGCCAGAAAAGTTCGCCGTTTCATCGGATGGTCACAAACTCATTGCGGTTGAACAATGCGTGGATCAGCAGCGCCCGGCGCTCCGGGTTGCCTTCCAGATACTCGCGGCTCAGCTCTCGCTCCGCCGCCGTGGGTGGCCGGCTCAGCACGCGCAAAAACGCTTCGCCCGTAAAATCGGCCGCCCCGGCCAGCCGGTCCGCCAGCCGCCGCGCGTTCTCCAGGCTCAGCCGGCTGTTGGCCAGCGCCAGCGCCTGCTGCGGCACAATGCTCTCCGGCCGCACGAAGCAGGCCGTCGGGTCCACCCCGTCAAAAACCTTCAAAAAAGTCAGCTGCGCGTCCGGCGTCACCCGGAAATAGAGGCTCCGCCGCGGCGTATCCGCCTGCGTCTCCTCGTTAAGCTCCGGCCCGCCCATGGTCAGCTCCAGCGTCCCCGCCGCCGCCAGCACCGAGTCGCGGATCACCTCGGCCTCCAGGCGCCGGGCCTTGGTCGCCCGCCCCCGGTAAGCCTGGCTCGTCATCAACAGCCGGTGCAAGCGCTTCATATCCCAGCCGGACTCCATGAACTCCGCCGCCAGCCAGTCGAGCAGCGCGGGTTGCGTCGGCGCCTTGCCGTTCCGGCCGAAGTCCGCCACGCTCTCGACGAGCGGCGTCCCAAAGTGCCGCAGCCAGATGTGATTCACGGCCACCCGCGCCGTCAGCGGATTCTCGCGCCGCGTGATCCATTCCGCCAGGGCCGCCCGCCGCCCCGTCGAACTCTTCGGGTACAGGTTCCCCAGCGGCGAGTACCCCTCCGCCGGTTTGTTCAACGCCTCTACGGCCTGCTCCAGCGTCCGCTTGGCCGCGGCCACCTTGGTATCGTCCAGCTTTTCGGCCCGCAGCGCCTCCTGCAGCCGCTGCTGCGCGCGCAGCAGTTCGGCCTCGGCCGCCAGCGCGGCCGCGCGGCGTTCGGCGGCCCGTGCAGCCTGGCCCAGGGCCTCCGCCCCGGACTCCCCGCCGTATTTCGCCTCCTCGGCCTGCGCCCGGGTCGCCACAGCGTCCACGTTGGCCCGCGCCGCCGCCAGCTCCTTCTCGCCCACCGCCAGGCGCTCGTCGGCCTCGCGCACCACGGTCGCCGGCGCCGGCGGCTCCAGGCCATCAATCCAGGCCGCCAGCAGGTCAATCTCCCCGGCCGCCAGCGGCGGACCGTTCAACGGCATCCGTGGCTGCAACTCCCCACGCACCATCTTCAGCAGCGGGCTCTCCCCGCTCCGCCCCACCTCCACCGCGGCACCAAAACGCTTGCCACCCGCCATCACCGATTTCGCCGACGCCACGTTGAAACCGCTCTTCAGGTTCCTGGCCTGGTGGCAGCTGCCGCACCGCGCTTCAAGCAGCGGCTTCACCTGCCGTTCAAAGTCCACCGCCGGCCCGGCCGGCCGCACCCACGGCTGCGCGTTGCGGGCCGCCTCCCGCCGTGCGCGGGTCTTCGCCAGGTCCCGCTCCAGCTCCTCCACCCGCGCCTTGGCGGCCGCAACCAACGCCGTCCGCACCTCCGGCCGCAGGTCGGGGTAGTAGTCCGTCAACGGCAGAGCCACCGGACGGATCGCGCCAATACCCGGCCCCAGCGCCGGCGGCGTGGCCGGCGTCAGCGGGCGCGCCTTGTCGGGACTCTTCTCGTCGCCCTTCACAAACAGAAAGGTGTCGGCGTAGATCGCCGGTTGCAGAAAGGTGCCGGCGGCGTTGGCCAGGTCCGGCCGCGGGGCGGCGTCGTACACCCGCGCCAGCCCGTCCTTGCTCAGGTCGGCCTCGCCCGCGACGCGATCGAGCCGCACGTCGTGCGGCTCAAAGAACGCCCGGAAGCGGTAGTAATCCTCCTGCGACAGCGGGTCGTACTTATGGTCGTGGCACCGCGCACACTTCAGCGTCAAACCCAGAAACCCCGCCGTCGTGCCTTCAATCGTCTCCTGCAGCCAGGAATTGCGGTTGAACAAAAACCAGTTCCGCACTAAAAAGCCCGTGGCGCGCAGCGCGTTCCGGTCGCCGGGGGCAAGTTCGTCGGCGGCGAGCATCTCGCGCACCATGCGGTCGTAGCTCTTGTTTGCGTTCAGCGACTCAATAATCCAGTCGCGCCAGCGCCAGATATGCGGCTGACTGTTCCGGACCTCCTTGCCGGAGCCGTACCAGTCACTGTAACGCCAGATGTCCATCCAGTGCCGGCCCCAGCGCTCGCCGTAGCGCGGGCTTGCCAGCAGGCGGTCCACCACCGTCTCCCAGGCCGTGGGCGAGCGGTCGGCGAGAAAAGCGTCAATCTCCTCGCGCGTGGGCGGCAGGCCCGTGAGGTCCAGCGAAACGCGGCGCAGCAGCGTATAGCGGTTGGCGGGTTCGGCCGGAGCGCCCAGAAAGGCGTCAATCGGGTTGGCCGCGCCGCCGGGGACGGCGGGCCGGCGCACGGGTGCAAACGCCCAGTGCGGCTTGGCCTCAATCTGCCCGGTAAAGCGTGCTCCCGCGCGGATCCATCCGGCCAGAGCGGTCAACTCCGCCTCGCTGAGCTTGGCGCCGCCCAGCGGCATGCCGGGCTCTTTCCGGTGCGCGGCGAACTGATACAGCAGGCTCGCGTCAGGATCGCCCGGCACCACGGCCACGCCGCGTCCGCCCCCGCGCAGCACTCCCTCACGGGAGCTCAGGTCCAGCCCGCCTTGTTTCGTCTTCGCATTGTGGCAACCCGCGCACCGGCTCTCCAGGATCTTCACCGCCTCCTGGGCCGCCGCCGGCACGGCCAGCAAAATCAGTACCGCCCGCCACATGCTCTCTACTATACGCCTCCGGCGCCCCGGCCAACGGCAGGTCCACCACGACTTCAAGGCCGCCCGCCGACCGGTTCCGGCAGTGCACCGACCCGCCGCAAGAGGCAATACAGTTGCGCACAATCGACAGGCCCAACCCCACCCCGCCGCTCCCCGGCGTGCGCACGGTGTCCAGTCGGTAGAACGGAGCGAACACAGATTCGAGGTCGGTTTCCGGTAGCCCCGGGCCCGTATCCTGCACAATCAGCCGGAAGCGGTCCAGGTGCGGGCCGCCCAGGATGCGAATGGGTCCATGAGAGCCGGCATAGGCCAGAGCGTTACGAATCAGATTACCCAACGCCCGGACCAGAAACTCGTGGTCTGCCCGCACGGCAAAGCCGGCCGGAATCTCGTTCGTCATCCGCTCCGTCGCCTCCTCAAGCACAAGCACCTCTCTCACCACCGCGGCCGGATCCAGCCTCTCCAGCACCGGCGCCCGGGCCGTCCCGCGCGTGAACGAGACTAGCGGGAGTTTCCCGCGAGAATTTCGAAAAAGCCACTTAAGTCATTCTTGGCCAGAAAGATAGCGTTTCGGTTCCGTATATACGACGAGGCTTGGCCGCTCTATGTTCGGCTGTTAAGTGATCTTTGGCACTGCGTCGA
>JAINDL010000158.1 GCA_019931245.1 Bryobacteraceae bacterium CoA2 C42
CTGAGCAACTCCGCAACCGATTCAAACCCACTTAAGAGTCAAAAAAAGTCGCTCATCGCCGGCCTCGAAAGGCTTTTCGGCTCCCTGAGCTAGGTCGACGCTTGCGCATCAGTCTAGTTCCCGGTTACCAAAACTTGGTAAACTTTCTGAGGTACTTTCCGGCTTTGGACTGATCCGGGGTGTTCCTCGAGGGTGGCGGCCTTCGCTCGCCTGTTTGCTGCTGTCATCCTCGGAAGGATGCATTTCGTTACTGCAACTCCTCCAGACTATCAGCCTGGGTTCGCTTTGGCAATCTTTTTTTTGCATGTACGCGATTTTTTTGCAGTGCACCGGTTCCGGGGGCTGTCTTGGGGGTGCGGTGGGGGTAATTGGGGCGGTGTGGGTGGGTTCGGGGGAGGGAGTGGGCGAGAAGCCCCAGCTAGGGAGAGGGTGGGGCTTTAGGGGCGGGGTCACGACCGGTTTCCCGTGGCATACGGATTGCTTTGGGACCCTTCGAATATAGGGAGGTGACGGATGCGCGATTCGGTTTTGTTGTGGTTCGGACTTTGGTTGCTGTTGTTTGGGACGGAGGTCCTGACCGAGGGGCCGGGCGGCCGACGAAGGGTTCGCGTTGGGAGCCGAGTACAGGTCGACCGCAAGAGGGTTGGCTGGCCAGTTGGGCCGCAGTTTGCTTAGATTCGGGGCTTGCAAAGGTTTTTGCATAGAAATGGGATAGTTTTGTTGGCAGGGAGGGTGGTTGTATGAACGAAGTCCGACAGGGAGCGGGAACAGGGAGCGGGTTATCGGTTCCCGCCTGGACGCTGGATTTTTCCGAGATTAATTTGGGCGATGTGGCACAGGTCGGCGGCAAGAACGCTTCGCTGGGTCAGATGTTCAACGCTTTGCGTGTGCAGGGCGTTAACGTGCTGGACGGATTTGCGACGACTGCGGCGGCTTACCGATTGCTGCTCGAGGAGTTTGGGTTGCGCGAGCGGTTGCGCGCCCTTTTCGCCGATCTCGACATTGAAGATGTCGAGGGGCTGCGCCGTTGTGGGGCGGCGGCACGGGACGCGGTACTTTCTACTCCCTTGCCGAGTGAGATTCGGGCGTCGGTGACGCGGGCCTGGGAGCGGCTGGGCGAGCGGCTGGGCCGGGAGCCGGAGTTGGCGGTCCGGTCGTCGGCGACGGCGGAGGATCTTCCGGAGGCTTCGTTTGCCGGACAACAGGAGACCTTCTTGAACGTCCGGGGCCGGGAGGCACTGCTGCAGGCGGTGCACGCCTGCTATGCGTCGCTGTTCACAGACCGGGCGATCAGCTACCGGGCGAAGCGGGGATATGATCAGCTGGCGGTGGCTCTGTCGGTGGGGGTGCAGCCGATGGTGCGGAGCGATGTCGGCAGTGCCGGGGTTATTTTTACTCTGGACACCGAGTCCGGCTTTCGCGATGTGGTGTACGTCACAGGATCCTACGGCTTGGGTGAGTATGTCGTGCAGGGGGTGGTGACGCCGGATGAGTGGGTGGTGTTCAAGCCGACACTGGTGGCGGGTAGGCGGCCGATTGTGAGCCGGCAGCGCGGCTCGAAAGAGGTGCGGCTGGTTTATGCGGGCGGGGCGCGGTCGACGCGTAGCGAAGCGACACCGGAGCCGGACCGGAGGCGTTATTGCCTGGGTGATGCGGATGTTTTGCAGTTGGCCCGGTGGGGATGCACGATTGAGGCGCACTATTCGAAGCTGCTCGGGCGGCCGCAGCCGATGGACATCGAATGGGCCAAGGACGGAGTTACCGGCGAGCTGTTTATTCTGCAGGCGCGGCCGGAGACGGTACACGCCAGCAAGGCCCGGGCGGCGACCATGCAGGTTTACCGGCTGACGGGGAAGCCCGGGGCGGTGCTGGCCACGGGGCAGGCGGTAGGCGACCGGATCGGCGCCGGGAGGGTGCGGGTGGTGCAGACGGCCGCGCAACTGGGGGCGGTCCGGCCGGGTGATGTGCTGGTGACCAAGATGACCGACCCGGACTGGGAGCCGGTGATGAAGCGGCTGGCGGCGATCGTGACCGATCAGGGCGGGCGGACGGCACATGCGGCGATCGTGTCGCGGGAGCTGGGATTGCCTTGCATCGTGGGAGCCGGTGACGCCAGCCGTGTTTTGCGGGATGGCGAGGAGGTGACGGTCTGCTGCGCGGAGGGTTCCGAGGGTCACGTTTACGCGGGGCTGGTGCCGTTTGAGAGGCAGGAGATGGCGGTCGTGACTGAGGGGCCGACGCGGACGCAGGTGCTGTTGAACGTCGCGGATCCGGCGCAGGCGTTCCGGCTGTCGGCAATTCCGAATGCGGGGGTAGGCCTGGCGCGGATTGAGTTTGTGATCACCAATTCGATTGGGGTGCACCCGATGGCGCTGGTGCGATATCCGGCGCTGCGGGACGCGGCGGCAGCGGCGAAGATTGAGAGCCTGCTGGGGGGAGAGGATCCGCGCGAGTACTTCATCAGCCGGCTGAGTGAAGGGGTGGGCCGGATTGCCGCGGCGTTCTATCCGAAGCCGGTGATTGTCAGAACGAGCGATTTTAAGACCAATGAATACGCGCAGCTGCTGGGGGGACAGGAGTTCGAACCGGCCGAGGAGAACCCGATGCTTGGCTTCCGGGGCGCCTCGCGCTACTACGACCCGCGCTACGCCGATGGGTTTGCTCT
The DNA here is from genome assembly GCA_019931245.1 of Bryobacteraceae bacterium CoA2 C42. Lineage (GTDB taxonomy): Bacteria > Acidobacteriota > Terriglobia > Bryobacterales > Bryobacteraceae. Next base: position 2,666 of record JAINDL010000158.1, read on the forward strand.
TGAGTGCGCGGCGCTGCGGCGGGTGCGGCAGGAGATGGGCTTAACGAACCTGAAGGTGATGATTCCGTTTTGCCGCACGGTGCAGGAGGCCGAAAAGGTGCTCGGCGTGATGGCCAACCATGGGCTGCGGCAGGGAGAGGACGGCCTGGAGGTGTATGTGATGTGCGAGATTCCCGCCAACGTGGTGCTCGCAGACGAGTTTCTCCGCCTGTTTGACGGGTACTCGATCGGTTCGAACGATCTGACGCAGCTGGTGCTGGGAATCGATCGGGACTCGGGTACGGTGGCCCATCTGTTCGATGAACGAAACGGCGCCGTGAAGGCGATGATCCAGCAGGCGGTGGAGGCGGCGCGGCGGGCCGGCAAACCGATCGGGATTTGCGGGCAGGCGCCGTCGGACTATCCAGACTTCGCGGCGTGGCTGGTGTCGATCGGGATCAGCTCGATTTCGCTGAACCCGGACACGGCGATTCGTACAGCGGCGGTGATTGCTGAAGCCGAGGGCCGCACGTGAACCGGTTGGCGCGCGGCGCGCTCTGGCTGGGCCTGTATCTGGGGCTGGTGGCCTTGCCGCTGTGCGTTGGCGCGATCTGGCCGGGGGCAATGGGCGGCCGGCCGTTTGGGGTGCAGTTTGGGGTGGCTTGCGGTTTCGCGGGGCTGACGATTCTGATTCTCGAGCTGGCGCTGGTTTCTGAGATTCAAGCCGTGGCGAGTGTCTTCGGCCAGGATGCCCTGCTGCAGTTTCACCGGCAGATGGGGCTGGTGGGTAGCGGGCTGCTGGTTTTGCATGCGGTGCTGGTGATGCAGGGGACCTATCCGCTGGCGTGGCTCAATCCGTTTGTCGACGAAACGCCGTGGGCGATGCGGTGGGGAGTGGCGGCGCTGGTGGCGCTGGCGCTGCTGGCCGGGTTGTCGCTGGGGCGGCGGCGGCTCGGCCTGGCTTACCAGTGGTGGCAGTTTACCCACGGCTTGTTGGCGGATGTGACCATTGCGGGTGGGTTAGCGCATATCGTACTTTTCAGCGGCTTTTCGGCGGAGCGTCCGATGCTGGCGGTACTGACGGTTTATGGCGGAGGGGCGGCGGCGCTGCGGTTCTGGTTCAAAGTCGTGCGGCCGTGGCGGCTATGGTCCCGGCCCTGGGAGATTGTGGAGAACCGGGCCGAGAACCGGGACACGCATACCTTGGTGCTGCGGCCCGTTGGGCACGCCGGGTTTTTGTTTGAGCCCGGCCAGTTTGCGTGGTTGAACACGGGCGGGACCCCGTTTCACGGGGACCGGCACCCGATTTCGATGTCGTCGGCGGCGGGGGATGAGGCGGGGCAGGAGGTGGCGTTTACGATCAAGGCTTTAGGGGACTGGTCGGGCGAGGTGGTGCCGCGTTTGGCGCCGGGGGGGCGGGTGTGGGTGGATGGGCCGCATGGGGTCTTTACGGCGGACCGGGAGCAGGGGCCGGGCTATGTATTGATCGGGGGCGGCTCCGGAATCTGTCCGCTGGTTTCGATTTGCGCGACGATGGCGCGGCGGGGGGATGTTCGCCCGGTAATTCTGTTCTATGCGGCATCGCAGAGGAGCCGGATGGCGTTTGAGGGTCAGCTGGCCGAGTTGGCGGGGAGCATGAACCTGCGGGTGGTTCCGGTTTTGGAGGAGCCGCCGGCAGAGTGGACCGGGGAGCGGGGGTACCTGACGGTGGACGCGTTGCGCCGCCATCTGCCGCCGCAGTATCGGCGCTTCCAGTATTTTGTCTGCGGACCGGAGGCGATGATGGATGCCGTCGAGCCGATGTTGCTGCAGTTGGGGGTTCCGGTGGACCGGATCCACACGGAACGGTTTGTTATGGTGTAGCTGTGCGGCGATTACTGATCAACCGGACGGTGGCGGTAATGAGCGCCGTGATTCTGTTTCTATGTCTGCTCTTCGCCCTCATGACGCGAGGAGCCTAGGAGGGGAGATGCGATTAGCGCAGGGATTGATGCTGGCCGGGTTGCTGCCCGGGCTGCTGGCGGGCGAGACGGGGGCGGCACTGTACCGCGCCAAGTGCGCCAGCTGCCACGGGGCGAAAGGAGAGGGGCGGGCGGCCATTAAGAGGACGAGTCTGCTCACCGAGGAGGTCCGGAAGAAGACGGATGCGGAGTTGACGCAAGAGATTGCGGCCGGGGGGAAGCGGAAGAGCGCGGCGCATGCCTATGAGCAGAAGGGCGTGACAGCCGAGCAGGTGAAGCTGCTGGTGCAGTATGTCCGCGAGCTGCAGCGCTGAGGGCGGCTACAGCTGGCTTAGGGCGTAGCGGAGGACGCCGCCGCGACGGGACGGTCCCGGGCGGGTGGTGATGAGCGCCCCTTGGCCGGCGCGGGCGAGCTGCATCCAGCGGCGGAGGCGGGCCTCAGCCATCGGATGGGGCTCGGCGATGGGAAGGACCGGCAGGGGAGAAGCGCCTTCCTCAACCACGACCAGAGGGATTTCGAGGCCGTTGGAATCCTTCCAATAAAAGAATTGCGGCGGCAGGCCGGCGTGGCAGGCGTTGCGGTAGAGGGTGGTGACGACGCGGCTTTCAAAAGCGTTGCTCGCGTGGAAGTGCAGCTTGGGCGCACGATGGAGGCGGCGGCCAAAGGGGAGCGGCGCCGGCGGCAGACGCAGCGTTTCGAAACAGTGATCGAGGACGGCGAGCCACCGCACGGCGGTGCGATGCGCGATGCCGCATTCGCGGGCGAGCGCCTGCTGGTCGAGGATTTGGGCAGACCGGCTGGCGGCGGCGCGGGCGAAGTGTTCGAACTGGTCGCGGTCGTGGACCCGTAGGAGGGCGGCGAGGTCGTGGTCGAGAAAGGAGCGGGGATTGGGCCAGGGCGGATGGGGGACGGGGGCGGGTGGGGCGGCGGGGACGAAGCGGCCGAGCATGGCCAGGGACAGGGCGGGGCGGCGTTCGAGTTCGGCCGGGGTGGGGGGGTGGAGTTCGAGGGTAGTGACGGGCAGATGCAGGCGGCGGGAGCTGGCGAGGATCAGGCGGTAGGTGCCGGGTTGGCCGGTGAGGTGGGCGACGAGTTCCGGGGCGCGATGGAGATCGTCGATCAGGGCGGGGCCGCGGAGGCGGGCGAGGAAGCCGGCCGGATCCTGGCGGGCGCGGGTACGGAGGGAGGGATCGTCGAGGGGGAGATAGGTGTGGGCGGGGAACTCGCGGCGGAGGAGGGTGGTCTTGCCGGCGCCGCGTGGACCTTGCACGAGGACGGGCGCGGCCTGCTGCGCCGCGCGGTGAAGGGGGATGGCGAGAGTCCGCTGAAGCATGCAGAAGGATTTTAAAAAGATGATATTACATACACGAGGATGGGAAGAGGGCTCGATTTGAGGCGAGTTGTCTTGTCCGGCGTTGCCGCGGCCCACTACGCTGAGGGATCGTTATGAATCCTAAAATCGCCCCTGCAAAGGGCAAACTCGGCATCCTGACACCTGGCATGGGAGCGGTGGCCACCACCTTCATGGCCGGCGTCGAGGCCGTCAAGAAGAATCTGGGCGCGCCGGTCGGTTCGCTCACCCAGTTGGGCACCATCCGGCTCGGCAAGCGCACCGACAACCGGTCGCCCAAGATACAGGACTTTGTGCCGCTGGCTGGTCTGAATCAGTTGGTTTTCGGCGGCTGGGACATCTTCGAGGACACGGCCTACGACGCGGCCGTGCACGCCGGGGTGTTGAAGCCGGAGCTGCTGACCAAGTTGAAGCCCGCCCTCAATAAAGTGAAGCCCATGAAGGCGGTGTTTGACAAGAGCTACGTCAAGCGGATTGACGGGCCGAACGTGAAGACGGAGGGCTCGCTGCGGGACAAGGCCGAGGCGCTGATTGAGGACATGGCGGCCTTCAAGAAAGCCAACGGCTGCGACCGGCTGGTGATGATCTGGTGCGGTTCGACGGAGGTGTTCCATCGCCCGGCGGCGGTGCACCAGACGATCGAAGCCTTTGAGAAGGGCCTCAAGAAGAACGACGCGGCGATTGCGCCCAGCCAGGTCTACGCCTATGCCGCGCTCAAGAGCGGTGTGCCATTCGCCAACGGCGCGCCCAATCTGACGCACGACATCCCTGCCCTGCTCCACCTGGCGCGCGAGAACAACGTTCCGGTGTGCGGCAAGGATTTCAAGACGGGCCAGACCTACATGAAGACGCTGCTGGCGCCGGGTTTGAAGGCCCGGATGCTGGGTTGTTCCGGCTGGTTTTCGACGAATATTCTGGGCAATCGGGACGGCGAGGTGCTGGACGATCCGGGTTCGTTCAAGACCAAGGAGGAGACCAAGTTGAGCGTGCTCGATCAGATCCTGCAGCCGGGTCTGTACCCGGAGTTGTACAAGGATCTTTACCATGCGGTCAAGATCAACTACTATCCTCCGCGCGGTGATGAGAAAGAGGGTTGGGACAACATCGATATCTTCGGCTGGCTGGGCTATCCGATGCAGATCAAGATCGACTTTCTGTGCCGGGACTCGATTCTGGCGGCACCGCTGGTGCTGGACCTGGTGCTGTTTCTCGATCTCGCGCAACGGTCGGGCATGAAGGGGATTCAGGAGTGGTTGAGCTTCTACTTCAAGGCGCCGATGACGGCTCCCGGGCTCTACCCGGAGCATGATGTTTTCATCCAATTGATGAAGTTGAAGAATACGCTGCGCTGGCTGAAGGGCGAGGAGTTGATCACGCACCTTGGTCTGGAGTATTACGACTAAGCGTGGTGGCAGAAGCGGCTTTACATGATAATGGATAACCACTTATCATGTAAGAATGCTTTTGCGCAGTTTCGTGTTTCTTGCCGCCGCGGGGACTCTCGGCGGAGAGTGGACGGGATTCCGGGGCCGGGGTGATTCGATCACCGCGGCCCGCAATCTTCCGCTCAGCTGGTCGGACCGCCACAACGTGTCGTGGAAGGTGGGCCTACCCGGCTTTGGCCAGTCGACCCCGGTTGAGTGGAACGGCCGTATTTTTCTGACGGCGATTGAAGGACCCAAGAAAGAAAAGTTGCACGTGCTGGCGCTCGACGCCGGGAGTGGGAAGGTTATCTGGCGGCAGAGCTATGCTTCCTCGCGTCCGCAGGAGACGGGGGACCGGGTGGCGCGTGCGGCGTCTTCGCCGGCGGTGGACGCCCGCGGGGTTTATGTGGCCTTCGATTCGGGCGATGTGATGGCCCTGACCCACGACGGGGAGCTGCGTTGGCGCCAGAACCTGAATCAGCTCTACGGCAAGATTGAGAACGGCCATGATTTTGGCAGCTCTCTGCGGCAGGGCGGCGACCGGTTGTTTCTCCATGTCAACCATTTCGGCCCGTCTTATCTGGTCGCCATGAGTAAGGCGACGGGCGAGAAGTTGTGGCGGGTGGAGTTTCCGAAAGAGGGCGGCTGGAACACGCCGGTGCTGGTGGACCGGCCCGGGCAGCCTCTGCTGTTGGTTCAGCGGTCCGGCGGGGTGGCGGCGTATGATCCGGCCAATGGCGCGCTGGTGTGGGAGGATCTGCGAACCTTTTCGCGGGACAGCGCGGTTCCGTCGGTCACGGTGCAGGGTGAAGTCGCGGTGGTGCCGTCGCAGAACAAGGGAGGCACCTGGGCGCTGCGGCTCAGTGATCCGAAGCGGCCGTTGTGGACGGCCAAGGCGGCCACGAACGCCTTCTCTTCCCCGCTGCTGACGGCCAAGAGAGCTTATTTCGTCAACTCCGTGGGTGCCTTGTTTGCCGTGGAGTTGGCGACGGGCAAGGACCTGTGGTCCACGCGTCTCGGCACGACGACCTGGGCATCGGCGATTGCGGCGGGAGACCGCGTCTACTTCTTTACCGGCGAGGGTGTGACCCATATCTTCCGGGACGCGGACACGATGGAGAAGCTGGGAGAATCGGCCCTGACGGTGGATTCGACCGTCTATGCGGTGACTCCGATGGATGGCGCGCTGCTGGTGCGGACGGGCACGACATTGACGAAGGTAGCGAACCTGGGCCAGAAGGATCCGGCCCCGCCGGCAGTTTCGCGGTCGGCGCCGGCGCCGGCCGCCGAGGAGCCTCCGCTGCCGCCGGCCCCGGCGGGCCAGCCTGGGCAGGTTCGCGAGAACGCCAAGGATGGCCTGCGGCTGGCGTGGATTCCGGCCGGGAGTTTTCGCATGGGCTGCTCGGAAGGGGATCCGCAGTGTACGCCCGATGAGCGTCCGGCACACACGGTGACGCTCTCCCGCGGCTTCTGGATGAATACGACCGAGGTGACCGTGGGAGCCTACCGGAAGTTCGTGGCCGCAACCGAGCGGGCGATGCCGGCGGAGGCCCCCGCGTTCAACCCCGAGTGGGCGAACGCGGCGCTGCCCATGACCCGCGTCTCGCGGGCCGATGCGCAGGCCTACTGCCGGTGGTCCGGCGGGCGGCTGCCGACCGAGGCGCAGTGGGAGTACGCGACCAGAGCGGGTACGACGACACCCCGCTACGGCGAGTTGGAGGCGGTGGCCTGGTACGGCGATAATGCCGGACGCGAACGGATTGACACCGAACGGATTGCGCAGGAGCAACGTGGCCAGTTCAACGTGATTCTGGGCAAGAACGGGAATCAGCCCCACGCCGCGGCCACGAAGGCGCCGAACGCCTTCGGGTTGTACGACCTGCTGGGGAACGTCTGGGAGTGGACGGCCGACTGGCACGACAGCTACGCGGCGGGCGCGGCCACCGATCCCACCGGCCCCGCCGACGGGGAAAAGCGGGTGTTGCGCGGAGGATCCTGGACCTTTTTCGGCTCGCAGGTCCGCGCTTCGGCGCGGCTCAAGGTAAGCGAGAACCTGCAGACTGATTATGCCGGTTTCCGGTGCATTCAATAGGAGCGGCCATGCGGAATCTACTTTTCTTCCTCGCGGCGGCAGCCGCCTTTGGACAAAGCAACGGACGGGTGGCGGGCCAGGTGCAAGATGCCAAGCAGGCGGCTATTCCCGGGGCGCGGGTGACCGTGCAGGATAGTGAGCGCGGCTTCCGGCGGGAGGTAAGGGCCGATGGTCTGGGACGCTACTCCGCCCCGGATCTGCCGATTGGCCGCTATCAGGTGACGGCCGAGGCGCCGGGCTTTGCGGCCCGCACGGTCACTGGTTTGACCCTGACGGTCGGCGCTGTGCTGGCGGTCGACCTGCAGCTGGAGGTGGCGGGCGTCACCGAACGGGTGGAAGTGCAGGCCACGATGGCAACCATCGATCCCCAACAGGCGGCCGGGGCGCTGGTGGCCAACCGGCCGCTGGTGGAGCTTCCCATCAATGGCCGCGACTTCGCCCGTTTTGCCCTGTTGACCCCGGGGGCGGTTGGACGCACGGCGTCGCTATCTGATCTCGCCTTCAACGGAATGCATCCCAGCCACAACAACTTCACGATCGACGGCATCGACGCCTCGCGCGGCGATCAACCGGTGGTGACGAACGGCTTTGAGCGAGGCGGCCGCCTGTTGACCGGCTCGCTCGACTCACTCAGCGAATTCCGCATCCAGACCTCAAACTACCGCGCCGAGTATGGCCGGGCGGCGGGCACCGTGATCACCGTGGCCAGCCGCGCCGGGACCAACGCCTACCACGGCGCCCTGTTTGAGTACTTCCGCAACTCGGCGCTCGATGCCCGCAACTACTTCAACACTGCCAACCAGCTCAAGGACCCGTTCCGGTACAACAATTTTGGCGGCAATCTGGGGGGCCGGATCTGGCGGGACCGGACCTTCTTTTTCACCAACTACGAGGGCTCCCGGCAGCGCCTGGGCGCCCGGGGCACCGGCACCGTCCCCAGTGCGCTGATGCGGCAGCAGGCGCTGGGCACCGCTCCGAATCTCCGCTTTCTGCTTGAGAATTTCCCAGTCGGCACCTCGCCGACGGCCAATCCGCTGGTGGATAACTACACGCGCTCGGAGAGCGTGAAGATCAACGAAGATACCGGCAGCATCCGTCTTGACCACAACGCCTCGTCGCGCGACCGGCTGTTTGCCCGGGTGAATCTGAACAACTCCACGGTGGACGGGCCACTGTTCTCCATTCTTCCCTCCGCGCTCGGCTTGACGGACTTTCAACAGGTGCCCTCCCACTCGCGGAACGTGGCTTTGAACTGGCAGCGGATCGTCTCGCCCGCTTCGCTGCTGGAGCTAACGGCCGGTTTGCAGCGGACGATGACCAACGGGTCCAGCGAGACGCCGTATCCGCAGGTGAATGTCGCCGGGCTGACCGTGGTGCCCGGTTCGCGCCGGCTGAATCTTTCCAACGCCAACGTATTCCAGTACGGCGGCACGTTTTCGCACGTCCGCGGGAGCCATACGATCAAGGCGGGCGCCACGCTGTGGCGGACGCAGGTCAACTCCTGGACCACGTCGGTGATCTCCCTGTCCTACCTTTCTCTGCAGGATTTCATCAACAACCGCCTGGGCATCGCCAATCTCACGGCGGGGACCTTCGGCAACGGGATTCGCCAGACCCATGTCGGCCTGTTTGTGCAGGATAACTGGCAGGTGCGTCCCGGCCTCACGATCGACTACGGCGTTCGCTACGACGTAACCACCCCGAACCACGACAACCAGGACCGCCTGCAGAGCTTTGACACCCGCGCCGGTCGGCTCTCCGCGCCCGGCGGGCCCTGGTACCGCGCGGACCGGAACAACTTCGCGCCCCGCCTGGGCGTCGCCTGGCAGCTGCGGCCGCGGCTGGCGATCCGGACCGGCTATGGCCTCTTCTTCCAGCAGTTTGCCCCGGGCTTTGGCAACAACATCGCCCAGAACACCCTCACCGGCAACTCCCAGCTGGTGCGGCAGTCGATCCCGGACCTGGCCTGGCCGCTCGATCCCTTCCTCGCCCGCGGCACGGCGGCGCTGCCGGTGGCCAACGGTCTCAACTGGGACAAGCCGGATCTCTATGCCCAGCAGTGGAACTTTACTCTGCTGACGGCTTTGCCCGGATCGCTGTCGCTCGAGACGGCGTACGTGGGCAACCGGGGCCTGAACCTGCGGCGCAGCGTCAATCTGAACTGGCTGAATCCGGAGACCGGCCGGCGGGCGTTTCCCGCCTTTTCCCGGGTGAACGTCGATTTTGCCAACGGCCAATCGGACTACCACGGCCTGCAGCTTCACCTGCGGCGCCAGATGGCGCAGGGATGGCTGCTGGGATTCGCCTACACCTACGCCAAAGCGTTGGGGAATGTGACCGATGCCGTGGTCGGCGCCACCGAACCGCAGGACTTCCGCTGTTTCGCCTGCGAACAGGGTTTGTCCTCGACCGATGTGCGGCACATCGCCACGCTCAACGCGCTCTGGGACCTGCCCTGGGCCCGGAACAACCGCTGGCTGGGCGGCTGGAAGCTGAGCGGCCTGGCGATGCTGCGCTCCGGCATCGCTCTCAATGTCACGCAGCCGCGAAATACGGTGGGCAGCGATAACGCGACCAACCAGAGGCCCGACCGGGTTCTCGGCGTGTCGCCCTATCTGCCGAATCCGACCGCGAGCCTGTGGCTGAATCCGGCGGCGTTTCAGGTGGCGCCGCAGGGCCGCTTTGGCAACTCGGGGCGGCATCCGATCCACGGTCCCGGCTTCTTCCAGACCGATCTATCCCTGCTCAAGGATTTCCGGATCGCCGAGGGTAGGAAACTGCAGTTCCGCACGGAGGTGTTCAACCTGTTCAACCGGCCGAACTTCGCGCAGCCGAATACCGTGGCCGGTACGCCGAACTTCGGGCAGATCTTCAACACGCTGGGAAGGACAATCGGGAGTGGAACCGCGAGGCAGATTCAGCTGGTCTTGCGGTTCGAATTCTGAGCGGGGTCCAGGACCGCGCGGGGCGTCACGCCCCGCCGCACCGCCAGCCACTCGGCGGTGAATTGCGCCATGCGGGCGAGAAAGCGGAGATAGGTGGCCGGGCGCAAATAGTAGCGCCAGAGGGTCGCCGGGCTGGTCAGCAGGGGCGGCGGGGGGGGCGCCCCGGGGGGAGGAGGCGCCGACTCCGCCGCCGGCTTGCGGGCGATCGCCAACAGGTTGCGTTCCTGGCTTCCTAAAGAAAGCTCCATCCGCTCCCAACCGCCCGCCCGCAGGGCATGGTCCAGGCTTTCGCGCGTGAATCCGATGACGTGGGCGGCGTGAAAGCGGCCGGCCGGATTCTGGTGGACGCAGTTCGTATTGGGAACCTCGACAATCAGCAGCCCGCCGGGCCGCAGCCAACCGCGAAACTTCGCGAGCACGGCCAATGGGTCGGGCAGGTGCTCGAGAACGTGAAACAGCGTAATGACATCGAGTGAGCCTTCAGGCCGCTCAAGATCCAGAATTCCCGCCGTTTCGACGGACACGCCGTACTGCTGGCGGGCGTATTCGCCGTAGTGGGGATCCGGTTCGACGCCGCTGACCTGATGGCCCGCCGCCGCAAGCGCGGCCAGCCATTCCCCCGACCCGGAACCAACGTCCAGAATCCGCGCGCGGGCCGGAAGGCGGCGGCCGATCTGCTCCAGCCGGTGCCGCGCCAGCCGGGCCGACCGATAGAGATTCCGCGCCTTGGGCGTCCGGACGCCCTTATAGCTTTCCCGGTACTCGGCCGCATGGAAGCGGCGCAGCTCGTCGGAGGTAGGCAGGGGATCGTTGCGGAACAGGCCGCAGTGGGGACAGCAGACCGTCAGGAGAGGCTCGCCACGGCGGTCGCGCCGGGAGGCGACGATCGCCTCTTTCTGACCGCAGACCGGACACGGTGACTGAGGAATGAACGGGCTCGACGGCACGTTCTTTCAGTTTACCGGATTCCTCATGCGGACAGCGCGGCCGGACCATAGTATTCGTCCCGTAGTAGTTTGATCGCCGCTCGCATGGCCTCGCCGTCCTGCGGGTAGCGCAGCAGCGCCTGGCGCACCATCTCGACGCCGCCTTCAAACTCAGGCAGGACGGCGGTGTCCACGCCGTGCCGGCGGAGTTCCACCAAGTGCTCCTCGCGCGTCGCGCGCACGACCACGGCCAGCGATGGGTGCAGCCGGTGCGCCCGCTCGAGCGCCAGATAGATGGTTCCGTGATCCGGGATGGTGAGCAGCAGGACGCGCGCGCGGGCGGCGTTGGCGGCGTGCAGAATCTCGCCGGTGGTGATGTCGCCCCACAGGCCATGGAACCCGTCGGCCACAAGGTCCCGGTAGAGCAGGTAGTTGAATTCTACGATCAGGACCGGAACGCCGGCCGCGCGCAGCACCCGCGCCGCCGCGCGCCCGCTGCGGCCGTAGCCGGCTACGATGACATGGTCTTCCAGGAAGCTCTGCGGGGGCGCGACGGCGACCGGGAGGGCCGCCGGCTTGCGACGGCGGCGCGCCCAGCGGCCGAGCGGAATAGCCGCGGAGGCGAACAGCGGGGACACCGCCATGGTCAGCACCGTACAGGTCAGGGCCAGATCGTAAGTGCTCTTCGAGATTGAACCGGAGCTGATGCCGCTGCGGGCGATCACAAACGAAAACTCCCCGATTTGCGCCAGGCCCATGCCGACAATCCAGGGGGCCATGTTGACGTAGCCAAACAGGCGGGTGATGCCCCCCAGGATGATGGCCTTGCCCAGCAGAATCAGAGTGACGGCGAGGGCAATGCTGCCGGGGTTTTGCAGGACATAGGCGGGGTCGAACAGCATGCCGACGGTGACGAAGAAGATCAGGCCGAAGATGTCCCGGAGCGGGGCCAGATCGCTGAGCGCCTGATGGCTGAACTCGGATTCGCTAAGGATGATGCCGGCGACAAAGGCACCGAGCGCGAACGAAAACCCTACCGCGTGCGCTGCGTAGCCGACCCCAACACCCGTGGCCACTACTGCCACCAGGAACAGCTCCTGCGAGCCCCAGGCGAGAATCCGCCGCAGCAGCCGCGGCAGCAGGCGGGTGCCGAGAAGCACGACCAGCGCGAGCGAAACGGCTGCCAGCGCGATGGACTGCGCCAGCTTGGGCAGCATGGCGCCCGGCGTCTGGAGTTGCGGCAGGACGATGAGCATGGGGATCACCGACAGGTCCTGCACGACCAGGATCCCGATCATCACCCGGCTGGCGAGCGTAGAGGTCACCCCGCCCGCGGCCAGCGTCTTGACGACCACCATGGTGCTCGACAGCGCCACCATGGCGCCGAACCAAACCGATTCCCCGGCCCCCATCCCAAACAGACCCGTGCCCGCGGTCGCGCCCGCCACAATGGTGAGAACTACCTGCAGCGCCCCGCCGAGCAGCGCCACCCGCCGGACCGGCTGCAGGTCGCGCAGCGAGACCTCGAGGCCCAGCGAGAACAGCAGCAGGGCCGCCCCGATTTCTGCCAGCAGCTCAATCTCGCGCACCTGACCCACCGTGGGTCCGCCCGTCTGCGGGCCAACGACAACCCCGGCGGCGACGTAGCCAACCAGCAGGGGCAGCTTGAGGGCGCGGGCGAGAAGGGCGCCGAGCAGGCCGGCCACCACGATCAGAACAAAATCAGCAGCAATCCCCATTTTCTCATTGTCCCCCGATGGGCACCGGGCTAGGGCTGCTGGACGAAGTAGCCGCGCCGGGAGCGGACCTCGGCGCCGGGGAAGCGGACGCGGGCCGCGGGGGTGAGGCTCACGCGAATCTCCCGGAACTCGCCGGGGGTGCCCTCCGGTGCACGGTAAACGAGCTGGTAGCGGCGGCGGATCCGTTCGATGAGGCGGGGGAAGACTTCATCGACACGGTCGGCCCGCAGGGCGTCACCGCCGGTTTCCTCGGCGATGTGAAAGACGTTAGCGGGCGAAAAATCAGGGTTGGCGAAGCGGCTGCGCGTACCGGCCGGCCGGCGGCCCTGGCCCACGACGATGGCGTGGAGGCCGGTGTTGGCGTCGTGTAGCGCGCGGACGGCGGCCGCGTCGGGCGACTGATAGTTGAGGCCGAGGTTGTCCGTCACGATCACGATGGCGCGGGTGCCCCCGGGCGGGGCCTGGGCGCGGAGGTGCGCGGCGGCGGCGAGAATGGCCGGGTTGATCAGCGTGCCGCTGCCGAGATCGCCTTCGCGGACGGCGTCGCGGAGGCCCTGGACGGCGGCGGCGCGGTCGGTGGTAAACGGAAGGGTAGACCGGGCCTCCCGGCTGAAGACCATGACACCGACCGTATCGCCGGGCTGCAGTTGCGCGAGGGCGGCGGCGCTGGCGCGGTTCATTTGTTCGAGGTATTTGTTCATGCTGCCGCTCAGGTCGAGCAGCAGCAGCAGGGTCAGCGGCGTGCGCTCCCGGCTGAAATCGACGAGGGGCCGGAGCTGCTGGTTATCGAAGACCTCAAAGTCTTCGCGGGTAAGGGAGTCGACGGCGCGGTCTTTCAGAAGGACCTGGGTGCTGACCTGCACGTCCGTTACGCCGCCCTTGAACAGCGGCTGTCCGCCCTCCTGCGCAACAGCGAGAGCACAACCTGCGACGATGAAAAGGATAACGCGCATGAGATCAATTATCGTCGGGACAGCAGGGCATATCGACCATGGCAAGACGTCGCTCGTGCGGCGGTTGACGGGCATCGACACCGACCGGCTCGAGGAGGAGAAGCGGCGCGGCATCTCGATTGAACTGGGCTTTGCCCACCTGGACCTGAGCGACGGCCTGCGCGCCGGCTTTGTGGACGTCCCCGGGCACGAGCGTTTCGTGCGGACGATGCTGGCCGGGGCGTGCGGCATCGATATTGTCTTGCTGGTCATCGGCGCCGACGAGGGGATTAAGCCGCAGACCCGGGAGCACTTCGATATCTGCCGTCTGCTGGGTATCGAGCAGGGGATTGTCGTGCTGACCAAGGCGGATCTGGTGGACGCCGAATGGTTGGAGTTGGTGCGGATGGAGGTGGAGGAGTTTGTGGCGGGGTCGTTTTTAGAGGGCGCCCCGGTGGTGGCGGTGAGTGCGAAGACGGGGCAGGGCATCGAGGAGTTGCTCCGGGAGCTGCGCCGGCTCGCCCCGGCGCTGCGGCCGCGGAGCGCGGAAGCGGCGCCGCGGCTGCCCATCGACCGCGCTTTCGCCATGAAGGGCTTCGGCACGGTGGTCACCGGAACGCTGATGGCCGGACGGCTCCAAGTGGAGCAGGAGGTGGAGCTTTACCCCACCGGGCGCCGGCTCCGGATCCGCGGACTGCAGGTGCATGGGAAAGCGGCGACGCGGGCCGTGGCGGGGCAGCGGACGGCGGTGAATCTGGCGGGCATTGAGCACAGCCAGATCGAACGGGGTATGGTGCTGAGCGAGCCGGGATGGTTTTCGCCCGTCCGGGTGGTCGATGCGCGTCTGCAGCTGCTGCCCACGGCGAGAGCGCTGAAGCTACGCACGCTGGTCCACCTGCACGCCGGCACGGCGGAGACCATCGCCGAGATGCGGCTGCTCGACGGCGCGTCGCTGCAGCCGGGCGAAAGCGCCTGGGTCCGGCTCCGGCTCCGGGAGGGCCTGCTGCTGCTGCCCGGCGATCGCTGTATTCTCCGGCAGTTTTCCCCGGTGGTGACCATCGGCGGCGCCACTGTGGGCGAGATCGATCCCCCGCGCCGCACCCACCCTGACCGGCTGCGGACGCTGGCCGGCGCGAGCCCGGCGGCGGCGGCGCAACTGCTGGTCACCGAATCGCCGGCGGGCCTGGACCGCGCCGAACTACGCCGCCGCCTGGGCGTGGCGCCGGAGCTGCCCGGCGGCCTGCTGGTTTGCGGCACGCACGTCATTGCGCAAAGTTGGGCGCAGACGCGGCTTTCGCTGGCCGAGAAAACCCTCGCCGCCTTTCACCGGACCAACCCCCTGCAGGCGGGCATGCCCCGGGAGGAGCTGCGCGGCAAAGTGCTGCCGCAGGCGCCCGCGGCGCTGTTTGACGCGCTGCTGGGCATGACGAATAAGCTGGTGGCCGCGCAGGACGTGGTGCGGCTGGCCAGCCATCGGGTGCAGTTGCAGGGCGACGAGACAGCCGCGCGGGAAAAGATGGAGCAGGCCTTCCGGCAGGGCGGCCTGGCTACCCCCAGCCTGACCGAAGTGCTGGCGCAGTGCGGCGTGGAGGCTTCCCGCGCCCGGCTGCTGCTGCAGATGCTGATCAAAGAGCGGCGCCTCGTCAAAGTGAGCGAGGAGCTGGTTTATCACGTCGAGACGCTCGCTGCGCTCAAGGCGCTGCTGGCCGCCCGGAAGGGCCAGAGCTTCGGGGTGGGGGAATTCAAAGAGTGGACCGGGGTATCGCGCAAGTACGCCATTCCCCTGCTCGAACTGCTCGACCGCGAACGCATCACGCGCCGCAACGGCGAGCAGCGGCTGATCTTATAGGGCCAACGGCTCGGTCTGCTGAAACTGTTCGAAGATGCCGTTGAACTCCGGGTGGATGGTCCGGAAGATGGCGAGCAGTTCGGGATCGAAGTGCTCAGGGCGCGTCCGGCCGTCGCCTTCGAGAATAATGCGGCAGGCCTTTTCGTGCGAGAAACCCTGTTTATAGCTACGGCGGCTCCGGAGCGCATCGTAGTTATCGCCTAACATGACGATGCGGCCGGCAATGGGGATCTGATTCCCCGCGAGGCCGCGGGGGTACCCGGTACCATCCCAATGCTCGTGGTGCGTTACGGCAATGTCGCGCGCCATTTCGAGCAGCCGCGAGTTGGATCCTTCGAGCAACTGCGCGCCAATCAGCGTATGGCTCTCCATCACCTGCCGGTCCTCGGCGCCCAGACGGCCGCGCTTCCGGATGAGCGTGTCGGGGATGGCGATCTTGCCCACATCATGCATCGGCGCGGCGCGGAAGATCAGCTCCTGATCCACCTCGCTCCAGCCGAGCGACCGCGCGAGGATCCGCGCGTAGAAACTAACTCGTTGAATGTGCCCGCCGGTCTCGTTGTCTTTGTAGGTCGAAGCGCGGGTGAGGCGCAGAACCATGTCATAGTAAGCCTGCTCGAGCTCGCTGGCCCGGCGGCGTTCGAGCGCCAGCGCAAACTCCAGATCCTGCGCAAACTCGCGCAGTTTACGCCGCGCGGCCGTCATCTCGCGCTGTCTGGCGCGCTCCCGGCGCGTCAGCTCCTTGAGCTGCCCCTTGACGGCTTCCAACTCACTCTGCACCCCGGCCGACGCCTCGGGTTCCGCTACAGGCTTCGCTGAGGACTGGGGCGGAATACGGATTGGCTCTTTGACTCGCCGCACGCCTTATCTTACGCTCTTGCCGGTTCGAACGGAAAGGTCTGGCCGTTGCTTCAAGGCCGGAAACCGAGTTCGAACTGGAAGCCTTCGCCGAGATAGACCCGCTTGACCTCGGGATCGCGGCCGAGCGCCTCCGGCGACCCGGTCCGGAAGATTTTTCCGCCGTTGATGATATAAGCCCGGTCCACCGTCGCCAGCGTCTCCCGGACGTTGTGATCGGTAATCAAAATTCCAATCCCGCTCTTTTTCAAATCGAAGATAATCCGCTGTATCTCGAGCACCTGAATCGGGTCGATCCCGCTAAATGGTTCGTCGAGTAACAGAAACGTGGGTTCAATCACCAGGGACCGGGCGATCTCCACCCGGCGCCGCTCTCCGCCCGAAAGCATGTAGCCCTTGTTGAGGCGGACGGTCTCAAGACCCAACTGTTCAATCAGGCGATTCATGCGCTCGCGCCGCTGCCGCCCATCGAGCGAGAGCGTTTCGAGGATCGCCATCAGATTCTCTTCCACCGTCAGCTTGCGGAACACCGACGGCTCCTGCGGCAGATAGCTCACGCCCCGCCGCGCGCGCTGGTACATCGGCAGATGCGTGATGTCGTCCTGGTCAAGCTGCACTTGGCCCGAATCCGGACTGATCAGACCGACAATCATGTAGAAGCTGGTGGTTTTCCCCGCCCCGTTGGGACCGAGCAGGCCTACCACTTCGCCCTGCTGCACCGATACGGATACGTTATCGACGACCTTCCGTCCCCGGTAGCTCTTTGAAATCTCCCGTGTCTCCAGTAAGCGCATAAGCTACCGCTTCTTTAGGATACGGCTTGCGGCGGGTTGGTTCAAAGAGCCATCGACCACCAGGCGGTCTTCGCTTGAAAACCACGTCAGCCGCTCGCCGCGCGTGGTGCCCTTGAGCGAATCGAACATCTGCGGCGCCCCGCCCGAGAGGATCACGCGGCCGGCGGCGACATCGTAGTCGGACCGTTCCGAGGTGCCGCGCCGCGTGCGGGGCTTGCCGGTCGCATCCGGCCCGCTTTGCACAATCACGGAATCGCCGACGGCCTCGGCGCGTTCGAGCGAATTGTCGTTTTCCTTCTGCGAAAACCAGGCGAACAGCTCCCGGGAGGTGACCACCAGGTTGCCCCGGTTCAACCTGGCGTGGCCCATGTAGTGCGCTTTTTTGTCGGCATCCCAGTAGGTCATCTGCGGCGCACGCACCACCGTGAACAGATTCTTCGTCTTCTCGCGGAACTGGCTCACCACATTGCCGGTGGCGTCCAGGCGCTGCAGCTTGCGCTGGATCAGAATCGAATCGGCTTCGACGCGGTTCGGACCCTGCCAGAGCAGCGCGTCGCCATCGTACCGGATCCATTGGTTGTCTTCTTTGGTCTGCATGCGGTGGGCGCGCGCCTGCACGGTATCGGAGGCATCGAGCAGCGAACCCTGCGGCTTCTTCGGCTTCTTTTCGTCGGGCAGGCGAGTCGAGGTGACTTTCCCCTCGGCCGTCATATCGCCCGTACGCTGATCGATTTCGATCCGCAGGGCGTCGGTCGATCCGGTGGGGTCCCACAGGCGGGCCGCGCCTTGCAGGGAGATCCGCTCGGAGGCGCTTTCCAGGCGCGCGTGGTCGCTGCGCGCCCGCCGGTCGCCCTCTTCAAACTGGAAGCCCGTCCACTGCTCGAGCGTCCGCACCTCGCCCGTCTGCGGGTCAAACTGCGCCAGGAGATCCTGGCTGCTCGTCTTCCGGTCGGCGCCGCCCTTCTTCAAGGCGCGCGTCAGCGTCTTCACCTGCGTGGCCCGGAACTTTTCGAGCTGATTATTCGCCCCGTAGACCATCGAGAAGCGTTCGCCATCGAGCCGCCGGTAGCGCTGTCGCGGGCTCTTGGGCAGGAACTCAATCTGCCCGGGGCTGTGCGTTTCGAGGTGATCGATCTCCTCCCCGCCCGGCCGCATGGTGACCTCGACGAGATCGCTGCGGAGCACGCGGTCCGAGGGCGGTTCGACGCCCTGCCGCGGCGCCGGATACGACTCGACAACCGTGCTGCCGTTCGCCATCGCTTTCTTGAGGATGCTGTCGCCCCCTTGGGCCTCAAACGCCAGGTCCACATTGGTTGCGTTCACCACCGTACGCCCCGAGGCCGTAATCGTTTCGAGCCGTGCTCCCTGCTTACCCGCAATCGACTCCATGACGCCTTTGGCGCCGAAGTGGAGCCATAACTGGGCGGCGTTATAGAGGAGCTGACGCCCTGGAGTGCGGTCCTCGCCTTTGGCCTGCGCGGCCTCCACCAGACGAATTTCGCCGCGATCGAGCGTCACCGTGGCAGCGCCAGCGTTCAGCGTCATGGTCGCGCGCTGCAGCCGGGACCACGGTTTCAGATAGACCTTATCGTCGTTCTCCCGGTAGTTCAGCTCGCCGGCCTCCACCGTCATCGGC
>JAINDL010000054.1 GCA_019931245.1 Bryobacteraceae bacterium CoA2 C42
AGCCCCCGTAGGACAGATCGCCAGCATCGCCCCGGTAACCGGAGAGCAGCCACCTAACTTCCTGGACGCTCACCCCCAGGCGAAACTCTGTAATCCGCCAATCCTTGCGCAGGCAAACAGAGTCCGGGCGCCCGGGCAGGAGCGGTAGCAGCCCGCGAGCCAGCGTAAGTGAGAACTTGTCCTCGCGGCCTTCAAAAAACGGCGCCCTGCACAGGACGCCCTGCACAGGAAGGTACGCCTTCGCCTTCAGTGAATCAGCCGGGCGGCTTTGCGATAATCCTTGTCGCGATGAGTTTCGTTTTTTTCTCTTACAAGCGCGAGGACTTAGAAAAAGTCTCCCGGATCAAGGCCGCCATCGAGGAGCACCAGATCGAGGTCTGGTGGGATCAGGAGATCCAGACCGGCGACATCTGGCGGGATGAAATTCAAGCGAAGCTAACCACGGCGGGTTGCGTGGTGGTTTGCGTAAGTCGGAACTCGATGCTGTCGACGTTTGTCCGGGACGAAGCCCGGTGGGCAGCGCAGCGGGCTCGGCTGTTCTTCCTGCGCCTCGATGATACGCCGCTGCCGCTTGGCTTCGGCGAGGAGCAGGCGATGAGCCTGGCGCCGTGGCCGCCCGCCGCGGAGCGAACGGCGAGTCTGATCGACGCGGTGCGGCAACGTCTGCGGCCCCGGCCCACGGTAGCCATTGCTTCCACCGTCTTCGATCTCGAGCCCTACCGCGAGCAGGCCCGGCAACTGGCGCAAAACCTGGAATTGGCAACGTCGCTGCCCGCGGAGGCGGAGACCGCGCACGCCGCGGGCGATCTCCTGGTGGTGATCGTCGCCCGGCGCTTCCAACGCGAGGTCCGCGCGGCTTACGAAAAGGCGCAGCAGGAAAACCGCCCGGTGATTGCGCTGCTGCTCGACGATAGCTTCGCCTGGCCCGAGAAGTGGACCGAGGATTACCGGACCCGCGAACTCCTCGAGTCCACCGACCCGCTCCGCTTGCTCGCGCAGATTCAGGAAGACAAAGCGGCGTTGACCACGTTCCAGCAAACTTTAATAGCCGCCGGCGCCCTCCGCTTCGGCGACCCAGCCTCCTTCCGCGCGGCCCTCGCCCCGCCGCTCTCGAACTGGCTCACCCAACGCGGAGACACGCCCCAGCCCGGCGCCGCCGATTACGAGACCTACCTGGCCTATTGGGAAGACCAAACCCGGCACATCCGCATACAGATCCGGCAGGCCACCAGCGCCAACCCCTACGTCTTCCCCATCGATCAGATCTACATCTCCCTCACCACCACCATGGCGGAGCACGGCGCCCGGAAACACAACGGAGACATCGCCCCAGCCGAGACCGTGCCGCTCGAACAAACCCTCCGCGGCCGCCGGCGCGTCGTGGTCGTCGGCGAACCGGGCGCCGGCAAGTCAACCTTTCTGCGCCGCGTGGCGCTCGAGCTGTGCCGCGCACTGCGCGGCACCCGGCCCGCCGGCGCCCCGCCCTTTCTCGAGCCGGCGGACCGCCGGTTTCCCATCCTCATCCGCATTGGCGACTTCGCCCGGTATCTCGCCGCCGCCCCGCTCAACAACAAGCCGGCAAACTCCCCGGACTGGCTGCCCTGCTACCTGGAGCACCAAAGCGTCGAATTCAAATGGGGCCTCACCTACGCCTTCTTCGAGCACCGCCTGCAGCGCACCGGCGGCGGCTGCCTCGTCATGATCGACGGACTCGACGAAGCGCTCGACGACCAGCTGCGCGCCCGCCTGGCCCGCATCTTCGAGCAGGCCACGTCGGCCTTCCCGCACTGTGACTTCCTGGTCACCACGCGCCCCCAAAGCTACGAGGGCGACAGCGTCCTGCGCGACTTCGAAAGCTTCCGCGTGGGAGCGTTGACCAGCGCGCAGACCGAAACGTTTCTCGACCACTTCTCGAGCGCCCTCGCCTTGCCGGAAGCCGAAAGGGCCGGGTTTGCCCAGGATCTGCGCGACGCCCTGCGCCTGCGCCCGGAGATCCGCGAGATGGCCGCCAACCCGGTCATGCTGACGGCGCTCGCCGTCCTGCAGCACAACAACCGGCGGCTGCCCGAGCACCGGGTGGAGCTGTACGACGCGATTCTCGATTGGCTGGCCGAAGCCAGCCGGCGCAAAGACGACAGCTTGACGCCCGTCCAGCGCCTCGAGCGGCTGCGCCGTCTGGCGCTGCACCTGCAAACGCTGCCCGGCGGACGGGCCGTGCAGATATCCCGCTGGCGGGCGGCGGAGTTCTTGGACAAAGCCTTCGGCGGCGGGACGGAAGCCAACGTCAATCGCCTCGATGAGGAGGTGGAGGCGTCGGGCATCCTCGCGCCGGCGGGTACGGAACTGAAATTCTGGCACCTCAGTTTTCAGGAGTTTCTCGCCGCGCGGGAGATTGCCAGCAAAGGGGACGACGATCTCTTTGCGGTGGTGACGGAAAACGGCCGCCTCTACCGGCCGGAGTGGCGCGAAACCATGCGGCTGCTGGCCGGGCTGCTGCGGCAGCAGGGCGAGGACCGGATGGAAGGATTGGCGACAAGAATTCTGGACAGCCTGCCGGCCGGCGCGGGCCTCCCGGAACAGGCCCCCTGCGTCGCCCTGCTGGGGGCCATGATGGCCGATCTGCAGCGCATGGGCTACCAGCCCAAGTCCCCCCGCTATGCCGAAGTGACCCAGGCCGTCCTGGGCATCTTCTCCCCCGGCGCGGAGCAGATCCCGCTGCGGGTCCGGATCGAAGCGGCCGATGCCTTGGCCCGCGCGGGAGACCCGCGTCTCGCGCCGGAAAAGGAGGCAGCAAACTGGATCACCATTCCGGCCGGAACCTTTTGGATGGGGGCGCAGAGCAGCGACCACGGGAAGCAGAACTATGATCCGGAGGCCTATCCGCAGGAATCGCCGGTGCACCAGGTCACTCTCCGGGCCTTCCGCATCCGGCGGTATCCCGTGACGGTGCAAGAGTTCGCGGAGTTCGTCGCCGCCGGGGGATACGGCGAAGAGAGCTACTGGGCAGCGGGAGGCTTCGGGAAGTTCACCCAGCCTGACGAGTGGGATCCGCAGCAGCAGCGCCCCAGCCGGCCAGTGGTGGGCGTCAGTTGGTTCGAGGCGGCGGCGTACTGCGCCTGGGCCGGCGGCAGGCTGCCCACCGAGGCAGAGTGGGAGCGGGTTGCGCGGGGCCCCGCCAGCGCTCGCTATCCGTGGGGCGAGGGGCCAGCGTTGGAGGGTACGCGGGCAAACTACGCTTGCGGCGCGGGGCAAGCCGGCGAGACGACCCCGGTCGGTCTCTATCCGCTCGGCGCCAGCCCCGAAGGCGTCGCCGACCTACTGGGCAACGTTTGGGAGTGGACCGCCGACCGTTACGCTGAGGAATACTACCAAACCTCGCCGACTACGGACCCGCCCGGGCCCCCAGCGGGAGACTTGAGAGTCTTGCGGGGCGGCTCCTGGGGCAGCAGGCCGGCGGTCGTCCGCGTGTCGGTCCGTTTCAGGTACGGTCCGGCGTACCGGGTCGGCAGTTTCGGGTTCCGCTGTGCCGGGGAATTAAGTTGAGTGTTTCGGGTTTTGCGTTTTTGAGGGGGGGCGCCCGGGGGGGACCCTTCCCCCCCGCGGCAAAAATTTTTTGAGGAGGCAAAGTCGACATGGCCAAACCAGACAACGAACCCACCATGGTGGTGCAGCGCGCCTACGAGTGGACCCTGTGGGTGATTCCCAAGGTCGAAAAGTTTCCCCGGTCGCAACGCTACGCCATCGGCGAGCATCTCGTCCGGGCGTCCCTCGATCTGCTCCTCCATCTCGTCGATGCCACCTACCAGGTCAGGAACGCCGGCTCCCTGCTCGCCGCCGGACGCGAGGTCAACCGCATCCGCTACCTCCTCCGCCTCGCCAAGGATCTCCGCCTGCTCACCCTCGACGCCCACGAGTTCTCCGCCAAGGCCTTGGACGAAATCGGCCGCATGACCGGCGGCTGGCGCCGGAGCACCCGCGAATGAAACGCGTGGGAGACTTGTGGACCGCGCTCACCCGCTGGGACAATCTGCTCGAGTGCGTCCGCCTGGCGGCCCGCGGCAAGCGCCGCCGCAGCCCTGCCGTCGCCCGCTTCCTGCACGAGATGGAGGGAAACCTCTGCCGCCTCCAGCGCGAGCTGCGCGAAGGTTCCTACCGGCCGGGTGCCTATCGCACCTTCCGCATCTACGATCCCAAAGAACGCTGCATCGCCGCGGCGCCCTTCCGGGACCGCGTCGTCCACCATGCCTTGACCCGGGCGCTCGAGCCCGTCTGGGAGCCGCGATTCTCCGCCTACTCCTTCGCCTCCCGCGCGGGCAAAGGGCAGCACGCCGCCCTCGCCGTCGCCCAAGCCGGCTGCGCGCAGCGACAATACGTGCTCAAGGGCGATGTCCGCCGATACTTCCCCTCCATCGATCACGCCATTCTGCAAACCCTGCTCCGGCGCGCCGTCAAATGCGAACCCACCCTCCGCCTCGCCGGCCTCATCCTCGACGGGTGGCAGGAACCCGAACCCGCCCCCGCCGTCGAGTACTTCGCCGGAGACGACCTCTTCAGCCCCGCCGAACGCCGGCGGGGATTGCCGATTGGCAACCAGACCTCCCAGTTCTTTGCCAACGTCTATCTCAATCCCCTCGACCACTATGTCTACCGCCAGGAAAAGCCAGGACCGGGGGCCTACCTCCGCTACGTCGATGACTTTCTCCTGTTTGGCGACAGCCGCGAGGAGTTGCTCCGCGCGGCCGGGCGGATCCGCGACTTCCTGGGCGCGGAGCTGCGGCTGCGGGTCCACGAAGGAAAGTTTCAGGTGCGGCGCTGCGCGGACGGCGTCACGTTCCTCGGCTGGCGGCTGTTTCCAGGGCGCCGGCGCCTCGCCCGGGGCAACGTAGTCCGCATCCGCCGCCGCCTCCGCCATCTGCGGGAGCAATACCACGCCGGACTGGTCGACGCCGGCGAGTTCCGGCAGGTAGTCCAGGGCTGGTTGGGCCACGCCGCGGCGGGCAACACCTGGCGGCTCCGCCAACAGCTCTTCGACGAGCTTATACTGGTTCCCGCGGAGCACGGCCGCACTCTTGCGGGGCGGCTCCTGGAACAACAAACCAGCGAACGTCCGCGTGTCGAACCGTAACAGGAACGAACCAGCGAACCGGAACAACAATATCGGGTTCCGCTGTGCCGGGTATGCGGAGCGCCGCCGGGCGGGAAACCGCCCGGCGGTGGGCCGGAGCCGGATCCTTCACGGAGGGTCCGGGCGTGCCAACTCCGCTTCCGGGCCGTGATCCGGGCGCGACCGGCCCCACGCCGCCAGCGCCGAATACAAACAGGGTGCGGGGTTTCCGGTAGCCGTCAGGCGAACGTCAGCCCAAGCCCGCCCTCAGCTTGCGAGCGACCCAGGCGGGAGATATCCCCCCAGCGCCCCCCCTTGAAAAACTCAAAACCCGAGACACCTAACGGAATTCCCCGGCACACCGGAACCCGCCGGTATAGCCCCGGTAAGTTGGCACGCCCCTGAGACGGTACGACACGCGGACGAACGCCGGATCGACGATCCAGGAGCCGCCCCGCAAGACTCTCCGATCTCCGCTGGCCGGGCCAGCCGGGTCGGTGGACAGCGAACTATGATAGGAATTCCCGTCGTAGGGATCGGCGGTCCACTCCCATACGTTGCCGAGCATGTCGTAGAGGCCCCAATCATTCGGTTTTTTCCCGCCGACCGGTTTCGTTTCCCTGCCACTGTTCTTGTCGTACCACGCCACGTCGTCAAGAGCACCGTAGCGGGCACCGGGACTGCCGGCCCGGGCAGCGTACTCCCACTCCGCCTCGGTCGGGAGGCGCATGCCAACGGCCTGGCAATAGGAAGCCGCTTGGTACCAGTCGACGTTTTCCACCGGCCGCTGGTCGCCTTCGAAAAAGCTGGGGGCCTGGCCGGTCACCTTGTGATAGGCCGCCTGGGTGACCTCGGTCTGGCCGAGCCAGAAGCCCTGAGTAATCCGGACAGGGTGAGTCGGGTTCTCATGGCTTAAGCAATCCGAATCGCCCGCAGAGCAGCCCATGGTAAACTCGCCCGGCGGGATATACACGTAAAGCTGCACGTCCTTGGGATTCACGCGCGCCGCTTTGCTATCGGTCGGGTGCAATTGCGCTAAGAGCTTAGCAACGTCCTGCTCCTCCTGGCGCCAGCGGAAAGCGAAGGAGACGAGCCAGGCGGTAAGCGCAAGCAGCGCGGCAAGAAAGCCGATGAGCCGCCGGCGCTGCCGGGCCAGGTTGCTGGCCAGTTCATTCGCCGTGCTGAGTTGCTGCTCGCGAGCCGCCGCCAGATCGTTGGCCGTTGCGAGTTCGCGCTCACGCGTAGCCGCGAGTTCATTCGCCGCCGCAAGCTCCCGCTGCCGGGCCGCCGCCAGATCGTTAGCCGTGGCGAGTTCGCGCTCACGCGTAGCCGCGAGTTCATTCGCCGCGGCAAGCTCCCGCTGCCGGCCCGCCTCCAGCTCTTCGGCCTGCCGCCGCTGTTGCTCCGCTTCCGCCTCCATCTGCCGGCGGCTCGCGGCCAGAAACTCCCTTGCTTCCGCAAAGGCAGGCGCTGGCAGATACTGCTCCGCCCACGCCTCGTTCCAGCCCCCGGCCAACTGCGTCACCGTCGCCACGTCAGGGTCCCGCCAAAGGCCGGCCTCACCCCGGCGCTGCAGCCGCGCCGACTGCACCAGCCGGCGGAACCAGCCCGCACTGGCCGCCTCGTCCGCCACCCAACCCTTCAGCCGGTCCCACTGCCGGATCAGCGTCTCGTGCGTAATGTCAACCCAGGGATCGCCGGACCGCTGGTCCGTGCAGGTCAACAGCGCGTCGTCGCGCCCGGCGAAGCAAGCAACCATCGCGTCCACCTCCGCCGCCGTCGCGCCGGTCACGGCGCACAGGTGGCTGCGGCGCGCCGGGCGCCGCAGCTCCCGCCCGCCTTCGTCGCGCCGGGTCAGCGCGCGAAAGACGCCCGCCAGCAAGCCGGGCTCCAGCGCCCGCGCCAGCTCTTCGGCGTGGGTGTGAACCGAACGGCCCACGGCGAGTTCCGGGTGCTTCTTATAAAAACCAAGCGAGAGGGGCTGCCCGGCCGCCAGGCCGCCGAAGAGGCGCTGGAGAGCGTGCTGCAGCGCGGGGAGTTGGTCGGGGTCGTTGCCGGCGTCGTTGAGCAGCTGCTGCACCAGCGCGTCATCCACCGCCACGCCCGCCATATCCAGCGGCCCGCGAATCGCCTCGGTCAACTGCTCCCGGGTCAGCCGCGGCACCAGATACTGCGCATCGCTCATCACCTGCGCCAGGCCCGCAAAACGCGGCGATTCCCCCAGAAACTCCGAACGCATCGTCAGCACCGTGTACAGTGGCACCGCCAGGTCGGCGGCGGCGCGCAGCAGCAGAGCCACGAAAGCGGCGGCCTCGTCCGCAGGCGCGGCGAAAATCTCCTCAAACTGGTCGACCACCAGCAGCAGGTTTTCGCGGTTGGCCGCCAGCGTGGACTGTTGAAGTTCGTCGATAAGAGCGGCGCTGTGCGCGCCGAGGCGTTCGGCCACCACGGCGGGCGATCCGGCCGACACCGCTTCCGGCTGCGCTTCCCCGAGGGCTTCGGCCAGACGCAGGAGCGGCGCGGGCCCCGGGCGCATCACCGCGGTGCGCCAACGCGTGGTGGCGCCCCGCAGGTAGCCCCGGTGCAAGGCGGGCAGCAGACCGGCCTTCACCAGCGAGGACTTGCCGCTGCCGGAAGTGCCCGTCACCGTCACCAGCCGGTGCGCGGCCAGCACCCGAAGAAGCTGCTGTACGTGCGGCTTGCGGCCGTGAAACAGATGCGATTCGGCCGGCTCAAACGAGCGGATGCCGATAAACGGGTTCGCCACGGGCGGCGGCGTCACCGGCCGGGCTCCCGGAGCTGGGCCAGGAAGGGCGCAACCGAGTCGTACACCGCCAGGTCAGGCGGAAAGGAGGCCGCCCGCGCGGAGGCGCCGGGGGGAACCACCAAGCCCACCGCCCGGTAGGGATTTTGCGCCCGCTGACGGCGGAGGCAGCGCACCAGGTCGCCGTAGTTTTCGTCAAAAAACCCTCGCGGAGCGCGGCGGAGATAGAAAAGAATCGCGTCGCACTCGGCGAGCCGCTGCTGATGCAACTGGTCCAGGATCACCGGGTCGCGGTCGCTCTCCGGCAGGTGGACCTCCCGCGCAACCGTGCGAAGCTGCTCGGCGAGCGCCAGCGCTTCGGCCGTATCGCCGGGGTCCGTGCGGTCGCAGATCAGGTAGACCGAGCGGGAGGAGCGCGCGGGCGCGGCCGGCGCGCCGAGGCGGGCCGCCTGCGCGCGGGCGGCTTCGAGGACGGTCTCCTTCAATTGCCAAAGTTCGGTGTCGCGCAGCAGCGTCGCGGGGGCTTGGGCGGCCATCGCTTCGGCCAGCAGGGCTTCGGTCTTGCGATCCGCCGAGCCGCCGGGTGGCAGCCAGACAATCGCCGGTTTGCCCCGGCGGAGCGAGTGCCGCAGTTGGGCGGCGGCGAATTCGTTGTACACCGGGGCCAGCAGGTGCACCGCCAGGGCGGACTCCTCGATGGCCGGATGCAGGACATCAGGGCCGAAATCCCATTCAGTGGCCCGAAACTCGGGCAGCAGACGAAAGCCATGGGTGGGGAGTTCGTTATGCAGGGCGCGCCAGGCGGGAGCCAGCGCCGGGGCCACCCCTTCCGAGAGATAGAGCGACAGGCACGTGTTCCGCATCTGCTCAAGCAGCGCCTTGGCGCCGCGCGCGAGTTCGTCGATGCGGTCAGAAAAGGCGCTCTCTCCGGGCTGATACTCGCGGGCGTGGGGGATTGGGTCGCTATGGAAGGAAAAGCCGTAAGCGTCCTTCCATAGCTCTTTGTGAAGCCCGTGGTCGTCGGGGAGCTTGATCGCTTTCAGGGTTTTCAGGCGATTGCCGATGCGGGGACCGCCAGCGACTTGCTGCTGGAAGTAGGTGCGTTCCTCCTCGCAGTACTTGGAAGCGAAGTAAGTGGGAGAGAAGACGGCGAGCAGAGCGGCGGAGCTCTCGAGCTTCTTCTTGATCTCATCCTGAAAGACCTGCTCGCCGGATAGCTGCCGGA
Source organism: Bryobacteraceae bacterium CoA2 C42 (assembly GCA_019931245.1). GTDB lineage: Bacteria > Acidobacteriota > Terriglobia > Bryobacterales > Bryobacteraceae. Next base: position 9,094 of record JAINDL010000054.1, read on the forward strand.
TGTCGCGCCAGAGCGCGGGCTTTTCGGCTAGCAGCACATGCAGGCGTTCGGCGAGGGCCTTCTCGAACGCGGTAACCCATTCGGTATGGTCGTCTGCCCAGGCGTAGCTGAGGAAGATATCAAACTCGGCTTGCGGGACGTAGGCCATGGGAGAGGGAAGTTACGTGTCTGATCCCAGATTCTATCACCCCCCGGGCGCTCCTCAACAGCGGCCATGGCGTCGATATCTCCCCGGCCGGCGTCAAACCCAACCGCATCAACGCAATCTTCGAACCCATCAGGTTCCAATCCCGGGCGGAACCAACCGAACCCGGCTGACGCCGAAACCCTCCCCGGCAATCCAGCCACCGCAAAGCCCGCCAGCAAGCCCCCCGGCAGCAAGAACAATTGACAATCCCTCCCCGCCAGAAATACACTCCGGCCATGCTTCCCCTCCGCCTCCTCCTCGGCCTCTCCCTCCTCGCCCCGCTCGCCCCCGCCGCGCCCCGCCTCCTCTCCGTCGAACGCATCTGGGCCGAAGCCCCCCACAGCGCCTTCGGCGACCTCATCCGCTTCAACGGCCGCTGGTTCGCCACCTTCCGCGAAGGAATCCGCCACGTCACCGGCGGCGACCTCAAAAAAGACGACGGCAAAATCCGCCTCCTCTCCTCCCCCGACGGCCAGCGCTGGCGCTCGGAAGCCCTCCTCGAAGAGTCCGGCATCGACCTGCGGGACCCCCACCTCTCCATCACCCCCCAAGGTCTCCTCATGCTCACCATGGGCGGCTCCGTCTACGTCGATGCCCAATACCAGGGCCGCCAGCCGCGTGTCGCCTTTTCAAAGGACGGCAAAACCTGGACGCCCCCCCGCCGCGTCCTCCGCCCGGGCGACTGGCTCTGGCGCACCACCTGGCACGACGGTTGGGGCTGGGGCATCGCCAAGTACGGAGCCTATGGCAAGCCCGAACCGGGCAACCCGCGCCGCGTCGACCTCGTCCGCAGTCGCGACGGAATCACCTGGGAAAAAGTGTGCGAACTGGCCGTCCCCGGAGGCGACGAAGCCACCATCCGCTTTCGCCCGGACGGGTCCATGGTGGTCCTGATGCGCCGCGGCATCGGCGAGGGGGATACCGCGATGCTCGGCGAAGCCCGCCCGCCCTACCGCGATTGGGTGTGGACCGACACCAAGCTGTTCGTCGGCGGCCCCAACTTCATCATCCTGCCGGACGGCTCCCTCTGGGGCGGCGGTCGCCACTTCCGCCAACCCGGGCTCAAGGATCCGGTCACCGTCCTCGCCCGCATGACGGCCCAAACGTACGAGCCCGTCCTTACCCTGCCCAGCGGAAAAGACAGCAGTTACCCCGGCTTCGTCTGGCACGACGGACTCCTCTGGATGAGTTACTACTCCTCCCACGAAGGCAAAACCGCCATTTACCTCGCCAGGATTGCTCTGCAACCATAAGGCCCCAGCAAGGCGGGCTTTCGCTCGCGGCAGTATGCCGTTTACCCACCCGGTCCGGAACGTCCCCGCTCCCCCACATCGCCCGGGACCGCACCACGCACTACGTTTGCGGCGGCTTGCTCATCAGCCCCCTCAAATAACCGGTCCCCTGAAATATTGACAGATTCTCCCGCCGCGGCGCTCCCCCACTCAGCCCGATATGCACCCACGAGTCGAACTCATAGATCAACTGGTCATACTCAATTCCCGACGCCGCAATCTTTCGCGCGGTCTGGAGCACCGTGCCGAACGACGGCGCCGTAATATCCGCCGCCAGCCCCAACATATGCGCACTCCCCTTCGATCCCCCCACCGCTTTGTTGAGCGCCGGACAACGGTATCCGCTGCTGACCAACACCGGAACCCCCAACAAACTCCGGATCTCCTCCAGCTTGGCCGCCATAATCCTCAGATTCTTTAGGATCTCCGGCGTCGGGGTATTGTCAATCCCCATTCGCGCCGCCGTCTGGCTAATTACCATCTCTTGCAGCGTAAAGTGTTCCGTAAGCTGTTTAGGCACAAAGTCATGCTACAGCAAAACCGCCTACCGCAAAACCGCCGCCAAGCTGACCGCACCGAGGCGTCATCGTTGGTAAATTCCTACCTGCCGCCTGCGCGAAACCCCTCGTAAAGCCAAGGCTACCGGCGATTCACGAACTCCCACTCCTTGGCCGACAGCGCCTCGAGCGACGGCAAATCACCCGGCAGCAAATACCGCCCCTCCATCAGCTGCCGCGCCGCCGCGCGGATCTTCTCGAGATACACCTCGCGGCTTGGATACCGTCGCACCACCGTCTCTCGCGAAAACGGAAAATACGCTCCCACCATGCGGAACAACTCCTCCGGCGCCCCAATCTTCGGGTTCCGCAGGTTCCAGCCCGTGTGCGCCGCCAGCGGCGCCGCCACTCGCGGCGCCTCCCACCGGCTCTGCTGCAACAGCTGCGCTACAACGTCGAGAGGGCATGAGACGTCGAGAGGGCATGAGAAAAGCGTGATATTCTCCCGGATAACCATGCGTCTGAACCTCTCGACATCCATCGTTCTTGTGCCGGTGCTATCTGTTCTTGCCGCAATGGCCTTGCAACCGACCTTGGCCGATCTCAAATTAGACAATCGCCACATCGAAAACTTCATCCTGAGCCAATTGAATATGAATTCCGGTGGCGACAGTGAGAATTCTTCACCTGGAATCCCGAAGCCGGCTGTCGAGCTGTACAAGGCGATGAGCGAGCAGGCGAAAGTTGCCGCGGTCCAGCAGGTGCTGGCGGCCACAAAATCAATCGTGATGTCGGGTTCACTGCTGGCCAGCCAAGACAAGAGCATCGCGAACCAGTATGGCGCCAAGGATTACGGCCTCAAAATGCCCAACAAAGCCGAAATTGCGAAGATGCCGGCGGCGGCGCAATCCAAAGCCATGCTCCGACTCAAAACGGCCCGCATAGTGCATGACGTCTATCGCCAGGAGTTCGTCGATTCGCTCCGGAAAGGCGTCGAAATGGATCTGCGTGGAGCGAAATTCCAAGCGCAACGCATGCCAAACGAGAAGCCCGACCCGCAAGCGAAAGTGACACTGCTTGAAGCGGCGCTGGCGGTGCCCCAAAACAACGAAGCAGAGTTTCGCCGGAAAGTCGCCGAAGCGAAGGTTTTCGCCGCCGGCATCCCCACGGACGGGCTCGACATCGAACAGTTGGCCAAGGAAGGGTCGCAAGCTATCTACAACCAGTACTCCCCCAAGGGCAAGATCAAGGCCGGACTTGCGCAGTTCATTGCCCTGGCGGCGAAAGTCAATTTCACCGCCACCACGGTGGCCAAGGGCGAGCGTCAGGTGTTCACGAATCCGGCAATCGAGCGCGCCCCGAAAGGGGCGAAGTTCCTTTACCGGTTGGGCAAGGGGCCGACGGACGCGGCTGTCGTGTTTGCCAAGGCCTGGCTGGCGGAATTGCCTTAAAAACTCGACCGGATGCGATAAGCGGAGAGTAACCGTCCGTCACAACGATCCACTCGATCGACTGTATCTGGACCGCTGGATCGGAAATCCAGCCGCCGAAAATCCTGTTGTTCGGCGGAAAGGTCCACACCGCCGAGGATACAAATCTCGCAAACAAACCAGCCATCCCTGCTGAGGAGCTGACCCATCCGGCTCTCGACAAGGCGGCCTTCACCTGGCTTTGGTCCAGCAAAACACACCGTGTGCTAGAACAAGACAGCGTCGCCGGGAAGCCCCGGTCAGCAACGGGGAGGCGCCGCCCAGAGCGCTGTCTCAGCTGGCGCTGCGCGCGGATCAACACGGATCAGTTGTGTCGACAAACTGTTTACCACGCCATTGACCTTCTTTGGGTACGCCTGCATCATCGCGTCTAAATGCTCCTAAAAAAGCCCACAGGCCGCGCAGGCACGGCACCAACGGGCGAGGAACTCGCCCATCCCGCCGGGCCGTAGCGAGTCCCTTGTACGCGGTTCCCCGAAACCACGCCGCAACCAGCTCGGCCGCCCGGACCAGCCATTCGGATCGCTCAGCTACGGCATCATCGGCTCCGCTACCATCCAGCGCCCCGCCCCCCGTGCCTCGCCCCCCCGATTGCGCCCGTCGTCTAGTTGAAATATACTATTCCAGTCTTCGTAGTCATATTGAAACAAGGTTGGTTCTCCTCATGATGCGACTCTGGCTAGCAACGTCCGCTCTCCTCCTCTCCAGCGCCCCGGCGCTCTTCGCGCAAGGCTCCTCCGCCACCATTAACGGCACCCTCCGCGACTCCTCCGGCAGCGTCATCCCCGCCGTTAACCTCATCCTCCGCAACACCGCCACCGCCGTCGAAGCCCGCACCGCCAGCAACGAAATCGGCTACTACGCCTTCCTCAATATCCTCCCCGGACAGTACACCCTCGAAGTCACCAAAGCCGGCTTCCGCACCAACAAACTCAACCCCTTCACCCTCGCCGTCAACCAAACCGCCACCCTCGACATCGTCATGGAAGTCGGCTCCGTCGACCAGTCCATCAACGTCGAAGCCGTCGGCGCCGAGGTCCAGGCCTCCACCTCCGAAGTCGGCGCCGTCGTCGCCCGCCAGCAGGTCGTCGACCTCCCCCTCAACGGCCGCAACTTCACCCAGCTCCTCTCCCTCACCCCCGGCGTCGCCCCCGTCAGCGTCTCCCAAAACAACGGCTCCGGCTTCGCCCACCCCGGCATCGGCGCCTTCATCTTCCCCGCCATCAACGGGCAAACCAACCGCTCCAACTTCTGGACCCTCGACGGCGTCACCAACCAGGGCCTCATGCTCTCCACCCCCGCCGTCAACCCCATCGTCGACGCCATCGCCGAATTCAAAGTCCAAAGCCATAACGACCAGGCCGAATTCGGCGGCGTCCTCGGCGGCGTCGTCAACGTCGCCACCATGAGCGGCACCAACCAGCTCCACGGCTCCGCCTGGGAGTACCTCCGCAACAGCGAATTCGACGCCCGCAACACTTTCCTCCCCGAAGTCACCCCCTTCCGCCAAAATCAGTTCGGCTTCGCCGTCGGCGGCCCCGTCCTCATCCCCAAACTCCTCAACGGACGCAACAATACCTTCTATCACGGCTCCTACCAGGGCTGGCGCTTCCGCCGCGCCAACAACGCCCTCTTCCGCGTGCCCACCGCCGCCAACCTCACCGGCAACCTCAGCGACGAATCCCGCCAGATCTTCGACCCCTTCACCACCCGCGCCAACCCCAACGGCCCCGGCTTCGTCCGCGATCCCTTCGCCGGCAACATCCTCCCCGCCAGCCGCATCAACCCCGGCACCCTCCTCTACGCCCGCACCACCTTCCCCGCCGGCGGCGCCCCCATCACCGCCGACCGTAACGCCATCGACCCCTCCGCCTTCAGCCAAAATCAGGAAGAGTACTCCTTCCGCATCGACCGCGTCATCGGACCCAAAGACAACGTCTTCTTCCGCTTCAGCCACTCCATGCTCGACCAGACCGCCTCCGGCGGCCGCCCCATCCTCGCCAGCTTCCGCGAGTTCAACGCCTTCAACATCGGCACCAGCTGGGTCCACACCTTCAGCCCCTCCACCGTCCTCCAATCCCAATTCGGCCGCCTCGAAAACACCGACAACAGCGGTAACCGCTTCCGCTCCCTCCCCGCCGACTTCGCCCGCAACGTCGGCTACAACTCCGTCTTCTGCTGCAGCTTCCTCGACGGCCAAACCCTCATGCCCGCCCTCAACATCGACGGCTGGGTCAGCGGCGCCGAATCCCTCTCCCTCAACCGCCCCTCCGACGTCTGGCAATATAAATCCTCCCTCACCAAAATCCAGGGCAGCCACCAGATCAAATTCGGCGGCGAATGGAACAACATGGACTTCTTCGGCTCCCCCCGCAACGCCAGCGCCACCTTCCGCCCCCTCCAAACCGCCAACCCCCTCAGCCCCGGCAACACCGGCAGCCAGCTCGCCAGCTTCCTCCTCAACGTCCCCGACGCCGCCAGCTACCGCTCCCGCGCCACCACCGTCCGCCGCGGCGGCCACATGGCCTTCTTCGTCCAGGATCAGTGGAAGGTCAACCAGAACCTCACCATCAACATCGGCCTCCGCTACGACAAAACCTTCATCCCCGCCCTCGGCCAGGAAGGCAACGACAACATCTTCACCGGCGGCTACGACCTCCAGCGCGGCGTCTACATCATCCAGAAACAGCCCGGCTCCTGCGAAGAGCTGAAGAAGGCCCCCTGCGTCCCCGGCGGCCGCCTCCCCGCCAACGTCGAAGTCTCCCCCAACGCCAAACTCTACCGCAACACCAACGACAACTGGCAGCCCCGCGTCGGACTCGCCTACCGCCTCGGCCAGCGCACCGCCATCCGCTCCTCCTTCGGCATGTTCTTCGATAACTATGCCGCCGTCGTCCAAACCGCCCAAAACTACTCCGCCCAGTGGCCCAGCGTCGGCGAACAGCTCCAGGAAAACCTCAACAACCCCACCGCCGCCCAGCCCACCCCCTCCTTCAGCGGCCTCAACCCCTTCCCCTCCGGCGCCCTCCCCCAGCTCACCCCCTTTGAGCAGGTGCAGTGGTACATGGACCCCAACTTCAAAAACCCCTACTCCCTCCAGTGGAACTTCGGCGTCCAGCACCAGATCAGCTCCGACACCGTCCTCACCGTCAACTACGTCGGCTCCGGCTCCCGCCGCCTCGACATCGGCGGCTTCTATAACGTAGCCACCACCCCCGGGCCCGGTAACTTCCGCGAACGCGCCCCCTTCCCCTACATCCGCCCCACTTACTACGATCGCAGCTGGGGCCGCGGGAACTACAACTCCCTCCAGGTCCTCCTCGACAAGAAGATCCGCAACGGCTTCGCCTACATGATCAACTACACCTACTCGAAGTCCATCGATATCGGCTGCTCCGGCTGGTACGGCGTCGAAGGCTGCTCCATCCAGAACCCCTATAAGTTCAATAACGATCGCAGCGTCTCCGGCTTCGACCTCACCCACGTCGCCACCATGAACTTCGTCTACGATCTCCCCTTCGGCAAAGGCCACGCCATCCAAACCGGCAACGCCTTCGACCACATCCTCGGCGGCTGGCGCGTCAACGGCATCGTCCGCCTCAGCTCCGGCCAGCCCTATAACCTCCAAATCAACGGAGACCTCGCCAACACCGGCAACTCCAACTACCTCCGCCTCAACTTCCTCGGCAACCCCGAACTCTCGAACCCCACCACCGGCCGCTGGTTCGATACCTCGCTCGTCGCCGCCCCCGCACCCTTCACCTTCGGCAACTCCGGCCGCTTCCGCATGCGCTCCGATGGCTGGGAGAACTTCGACCTCTCCATCTTCCGCGAATTCGCCCTCCCCTTCCTCGGCGAAGGCCGCCGTCTCGAATTCCGCGCCGAAGGCTTTAACATGTTGAACCACCCCGTCTACGCCGCGCCCAACGCCAACCTGTCCAACGCCCAGCTGTTCGGTCGCGTCACCGGCACGGCTAACCAGCCGCGCCAGCTCCAGCTCGGCGCCCGCTTCGTCTTCTAATGAAGCTGGTAGTCCTCCTACTCGCTTTCTTCCAAAACCCGCTCGAACTACGCGAGCAAGCGCGGCGGCTGATCCTCGAACAGAGGTTCTCAGCCGCCGCGCCGCTTTTAGAAAAGGCGCTCGCCGCCGAACCCCACGAACTCGGCCACTACCTCGCCCTCGGCTTCGTCTACACCGAACTCAACCAACCCGCCAAAGCCCTCCCCCTCCTCGAACGCGCCCGCACCCTCGCCCCCCGCGCCGAACCCGTCCACACCGCCCTCGGCCGCGCCTACGCCCTCCTCACCCGCTACCCCGAAGCCGCCGCCGCCTTCGAACAATCCCTCCGCCTCCAACCCAACCAGCCCGACACCCTCCTCGCCCTCGCCCGCACCCTCGTCGCCGCCAAAGAGTACGAACGCGCCCTCCCCCTCCTCCGCCAGTACCGCGGCCCCGACCCCTTCGAACCCGCCTACCTCCAGGGCCTCGCCCTCCGCGCCCTCAACCGCCTCCCCGACGCCCTCCCCCTCCTCCGCCAGGCCATCGCCGCCAACCCCCGCCACCCCGACGCCCACTACCAGCTCGGCTTCGTCCTCCTCCGCCTCAACCAACCCGCCGACGCCCGCCCCCTCCTCGAACGCGCCCGCGACCTCAACCCCACCCCCGAAACCCGCTTCCAGCTCGCCCAGGCCTACCGCCAGCTCGGCCTGCCCGAACAAGCCGCCGCCGAACTCCGCCTCGTCCAGGAATCCCGCCGCCAGTCCACCGAATCCGCCGCCGCCCTCACCCAGCACCAGCTCGCCCGCGAACGCCTCCAGCAAAACGACCTCCCCGCCGCCGAACGCCACCTCCTCGCCGCCGGCGACCTCCCCGCCGCCAAGCTCGACTACGGCGTCCTCCTCGCCCAGCGCAACCGCCTCCCCGAAGCCGAACTCCAGTTCCGCCGCGCCACCGAACTCGACCCCACCGCCGCCCCCGCCTGGCTCAACCTCGGCCTCATGCGCGCCGCCCAGGGCCGCTTCCGCGACGCCCAGCGCGACCTCGCCGAAGCCAACCGCCTCCTCCCCGCCCAACCCCGCACCCTCACCGCCCTCGCCATGGTCTCCGGCCGCCTCAACCAGTGGAAGGAAGCCGCCGCCCTCCTCGCCCGCGTCGTCGAACTCGAACCCGCCTCCCCCGACGCCCACCTCAACCTCGGCATCGCCCGCGCCGACCAGTACGACCTCGCCGGCGCCCGCCAATCCTTCGCCCAGGCCGTCGCCCTCGCCCCCGCCAACCCCCAGGCCCGCTACAACCTCGGCCGCGTGCTCTTCGATCTCAAGCAGTTCGACCCCGCCCGCGCCGAACTCGAAACCGCCCTCCGCGCCGACCCCTCGCTCACCCACGCCGCCTACCTCCTCGCCGCCACCCACCGCAACCTCGACCAGCCCGCCGCCGGCCTCGCCGTCCTCGAAACCCTCCTGGCCCGCGACCCCCTCCATCAGGAAGCGCTCTTCCTCCAGGGCCAGATCTGCCTCGCCCTTGCCCGCAAGCCCGCCGCCATCGCCGCCTGGGAAAAGCTCCTCACCCTCCGCCCCGACCATCACGAAGCCCTCTACGCCCTCTCCCGCCAGCTCCAGCCCACGGACCCCGCCCGCGCCGCCACCTACCGCCAGCGCCTGGCGGCCCTCACCGCCTCCCGCCAGGTCGCCGAGCAGGCCGAGTCTCTCGGCAATTTCGCCCTGAGCGCCGCGGCGGTCAACGACTGGCCCCGCGCCATCGAGCGCCTGACGGAAGCCATCGCCCTCTGCGGCGACTGCCGTTCCCGAGCGGATCTCCAAAAGAACCTCGGCCTGGTCCAGGCCCGCAGCGGCGACTGGCCCGCCGCCGAGGCGTCGCTCCGTCAGGCCCGCGAAGCCAAACCCGGCGACATCGAAATCGTCCGCGCCCTCGAAATGCTCCGCCTCCGCCAACCCCGCCCACCGTTATAATCTCCCCATGTCCCCCCGTCTCCCCCTCCTCCTCCTCCTCGCCCTCCCCGCCCTCTCCCAAACCGTCCCCTTCCCCGA
>JAINDL010000218.1 GCA_019931245.1 Bryobacteraceae bacterium CoA2 C42
CGGATCCCGCCTGAGCCCGGCAAGCCCGGCCGCGCCCGAAGCGAGCGGAAGGTGCCGAGCAACGCCAAGCACAGGAGCAGCGGCCGCGTAGCGCGGCGCGAAGGCAAAGCGGATCACGCCCCGGCCTTCCAGCTCAGATACGCAAGACCCAGCAGAAAGCCAAGCAGCGCCTGATACTCGCGGTTCTTCCGGTAGAGCCAGCCCCGGAAGGGCGCCGTCGGCGGCAGGCCCGGGAAACGAGGCAGCAGCAGCGGGACGCGGTCGGCGTAAGCAGCGTAGTCCGGAAACAGGCCACGCAGATGCTGCTCTTCCAGTTCCATCACCGGCAGGTAGACCAGCAGAAACACCCCGGCGAACAGCGCCGCCAGCTCCCAGCGCCCGGCCGCCACGGCCAGCCCCAGGGCCGTAATCAGCGTCCCGGCGTAGAGCGGATTGCGATGGAAGCGGTACGGCCCGCTTGCCACCAGCTTCTGGTTTTTCTCAAGATGCCCCGCCGCCCACGCCCGCAGAGCGAGGCCGCCGAGCGAGACCGGAAGGCCCGCGAGCAGCGAAGCCGGGGTGGGCGTGGCGAACCAGCCGAAGGCCGCCACCAGCAGAAACCCGCTGGGTACGCGCATCCGCGCCACTAGGTCCGCGTAGGGTTTCGGGAAGAGGTATCGAGGCATGGCTGCAAAGCGGCCAGGACGGCGTCCACGGATAGGGCGCGCATCGAGGCGGAGATCTCCTGCGTTCGTTTGTAGGTGGTGGCGGCGCCGGGGGCGCGGAGCACGGTGAGCGTGCCGCCGTAGGGGCCGTTGCGCTCGGGCGAGGTGGGTCCGAACAGCGCCACGCCGGGCTTGGCGAGAGCCGCGGCCAGGTGCATGGGGCCGCTGTCGAGGCCGAGCACGGCGGCGGCGCGGCGGGTGGCGTAGATGAGTTGAGACAGGCTCCAGTCGGGGCGATTCAGCACGAGCGGCACCGGCAGGCGCCGGGCCAGAGCGTCGTAGTTTTCGGCCGGCCACTCCTTGGCCCGCCAGCCGGCGCGGTCGCTGGCGAGCACGAAGGGCCCGGGGGGCAGGCCGGCAACGGGGTCGCCCGCCGGCAGGGGGAACTCGCCGCCGGTGAGGCCGACGAGCGAGAGTTCGTGGTCGACGATGTGCACTCCGCGCGGCGCCACGCGCTCAGTGTAGAACCAGCCCGCCCCGCGCTCACGCAAAAATGACGAAACGAAGCCAACGCGCCGCGGCGCGCCGCTGAGCCATCCGAGCACAGCCGACTTGAGCAACCCCTGCAGGTCGTAGGCGACGGCGAACCGCGCGGTGCGCAACTGGCTGACGGCGCGCCGCAGGTCGGCCCAGTCGCGCCGGTCAAAGGCGATGGTGTGGACGGGACAGGCCGCGAGCAGCGGCGCCCATTTGCGATCGACCGCCCAGGTGACCTCCAGGCCCGCGCGCGCCAGGGCCGTGGCCGCGGGCATGGCGTGCAGCACGTCGCCGAAGGCTCCCAGCCGGATGACGAGAACCCGCACGCGCGCCCTACGCTTTCTGCCGCTCGCGCACGAGCGTCATGAGAGCCTCGCGGCGGCGCAGGTCGTCGTGGGTTTCGTCGATGACGGTGAGGCCGGGAATCCCGGTGAGAATCGCCGTGCCGGCCTGGTCGGCGATGGTGACGAAATCGGTGCAGTCGAGCGCGGCGGCCAACTCGGCCCGGGCCCGGGCCGGCAGCAGCGGATCAACCGGGGAGGTGATGCAGACCGCCAGGGGCCCGTACTCGGCGGCGAGTTCCCGCAGACGCGCAACGTGGGTGTAGACAACCGGATCGCAGTGCCCGATCACCAGCACGCGCGGCGGCGCCGGGGCCAGCAGGCGCTCGCGCATCTCGTCGAGGTCAATAATCTTGGTCCGGGTATCCACCATCGCAGCCCTTTATTGTCGCGCGATTCGCACCAATTCCAAAACCTCGCCCGCTACCCGGTCGGCGGCGACCGCCTTCATGCAGCGGTGGTCGATGGGGCAGTCCCGCAGCAGGCAGGGGCTGCACTCGACGTCCTCGCGGATCACCTTGGCGAGCGGTCCGGTGGGGCCGGTGGCCACGTGGTCGGTGGCGCCGAAGACGGAGACGGTGGGGACACCCAGGGCGCTCGCAATGTGCATGGCGCCGGAGTCGTTGGTGACGAAGGCCCGGCAGACGGAGGCCATTTCGACGAACTGCCCGAGGTCGGTCTGGCCCGCGAAGTTGACCGCGGCGAGGCCGGCCTCGCGCACGGCGGCGGCGATGCCTTCGCACAGCTCCCGCTCGTCCGGCGAGCCGAACACGGCGACCTGCGCGGCAAGCTCGCGGGCGACGGCCACGCCCGCGGCGGCGAACCGTTCGGGCAGCCAGCGTTTCGCCGTGCCGTAGGCGGCGCCGGGAGAGAGGCCGATCCAGGTTCCTTCAAGACGGCGGGCCCCGGCCTTCTGCAGATACGGAATACCGGGCAGCCGGATCATCGGCGACTCCGGCAGCTGCTCGATCAGGCCGGCCCGGCGGAGCATTTCGAGGTAGTAGAAGCGCTGGTGATCCGGGATCTCTCCCGGCTTCGGCACCCGGATCGGATCGGAGAGCAGCAGCCCGCGGCCTTCCCGGTTGTACCCGATCCGCACCGGGATGCCGGCGAGCCACACGAGGGCGGCGGCTTCAAAGGCGTTCTGCTGCAGAATCGCGGCGTCAAAGCGCATCTGCCGCAGCCGGCCGGCCAGTTCCCACTTGCCGCGCAGGTCGCCCCAGCCTTTGGCCGCGGTGTAGGGGACGATCTCATCAATCAGCGATTTATCATAGAGGCCGCTAACCCAGGGCCGCGCCAGCATCGCGATGTGGGCCTGCGGGAAGCGCGCGCGGATCTGTTCGAGCGCAGGCACGGCCATGACGGCATCGCCTACCCAGTTGGTTGCGCGGATCAGAATTCGGCGGAATGGCATTGCGGTACAATCGCGGCGTGACCCCAGAAAACATCCAGGAGTTGCAGGAACAAGGGTACACGATCCTACCCCAAATGATCGACCCCGCCTGGCTCGACGAGTTGCGCGCGGCCGTGGCCGAGTGCCTGGAACGCGAAGGCGAGAACGCCGGCGGCGAGTTCCGCCGGGAGGCCAACGCGCAGCGCCTGGCCAATCTGGTGGACAAGGGCGAGACCTTTCGCCGCGTGATTGCGCACCCCGAACTGCTGGCGGCGGTCGCCTTGGTGCTCGGGCCGGACTGGAAGCTTTCGAGCCTGAACTACCGCGCCGCCGAACCGTTTTCCGACTCGGCCCAACCGCTGCACTGCGACATGGGCCTGCTGCCGGACGCGCAGGGATACTGCGTGTTCAACTCCATCTGGATGCTCGACGACTTCACGTCCGACAACGGGCCGACACGCGCCGTACCCGGCTCGCACCGGTCGGGCGCGCTGCCGCCGGCCTCCCACCCAGATGAGAAGATCATTCTCGGCCGCGCCGGGGATGTCATTCTGATGAACGCCCACTGCTGGCACGGCGGCACGGCCAACCGCACCGCCCACGCCCGGCGCTCGCTCCACGGATTTTTTGTCCGCGGCGACCAACCGCAGCAGCAGTACCAAAAACGGTTGCTGCGGCCGGAGACGCTCACGGCGCTTTCGCCGGACCTGCGGCGCATTCTGGCGCTGGACGATCCGCGGAACGATGAGTTGAGCGCGACCGGCAGCGGCAAATCCGGCTTTCTGCGCTAACTGAGCCGAGTATTTGCCGTAAACTGGGTTAACCTAGAGTTAAGTGCCCGATGAACCCGCTGCTTGCTCTTCCGTTTGGTATTCCCTTTGACCAGATTGCCGCCGACCACGTCGTCCCGGGAATCCGCGAACTCATTGGCCGTGCGCAAACAGCGCTCGACGCGGTAATCGACACGCCGGAGCCGCGTACTTACGCCAACACCCTGCTGGCGCTCGACCAGGCCACCGAGCCGCTGGATGTCGGCCTAAGTGTGGTCCGCCATCTGGAAACGGTAGCCACCACGCCGGAACTGCGCGAGGCTTTTAATACGATTCAGCCTGAAGCCAGCGCCTTTTACTCGACGATTCCGCTGAACGCCGGACTTTGGCGCGCCCTGCGGGAGTTTGCCGCAACCCCGGAGGCGGCCGGACTTACCGGGATCCACCGGCGTAACTTCACCAAGACGATGGACGCCTTCCGCCGCGCCGGCGCCGATCTCGATGAGGCCGGCAAGAAGCGGTCCGAAGCGATTGATGTCGAGTTGGCGAACCTCACTACCCGGTACGCCGAGAACGTCCTCGATTCCACGAACGGCTTTGAACTGTATCTGACCGAGGAGTCGCAACTGGCCGGATTGCCGCCGAGCGCCCGCGCCGCGGCCCGGCAGAGCGCGGAGTCCAAGGGGCAGGCCGGGTGGCGCTTCACGCTCCAGCAGCCGAGCTACGTCGCCGCGCTCACCTACCTCGACGACCGTGCGGTGCGGGAAACCCTCTACCGGGCCTACGCCACCCGCGCCTCGGCGGGCCAATTCGACAATGCCGCCCTGACGGCGCGGATTCTCGAACTCCGGCAGGAGAAGGCCAAACTGCTGGGCTTTGCCAACTTCGCCGACCTCGTTCTCGTCGAACGCATGGCCAAATCCGGCGCCGCCGCCCGGGCGTTTGTCGATGACCTCTACGAGAAAACGAAGCCCTTTTTCGCAGTCGAGAACGAACAGTTGGTGGCCGTTGCCGGCCAGCCGCTCGAGGCGTGGGACATCCCCTACTGGGCCGAAAAACAGCGGGCGGCGCTGTATGAGTTCGACGAAGAGCAGTTGCGGCCCTACTTTGCCCTGCCGCGGGTGATGGACGGCCTGTTCGCCATCTGCCGCCGCCTGTTCGGCATCGTGGTGACCGCAACGGCCGCCCTCCCGGTATGGGACCAGGAGGTCAAGACCTACGACATTCACGACGAGGCGACCGGCCACCATCTGGGCAGCTTCTACTCCGATCTCTACCCGCGCGAAAACAAGCGCGGCGGCGCCTGGATGGACTCGTTTCTGACCGGACTGCCGCGGGGCGAGGGGTGGGACCCGCACCTGGGGCTGATCTGCGGCAATCTGACACCGCCGCTCGACGGCCAGCCCGCGCTGCTCACCCACCGCGACGTTGAAACCATCTTCCATGAGTTCGGCCATCTGCTGCACCACTGCCTGACGCGGGTCCCCCTGCGGAGCATGGCCGGGACGAACGTGGCGTGGGATTTTGTCGAGTTGCCGAGCCAGATCATGGAGAACTGGTGCTGGGAGCGCGAGGCGCTGGATCTGTTTGCGCGGCACCACGAAACCGGCGCGCCGATTCCCGAAGAGCTATTTAACAAGATGAAACGGGCCCGGACGTTCCGCGCCGCCAACGCGCAGATGCGGCAGTTGAGCTTCGGGATTGTCGACCTGACGCTGCATACGACCTACTCGGCGGCTACGGACGGCGACGTGGTGGCCTACAGCCGCAGGCTGCTCGCCCCGTTCTCTCCAACGCCGCTGCCGCCCGAGCACGCCATGATCAACTCGTTTACTCATCTGTTTGCAAATCCAGTGGGTTACGCCGGCGGCTACTACTCCTACAAGTGGTCCGAGGTGCTCGACGCCGATGCCTTCAGCCGCTTCCGGGCCGAGGGTGTCTTCAGCGCCGAAGCCGGTCTCGACTTCCGGCATCAGATTCTCGGCAAGGGCGACAGCGAAGATCCCGCCGAGTTGTATCGCAACTTCATGGGGCGCGATCCGGACCCCCGGGCGCTCCTTGTGCGTTCCGGGCTGCTCTCCTAGCGCGTGATACACTTTTTGGAAACCGGTGAAGGCTGGTTTCTATCGAAACTGCAACCTTCCTGGCGTGGGAATCGTCTAGAGGTGCAAGGGGACCGGACAACGAACGATGGCGACTATTCCAACTCCACCACCGACCAATGGCAACCACAGCCCTGCCCCTCCGCCTCTCAGTTCGGATGATCTGCATCTGGCGCGTCTGCTGACGCCGGAGGTGTCGTGGCGCGACCAGTTCATTCAAAACATTAAGGACCTGATTCGCCCGCCCCAACTGCCGCCACTGGAGGTCACCTCCAAGCCCGTGGCCGTCAAGGACATCTGGGGTAGTACGGCCGGCAACGAGAAGAAGTCGGGACTCTATTCGATGCTCGTGCACGCCGCCGTCATCGCGTTGATCTTCTGGCTCGGCACCAATAAGCAGGTCATTCAGGCCGTGAAGGACACGGCCCTGTTCATGCCGACCGATCTGGCGCCCTACATGCCGCCGAAGAAAGTCACCATGGCGGGTGGCGGCGGCGGCGGCAACCTGAATCCCCTGCCCCCAACCAAGGGCAAACTTCCCAAGATTGCGCCCAAGCAGTATGTTCCGCCCACGGCCGAACCGATGCAGAATCAGCCGAAACTGGTGATGGAGCCGACCATTGTGCTGCAGCAGGACGCCCCGATTCCGCAAGTGGCGTTGACCAACATCGGCGACCCGTTTGCCATGGGCAGGATTCCGTCGAACGGTCCCGGATCGGCCGGCGGCATCGGGTCGGGTAAAGGCGGCGGCGTGGGCTCGGGCTCCGGAGCGGGCGTGGGTCCCGGTTCGGGCGGCGGCATGGGTGGCGGTGTCTACCGGATCGGCGGCGGTGTTTCCGCCCCGGCGCTTCTCTCAAAGGTCGAGCCGGAGTACTCGGAAGAGGCGCGGAAGGCGAAGTTCCAGGGCACGGTTGTGCTCTACGTGGTGGTGGATGAGAAAGGGCAGCCCCAGCAGTTGCGGGTGGTGCGGCCGCTCGGCTTGGGTCTTGACGAGAAGGCGATCGAGGCCGTGCAGAAATGGCGCTTCCGCCCTGGTTTTAAAGATGGCCGACCGGTTCCCGTGGCCGCCACCGTTGAGGTGAATTTCCGACTTCTGTAGGACCACCTGTCCCTCCGAACAGGCCCTCCGGCGAAAAGCCCATTCCCGCCAAAATGCGGGAATGGGCTTTCTGATTTCAGATAGAATAGAAGGGTTACCGCATCCTTCACACCATGCTGAAACCCAAGGCAGAAACCACCGAAGACCGCAACCCGGTTGAAACCAGCGAATGGCTGGAAGCGCTGGACCAGATTATCGACGCCGAGGGGCCCGAGCGGGCCAAGTTCCTTCTCGAACGTCTCCTGAACCAAGCGGCGCTCAGTGGCGCGGCGCCGATTGCCCGTTACAAGAGCCCCTATCTCAACACGATCAGCCCCGAGGAGGAGGTTCCCTACCCCGGTAATCGCGAGATCGAGCGGCGGATTGAGGCGCTCGTCCGGTGGAACGCTCTCGCCATGGTGGTGAAGGCCAACAAGTACGACGCGGGCATCGGTGGCCACATTGCGACGTTCCAATCGCAGGCGACCCTGATCGAGGTCGCCCAGAACCACGTCTACCGGGCCAGGATCGGCGACCAGCCGGGCGACCTGATCTACTTCCAGGGGCACGCCTCGCCGGGGCAGTACTCGCGGGCATTTCTTGAAGGCCGGCTCGATGAGAAGCATCTGGCCAACTTCCGCCACGAGTTGCGCGACTATCCGGGGCTGTCCTCCTACCCCCATCCCTGGCTGATGCCCGACTTCTGGCAGTTCCCGACCGTATCGATGGGGCTTGGCCCGCTGAACGCCATCTACCAGCCGCGCTTCATGCGCTACCTCGAAAACCGGAACCTGCTGCCCAAGACCGACCGCAAGGTGTTTGCCTATCTCGGCGACGGCGAAATGGACGAACCCGAGTCGCTCGGGGCGATCGGCCTGCCGGTGCGCGAGAAGCTGGACAACCTTGTTTTCATCGTCAACTGCAACCTGCAGCGGCTCGACGGCCCGGTGCGCGGCAACGGGAACATCGTCAAGGAGCTCGAGGGCATCTTTGCCGGCGCGGGCTGGAATGTCGTGAAACTGTTGTGGGGCGGCCCGTGGGATGAGTTGTTCGCGCGCGACGAGTCGGGCATGCTGCTCAAGCGGCTGTCGGAGTGCGTCGATGGCGAGTTCCAGGCCTATAAGGCCAAAGGCGGCGCCTACGTGCGCGAGCACTTCTTCGGCAAGTATCCGGAGACGGCGGCGCTGGTGGCCGACATGACCGACGAGCAGCTCCGGAAGCTCTCGCGCGGCGGCCACGATCCGGTGAAGGTCTACAACGCCTACCTGCGGGCCCTCGAGACCAAAGGTAAGCCGACGGTGATTCTGGCGCACACCGTGAAGGGTTACGGCATGGGCGAGGGCGGCGAGAGCCGCAACTTCACCCATCAGGCCAAAAAGCTCGAAGAGCAGTCGCTGCTCTACTTCCGGGACCGGTTCCAGTTGCCGCTCTCCGATGAGCAGGCCAAGAGCTGTGAGCTGCTCAAGCCGGAGGCCGATGCTCCGGAGATGGTCTACCTGCGGGAGCGCCGCGCGGCGCTCGGCGGAAGCGTGCCGGCGCGAAACGTCGCACCGATCACCATCAAGGCTCCGCCCCTCGAGCTGTTCAAAGAGTCGCTGCAGGGTTCGGGCGACCGTGCCGTCTCGACGACCATGGCCTTTGTCCGCATCCTCACGGCGTTGATCAAGGACCCGGCCCTGGGCCAGTATATCGTGCCGATCATTCCGGACGAGGCGCGGACCTTCGGCATGGAGTCGCTCTTCCGCCAGGTGGGCATCTACGCCCCGATGGGCCAGCTGTACACCCCGCACGACGCCGACATCTTCCTCTTCTATAAGGAGATGGTCAACGGGCAGATTCTCGAAGAGGGAATTACCGAAGCCGGTTCCATGGGCTCGTTCACGGCCGCCGGCACGGCCTACGCCAACTACGGCCTGCCGATGATCCCGTTCTTCACCTACTACTCGATGTTCGGCTTCCAGCGCGTCGGCGACTTCATCTGGGCGTTTGCCGACAGCCGCGGCAAGGGCTTCCTGATGGGCGCCACCGCCGGCCGGACGACGCTGTCGGGCGAAGGACTGCAGCACCAGGACGGCCACAGCCTCGTGCTCTCGTCCACCGTCCCCACCTGCCACAGCTACGACCCGGCCTTTGCCTACGAACTGGCGATCATCATCCAGGACGGCATCAAGCGGATGTACGAGCTGAACGAGGACCGCTTCTACTACCTCACCGTCTGCAACGACGACTACACCCACCCGCCGCTGCCCGCCGAGGACATCAGCGAGGGCGTGCTGAAGGGCATCTACCGGGTGAAGGCCGTCGAGAACCCGCAGGCGCTGCTGTTCGGCTCCGGAGCCATTCTGAACGAGGCGCTCGAGGCCGCGCAGATTCTGGCCGAGCGCTACGGCGTCGCCGCCGATGTCTACAGCGTGACCAGCTACAACGAACTGCGGCGCGACCTGCTCGAAGCCGAGCGCTGGAACCGGCTCCACCCTGCCGCGGCTCCGCGGACGGGCTATCTGCACACGGTCGTGGGCGGCTCGGAGCTGCCGATCATCGCCGCCTCGGACTACATGAAGATCGTCCCCGACCAGTTGGCCCCGTGGCTGCCCGGCCGCCTAGTCAGCCTGGGTACGGACGGCTTTGGCCGGTCCGACAACCGTCACCATCTGCGCCGCCACTTCGAGGTGGACGCCGAAAACATCGCCGCCGCCACGCTCTCCCGCCTGGCGCGCGACGGGAAGTTCGACGCGGAGCGGGCGGCCGCCGCGATTCAGGAGCTGGGGCTCGACGCGGAACGCCCGGAGCCGTCCCGCGCCTGAGGCGCCGTCGCCCTACGTTTTGCGAAACGAAGCCAACTCGACCGGAGCCTCCCCGCTCCGGTCGTTTTGTTTTTTGAGCCGCCCCCAAACGTCAAACAGATAGAACCCGAGTCCGTTCACCGCCCCGAATGCGGCCATCTCCCCGTCGTCCTGCACGAAGTGGAGCTCCGTGCGGGGCAGGGTGCGCAGCGACTTCCAGAGCGACGCCGGCAGTGGTCCGGCGCCAGCCAGCACGACGACGTGGCCCCGGGCGGTGGGTTCGTCTCCGAGGGTCGCGGCAAACTCGGCCACGGCCTGTTCGGCGTCTTCATGCGAAGGCTCCAGCAGCAGGACGGCGGTGGGACAGGCCGGGGTGCGTTCGAGCCGGGTGGCCGGGGGCCACTCATCCTGCCGGGCGGCGACGATGGCCATCCAGAGGCCGACAAACAGGTAAACCCTCTTCACGCAGAGCTTCTCGGCCGGATTCGAGCGACAATGAGGAGAAATGGTACACATTGACGAGGCCACCGTCCGGCAACTGCTGCCGATGAGCAAGGCGATCGACCTGCTGGCCGGCGCGTTCCGCGATTTCGGCGCCGGAGCGGCGCAGAGCCAGCCGCGCCGCCGGCTGAGCCTGCCCTCGGGCGCGGTGCTCCATCAGATGGCGGGAGCGCACGGCGCCTACTTCGGCACGAAAATCTATTCAACCCATCCGCAACACGGGGCCTGGTTCGTTTTCCTACTGTACGATGCCAAGACGGCGATGCCGCTCGCGTTGCTCGACGCCAACTGGCTCGGGCAGATCCGCACGGGGGCGGCCTCGGGGCTGGCGACGCGCGGGCTGGCGCGGCCGGAGGCGCAGACCGTGGCGGTGCTCGGCAGCGGCTTCCAGGCGGCGAGCCAGCTCGAGGCGGTGCTGGCGGTACGGCCCATCCGGGCCATCAGCGTCTGGAGCCGGAGCCTGGACAAAGCCCAGGCCTTTGCGCGGAACTATCCGAACGCGGCGGCGATGCCGACGGTGGAAGCCGCGCTGGTCGATGCCGACATCGTCATTACCGCGACAACGGCCAAAGACCCGCTGTTTCCGGCCGAACTGATCCGCCCCGGCACCCACATCAACGCCGTCGGATCGAACTCGCCCAGCCGCCGGGAGTTGCCCCCGGAACTGATCCATCGCGCCGGGCAGATCGTGGTGGACGCCGTGGACCAGGCGCGCAGCGAAGCCGGGGATCTGCTCCTCAGCCTCGCCCCGGAGGATTGGAACCGGGTGCGGCCGCTCGCCGACGAGCCGCGGCGCGAGAGCGGCGAGGCGATCACGATTTTTAAATCCGTCGGAATCGGCCTCGAAGATGTGGCGGCCGGGGCCTGGGTTTATGAGCAGGCCCTGGCGCAGGGCAGGGTCGGTCCGCTGCCGCTATTCGCCGCCGGTTGAGGCCTGCAGGTCGGCATCGCGCCAGGCGCTGATCTTTAAGCGGCGGCACACCCAGCACAGATCCTCTCCGGCGTTGGGGCCGGTGTGCACCGTCACCTCGCCGCCGCAGACTTCACAGTTGCGGACAGGAACCGCCCGGTCGGCCCCGGCGCTGCGCCGGGCTTCGGCCAGCAGGACAGGGTCGACGACCGGTGCTTCTTTGGCGGGTGTCTTACGTTTCATGGATAGTTTCAGAATAGCGCACCGCCGGTAGAGCG
Organism: Bryobacteraceae bacterium CoA2 C42; assembly: GCA_019931245.1. Lineage (GTDB taxonomy): Bacteria > Acidobacteriota > Terriglobia > Bryobacterales > Bryobacteraceae. The sequence continues at coordinate 11,338 of JAINDL010000218.1, forward strand.
CATCAGGGCGGTCAGGCCGTGACCAGACTGCCGGTGTAGACTTCGAGCACGTAGCCCGAGTCGAGACTGCCGGAGCAGCGCGGGCAGCGCTGACCGGGCCTCGTCTTCCGGGCGGTTCCCTGTTTGAGAACCGTTGCCTCAACCCGATGGGTACACATGTAGCAGTGGACCCGGCCGGGCAACTCCTCAACCGGGAGATTGTTGTTCCATTTCATCATTCCTCTCCTTCCTCCTCTCGAGACGTATCGTCTGCCGTGCGGGATTCGGGAGAGGAAAAATTCAGTCGCCGGTCGCTCCCGCCGGGGCGTTGACCGGCTTGGCGCGGCGGCCCGAAACCCAGGCTTTCGCCGACTCGACAAGGTCATAGCCGACCGGCACCACCAGCAGCGTCAGCAGCAGGCAGAGCGTCTGCCCGCCGATGATGGTAATGGCGATGGCCGACCGCTGGGAGGCGCCGGAACCCGTGCCAAACGCCGTCGGCAGCAGACCGGCGACGATGGCGAAGGTGGTCATGAGAATGGGCCGGAGGCGAACGCGGTTGGCTTCGACGATGGCGTGGGTGAGCGCTTTGCCTTCGTCGCGAAGCCGGTTCATGTAGTCAATCTGTAGAATGCCGTTCTTCTTGACGATGCCGAGCAGCAGCAGCACGCCGAGGGCGCTGAACAGGTTCAGCGTCCGGCCGGTGGCGATGAGGCTCAGCAGGGCGAAGGGAATCGACAGCGGCAGGGTGGTGAGGATGATAAACGGGTGGATGAGGCTTTCAAACTGCGCGGCCAGCACCATGTACATGAAGATGCTCGCCAGGCCAATGGCCATGAGCATGTTGGTGGTGGTCTCTTCGAGGATCTTCACCTGGCCCGAGAACTTCACCGTGTAGCCCATGGGCAGTTCGAGTTCGCGGAAGACCCGCTGGGCGGCCGAGGCCGCATCGCCGAGCGAGGCGCCCTTGGCGACGTTGCCGTACATGGAGACGCCGAACTGGCGGGCGTAGCGGTCGATCCGGCTCGGTCCGAGGCCGTGTTCGAGCTTGGCAATGGAGTCCAGGCGAATGAGCCCCTGGCGGGAGCTCGGAATCAGCAGGCGGCCGAGGGCTTCGGGGTTATCGCGTTGCGCCGGATTGAGGCGCATCATGACCGGGTACTGCTCAGAACCCTCTTTGAAGGTCGAGATCTGGTCCTCGCCCGACATCAGCAGGCGGACCGCGCCGGCGACGTCGGCCACGCGGACGCCGAGGTCGCTGGCCAGTTGGCGGTCGATATCGACCTGCAGTTCGGGGTTATTGAGGTTGAGATTGACCTTGACGTCGGTGATGACGGGCTGTTTGAGGAGGGCCGCGTTGGCCTCCTTGCCGATGGCCACGAGTCGGCGGATATCCGGCCCGAGCACCATGGCGCGGATGGGGGCGAAGGTGTCGCGGCCGCCGAGCACGTTCGGGTAGGTGATGCGCGGCCGGGCCGAGGCGAACTCGGCGGCGGCGGCGCGGACCTGATTGCCGATCTCGAGGATTGGACCGCGCTTTTCGGGGGCGTCGAGCAACACGGTGATGAACGCCATGGTGACGCGGGACATCATGGTGGAACTCTGCGGGACGACCGCGATGACGCCCGGCACTTTTTCGATCTTTTTGGCAATCGCCAGCGCCGTGCGTTCGGTGGCCATGAGCGAGGCGCCCTCGGGCAGTTCGATGAACATGCCGAGTTCGCTCTGGTCCTCCTGCGGCATCCAGTCACGGCCGATGGCCTGGTAGATGGGATAGGTGGAGGCGAGGACGGCCACCGCCGCCAGGACGACGAGGGCGCGGTGGCGGAGCGACCAGTGGAGCAGCGCGGTGTACGGTTTATCGAACATCGAATAGTGATGTTCGACGGCTTTCCTGCCGCCTTCCGGCTTCGGCTTGCGTTTGAGCAGCCGGGCCGACAGGGCCGGGGTGACCGTGAAGGCAACCAGCATCGAGACGAGAATCGAGATCGACATCGTCCAGCCGAACTGGTTCAGGTATTTCTTCGCGTAGCCGGAGATGAAGGCGATGGGGACGAAGACGATGACCAGCGAGATGGTGGTGGCAACGACGGCGAGGGTAATCTCGTGCGTGGCGTGAATGGTGGCTTCAATGATGGGCAAATCGTACTCATCGAGGTGGCGATGGATGTTCTCGATGACGATGATGGCGTCGTCGATGACGATGCCGACGGCGAGGGTAAGGCCGAGCAGGGTCATCGAGTTGAGGGTGTAGTCGAGACCCTTCATGACGGTGAAGGTGGCGAGAATGGAGGTGGGAATGGCGATGAAGCTGATGAGCACGGTGCGCCAGTCGCGGATGAACAGGAAGACGATGAAACCGGCGAGGAAGCTGCCGAGGACGAGATGCTCTTCGAGCGCCTCGACCGAGTTGCGGATATAGGTGGCCTGCTCCTTGACCATGTCCATGTGCACGCCGCTCGGCAGCGATTCGTTGACGAGTTTCATCTTGGCGAGGATGCCGTCGACGATCTTGACGGTGTTCATGCCGATCTGGCGGCGGATTTCGAGCACGACGGCGGGTTTGCCTTTGTAGTAAGCAAAGGACCGGCGTTCGCTGTTGGAATCTTCGACCGAGGCGACGTCGCGGATGCGGATGGGCGAACCGTTGACGTTCTTGATGATGATGTCGCTGAACTCGGAGACCTTCTCGAGGCGGCCGAGGGTGCGGACGCCCATTTCGGCGGTGCCGCGGACGATACGGCCGCCGGGGGTTTCCACGTTTTCACTGCGCAGGGCCCGTTCGACCTCCTGGGCGCTGATGTTGAACCCGTTCATCTTGTCGATGTCGAGGAAGACGTTCACCTGACGGGTCTGGCCGCCGGAAAGGTCGATCTGGCCGACGCCATCGATGGTTTCAAAGGCGCGGCGGATCTGTTTGTCGGCGATTTCGGTCAGCTCGCGGGTGGTGCGGTTGCCGCTGACGGCGATGGTGACAATGGGGTCGCTATCGGGATCGGATTTGGTGACGGTGGGCGGCAGGACGTTGGGCGGGAGTTTCCGCATGGCGGCCGAGACCTTTTCGCGAACATCTTCAACGGCCTCGCCGATGTCCCGTTCGAGGACGAAGGTGATGGTGAGGTAGGCGCTGCCCTCCGAGATCATGGCCCGCATCTCTTCAATGCCGCTGACGGCGGCCACGGTCTCTTCAAGCGGGAGGATGACCTGCGAGACGACCTCTTCGGGGCTGGCGCCCGGCAGCATGACGCGCACATTGACGGTGGCCGCGTCGGTTTTGGGGAACAGGTCCACGCCGAGATCGAGGAAGCTGAACACGCCCAGGATCACGAGGAACATGATCAGCATGAAGGCGAAGACCGGACGGCGAACGCAGATTTCAGAAAGACTCACGCAAAACTCCTTAGTCCCCCCGCAGGGTATCAGATTCTCACGGCAGGCAGGTTACACTGATGAATTCATGGCAACGACAGCATTTCTTTTTCCCGGGCAGGGCTCCCAGTTTGCCGGCATGGGCAAGAGCCTGGCCGAACAGTATCCGGCGGCGCGGGCCGTTTTTGCCGAGGCGGACGAGGCGCTGGGCTTCTCCCTGAGCCGCCTCTGCTTTGAGGGACCGGAAGAGGACCTCAAGAAGACGGAAAATACTCAGCCGGCGTTACTCACCGTATCAATTGCCGCGCACTCCGTTTTGGCGGCCGAGGGGGTACGGGCCGATTTCGTGGCGGGGCACAGTTTAGGGGAGTACTCGGCGCTGGTGGCGGCCGGGGCGCTGCGGTTCGCCGATGCGGTGCGACTGGTGCGGCAGCGGGGGCGGTACATGCAGGAGGCGGTGCCGGAGGGGGTGGGCGCGATGGCGGCGCTGTTGCGACTGCCCGAAGGCGCGCTCGAGGGGATTCTGGAGCGGGCGGCCGAGGGCGAAGTGGTTTCGGCGGCGAACCTGAACTCGCCGGATCAGGTGGTAATTGCCGGGCACGCCGGGGCGGTGGAGCGGGCGATGAATCTGGCGCGGGAGGCGGGGGCCAGGCGGGTGGTAGCGCTGCCGGTGAGCGCGCCGTTTCACTGTGCGCTGATGCGGCCGGCGCAGGAGCGGCTGGCGGCGGACCTGGCGGCGACGGCGTTCGCCGATCTGGCGGTGCCGCTCGTGCAGAACGTGACGGCGGAGTTGACCACGAGCGGCGAGGCGGCGCGGACGGGGCTGGTGGCGCAGGTGCCGGGGACGGTACGGTGGGCGGAGTCGATGCAGCGGTTGATCGGGGCGGGGGTGACGCGGTGGGTGGAGGTGGGCGCGGGGGGCGTGCTGAGCGGCCTGCTCAGGAACATTGACGCCAACCATAAGGCCGCGCGATTTGGCGAGGCAGCCGAGTGGGAAGCATTGCGGGCGTACCTGGCGGGGTAAGCGGTGGGCGAGGGGGACCGGGTTGGGCCGGCGCCCCGGAGCCAGCGAGTGCGGGCGAAGTTTCCGGCAGAGTGGGCGTGGGGAAGGTCCGGCGACAGCGTCTCCCCGTTGGCCGAAGGCCGCCCCGGCGCCAGGGGGGCTTTCTGATAGGCGATCGTGAAGGGTTTGCCATCGAGTACGAGCATGGGATCGCCGGTTTTAGGATGGATCCGCTTTTCGAGGCGGAAGGCGCGGGTGCCGGTTGGGGGCGAGACCGAGGTGATGGTTGGGACCGTGGCGGTCCAGGCACTGGCGTCACGGTTGGCGGAGTTGGTTCCGTAGCCGAGTCCGGTGGAGCCGGAGGTGAAGCAGGCGCTGCTTCGGCGGACGCCGGCGCTGTTGTTGAGCGTGGCCAACCGGCGCCATTTTCCGATCAGCTCGGGGTTTTGCCGTTGATCAGCCGGGTCCTGGTGTTGCCGGTGACCTGGACGGTGGCGGCGAAGGTGCCGTCTGGTCCGGCGAGGTTCAACTGTCGGTCGTCACGGGAGTAGCGGTAAAGGATGCCGGCGACGAGGGCCGAGCCATCGGGATGGATCTGGACGCTGCCCAGGGGCGCCCGCCAGGCGCCGGTGAGCTCACCGGGGGGCGCGGCGGGGCGGCACCTGGGCGAAGGCGTTGGAGTTCGATCTGGCCATGGGGAAACTTCCGGGTTCAGAGGTCGCCCGCGAGGTCGTAAGCGACGCGCAGGGGATCGCCGGTTCCGCTGAAGGTGATCCTACCCGCCTCGCAGTTCCACCGATGGGCCTTGTCCCCGATGGCGGCGGTTCGGTTGGCGTTGATCCGGACGGGTCCGCGGGGGTACTGCCATTCGCCGACGAGGGAGGAGGAGGTTTCGGCGATGGCAAGGGGGTGGGTGACGCCATCGGTGCCGCGGGTGAGGCGGGTGCCGGAGCGTTGCGCGGGGAGGCCTGGACGGGGAGGGTCTAGCCGTGCCGTTGGAGAGAGCCGGTGTAGTCGTTGCCGGCGCGGGAGAGTTCGAGGCGAAGCTACCGGTTGGTGAAGTTTGCGGCGAAGGGGGCCGGCGGAGCTTGCCAAGGGGTTTTGCGCCCGGAGGGAGGCGGCGGCGAAGACCCGGAGCAGGAGATTCGGCATGCCCCGAAAGGTACCACCAAACGCGCGGGGCGGGGGTACCGTTCGGGGCAGGGCGGCTAGTGGACTATGCGGAGGTCGCGGCCGAAGAAGGCGAGGCGCAGGGGATAGAGCAGCGGGATGGAGCCGTCTTCGAGCCTTTCCGCGCGGAGGATGGGTTCGAAACTGGTATCGAGACAGTCGCGCATTTTGCCGCCGGCCATGACGCGGACGGCGAGTTGGGCGGGGGCCGGGACCGAGAACCGGAGGCCGTCGCGGGCCGACAGGCGCTACCACGGGCGAAGGAAATTTGCCCGGATCTGCTCCTCTTTCATGCCGAAGGCCTGGGCGGTCTCGCGGAAGCGGGTGCCGGCGTACGACAGGTAGAGGGACGGATCGCCGGCGCGGAAACCTTCGGCGAGCCTGCGGACAAAGATGGAGAACAGCTGATTCAGCTCAGCGGAGGTCGCGACGGGGGAGGCGTCGAGCCAGGACCAGCGGGGGAGCCAGACGCGGAGTCGGGCTTCTGCGTTGCGGAGGACAGACGGATGGACCGCGGCGCCGGGTTCGGGACGGCAGGCCATGGATGCGAGTTTGCGGACGGCGGGATCGTCGGGGAGGACGCCGCGGGGGCCGGCGAAGAGGTCGCGGGTGGCGAACCGTCCGGGGGCGGCGTTTTAAGAGCCAATGGTGGCGAAGGGCTGAGCGGGGTGGGCGCCGGGGCTGACGACGAGGGTGACCATATTCTTGGAGGGGAGGAGATAGTCGTGGACGGGGCGGCGGTCGAGGAGGCAGTGAACGGGGTCGACGCGGGAGACGGCGCTGCCGTTGAGCCAGGCTGCGGCGAGGCAACCGGCGGCGTTGAGACGGAGATCGTAAATTTCCTGGCGCATAGGAGGCCTTCGATGGACCTTGCACCGTTGTAAGTTTCGGAGCTATCCGGGGGCGCGGCCGGCACCGTTGCCGGCCGCGCCCCCGGAGTTGATCCCGACCATGGAGCCGGGGATGAAGATGCCGCCGGGGTGGAGATTGATGAAGTTGCCACCCACCTGCGGGGAGAGGGAACCGGCGGCTTCGAGAAAGAA
>JAINDL010000186.1 GCA_019931245.1 Bryobacteraceae bacterium CoA2 C42
CCCTGATCCTGGTGGTCTCCTCGCGAGCGCCCCTCGGCCGCGCCCCTGCCAGACCGCGCCCCGACGGCTTCCACCGGTTCGACGCCACGGCCCCCCGCGGCCCCAATCCCTTCGTGAACGCCATCGTAGAGAGGCTGCAGCAATCATGAAGCGCCGCGCCCTCGTCTGCTCGCTCGCCGCCCTCGGCTGCGCCCCCGCCCGGCCCCGCCTCAACGTCTTCAACTGGTCGAGCTACGTGGCGCCCGAGACCGTCAGCGACTTCGCCGCCGAGTTCGGCGTCCGGGTCCGCTACTCCGTCTACGAGTCCAACGAGGAGATGCTCGCCCGCGTCTTCAGCGGCAACTCCGGCTGGGACGTGGTCTTCCCGACGCACTACATCGTGCCGCCCATGGTCGAGCAGGGCCTGCTCGACCCGCTCGACCATGCCCGGCTGCCGAATCTCAAAAACCTCGACCCGGCCTTCGCGCGCCCCGGCCTCCTCACCCACGCCGTGCCGTATATGTGGAACGCCACCGGCATCCTCTTCAACCGGAAGCTGCAACACCGGCCCACCGCCTGGGCCGACCTCTGGGACGCTCGTTTCGCCGGCAAGATCACCATGCTCGACGACCCCGCCGAGGTCCTCGCCGCCGCCCTGCGCAAACTCGGCTACAGCCTCAACGCAAGCGATCCCGCCCAACTCCGCGCCGCCCAGCGCGAAGCCCTGCGCCAAAAGCCGCTCCTGCGCGCCTATCTCAACTCCGAGGTTCGCGACCAGGTCGTCGCCGGCGACGTGCTCGCCGCCCAACTCTGGTCCACCACGGCCCAGCAGGCCATCGACGCCGCCCCCGGGCTCGACTTCGTCTATCCCCGCGAAGGCTTCCCCGTCAACCTCGACTGCGCCGTCATCCTCCGCGAGAGCCCGCGCCAGGCCCTCGCTCACGAGTGGATCAACTACCTGCTGCGCCCCGAGGTCAGCGCCCGCGTGGCCGATTCGATGCGCACTGCCACCGCCAACCTCGCAGCCAAACGCATTCTGCCGCCCGCCACGCGCGACAACCCTACTCTATATCCGCCCCCCGATGTCATGGCGCGCGGCGAGTGGTTTGCCACCCTGTCCTCTTCCGCGCAGCGATTGCGGGACCGGCTCTGGACTGAAATTAAGTCTGGTTGAAAAGGAGCGGTAGAATTGTAAGAACGAATGATCCCGTTGCTCTCACCCTTTGAGTTCGCCCTGCCCCGGTTGACCTGGGTTGCCGCGCTCGACATCCTGCTGGTGGCGGTGATCATTTATCAGCTCCTCCAGATCGTGCGCGGGCGGCGCGCCGCGCATATGTTTGGCGGCTTGCTCGTATTGGTGCTCGTTTATCTGGTGGCGCTCGCCTTCCGCATGGAGCTGCTGCGGACGTTACTCGCCACGCTCGCGCCTTATTCGGCGTTCGCCATGATCGTCATGTTCCAGAGCGAAATCCGCCGGCTCCTGGCGCGCCTCGGCAAACAGCGGCTCATCGGCTTCGGCTCGCGGCTGCAGCGGCGGGAGACGGTGGATGAAATCCTGCTCGCCCTGCAGCAGCTGGCGCAGCAGAAGATTGGCGGGTTGATCGTCGTCGAACGCGAGATCGGCCTGCGGACGTTTGTCGAAAGCGGCGTGCCGCTCGACGCGGCCATCTCGCGGGACCTGCTGCTGGCGCTGTTCCATCCGGGCGCGGCCATGCACGATGGCGCGGTGATCATCCAGGGCGATCGCATCGCCGCGGCGGCCTGCTTCCTGCCCCTGACCATGAACCCGGAGCTGTTGCGCTATCTCGGCACGCGGCACCGCGCGGCCATCGGCGTGACCGAAGAGACCGACTGTCTGTCACTGATTGTCAGCGAAGAGACCGGCCGCATCTCCATCGCGCAGTACGGCGAGATCGAATACGACGTGCCGCTCGAACGCGTCGAGGAGGCGCTAACCAAGCGCGAACGGCCGGGGCTCAAGCGCGTGATGGGCGTGGCCGAGGAGCGGCAGGCGTGAAGCGGCTCCTGACGGAGAACATCGGCATGAAGCTGCTGAGCTTGGCCTTGGCCGGTCTGCTTTGGGTGGCCATCGTCGGCGAGCAGGAGCTGAGCAGCTCAGTTTCGGTACCGGTCGAGTACAAGAACTTCCCGAAGAGCCTGGAGGCTAGCTCGGAGATGGTGAGCCGGGTGAACCTGCTGGTGCACGCCGCGCCCGAAAAGCTCGAGGCCGGCAATCTGGCCGGCGCCGCGCTGGTGGTGGATCTGAGCGAAGTGCAGCGGCCCGGCGAACGGACCTTTAACCTCGACCGGCAGAGCCTGCGCCTGCCGCAAGGCGTCACGCTCGAACGCGTGATTCCTTCGCAGATCCGGTTGCGCTTCGAGCAGCGCACCGCGCGTGACGTGCCGGTGATCATTCGTTACGCCAACACGCCGATGCCCGGCTACCGGATCCTGAAACAGGAGGTCTATCCGGAGGTGCTGCGCGTAGTCGGGCCGCAGAGCCGGGTCGAGGAGCTGCAGAGCGCCGAGACCGATCCGATTGACCTGAGCGGGGTGCTTAATGAGGCGGAGTTGCGAGTAAACACCTTTGTCGCCGACGGACAGGTGCGGATAGAGGGCCCTTCGGTGGTCCGCGTGCGCGTAATCATGGAAAGAATCGCCCGACCGGCTTTGGAGCAGTAAATGGGGGAGCAGTAAATGGGGAAACAGCTTTTTGGAACCGACGGCATGCGGGGAGTGGCCAGCGAGTATCCGCTCGATGCGCCGACCGTCTTTGCGTTCGGCCGGGCGCTCGGCGAGTGGGCGCGCGAGCACAGCGCCGAGCCGCGCGTGGCGATCGGCATGGACACGCGGGAGTCGGGCGAGCAGCTCTCCCGCTGGCTGATGGCGGGGCTGAAGGCCGCGGGCGTAACGCCGGACCATCATGGCGTGGTCACGACGCCCTGCGTGGCGTGGCTGACCAAACACGGCCCCTTCGTGGCCGGGGTCATGATCTCGGCCTCCCACAATCCCTATCAGGACAACGGCCTCAAGGTGTTTGCCCACAGCGGTTACAAGCTGCCCGACGCGGTCGAGCAGGAGCTTGAAGACCGTATCTTTGCGCTGGCGGGGCCGGCGCCGGAGCCGGTGAGTTGGCGGTGGTTCGGGATGCGGGACCGGGCCTATCGCGAGCACCTCGCGAATGTGTTTCCGCTCCCGCTGGTGGGCCGGAAGCTGGTGATGGATTGCGCCAACGGCGCGGCCTTCTCCTCGGCGCCGCTACTGCTGCGCGAACTGGGCGCCGAGGTGATGGTGCTGTCGGGCGAGCCCGACGGCCGCAACATCAACGCCGGCTGCGGGGCGCTCCATCCGGAGAACCTGCGGCGGGCCGTGGTCGAGCACGGCGCCTGGTGCGGCGTGGCGTTTGATGGCGATGCCGACCGGGCGATGTTTGTCTCGGCGACCGGTAAGGTCATTGATGGCGACCATGTGCTCTTCATCCTGGGCCGCGACCTGAAGCGGCGCGGGCGGCTGCCGAAGGCCGAAGTGGTGGCGACCGTCATGTCGAATCTCGGCCTCGAAGTAGCGCTGCGCCGCTATGGCATTGCGCTTGTCCGGACAGCGGTGGGTGACAAGTATGTGCTCGAGGAGATGATCCGGCGCGAGGCGGTAATTGGCGGCGAGCAGAGCGGGCACATGATCTTTCATGAGTACGCGACAACGGGCGATGGTGTGCTGACGCTGCTGCTGTTGCTTGATGTGATGCTGCGCGAGGACGCCGGGCTTGATGCGTTGACCGAGGAGTTCACGGTGTTTCCGCAGCGGCTCATCAACGTGCGGTTTGCCGTCAAGCGGCCGCTGGAGGAGCAGGCGGGCGTGCAGCAGGCCATCCGGGCCTGCGAGGGGGAGTTCGGCGACGCCGGGCGCGTGCTGGTGCGGTTTTCGGGCACTGAGCCGCTGGCGCGGGTGATGGTGGAAGGGCCTTCGGCCGACCGCGTCGAGCACCACGCGCAGGCCATTGCCGCGCAGATCGCGGCAGCCTTAGTATGATGGCAGTCATGAAATTCGTTCTGTTGTTGGCTCTGGCTGTAGGCGCGTTCGCGCAGGAGAAGAAGGCGAAGCTACCGGGTGAAGATTGGGTGCCGCTGTTCAACGGCAAAGATCTCACGGGCTGGACCGAGATTGGCAAGGAGAAGTGGACGGTCGAAAACGGCGAGATCCACGGCGAGGCCATTACCAAGGCCTACGGCTATCTGCGCACCAAGGAGAACTACAAGGACTTTCATCTTTCGATGAAGTTCAAGTGCGAAGGCACCGGCAACAGCGGGGTGTTCTTCCACTCCGAGTTCAAGCCCGGCACGCCGGACATTACGCAGGGCTTGCAGTTTGAGATCGACTGCACGATCGGCCAGCACACGGGCGGCCTCTACGGCGACGGGCGGCAGTGGATTGTGTGGCCTTCGCCGGAGAACGAGACGGTGGTGCGGAAGGGCGAGTGGAACGAATACCTGTTGAAGGTGGAAGGCAACCGTTACGTGTCGCGCCTGAACGGCGTGTTGCTGGTGGACTTCACCGACCCGCGGCCGCGCTCGTTTGACGGAGGCATCTCGCTGCAACTGCATTCGGGCGGGGCGGGGGACATGCGCTTCAAGGACATTCTGATTCGCGACCTGACCAAGCGGTAGCCGCGTTGCTGCGGCTCTACTACTGTGATCACTACGACATGGGCTTGCCGCCGGACCACCGGTTTCCGGCGCGCAAGTACCGTCTGTTGCGGGAGGCGTTGACGGGCGATCGCCGCTTCGCGCTTCACCCGGCGCCGCTGGCTTCCCGCGAAGAGGTCTGCCGGGCGCATGACCCCGAGTACGTGCGGCAGTTCCTCGCCGGGGAGCTGCCGCCGGCGGCCGTTCGCCGCATCGGGTTCCCTTGGTCGCCGGCGCTGGTTCTGCGTACGCTCGCGAGCGTGGGCGGGGCGCTGGCGGCGACGGAGGCGGCGCAGGAGAGCGGCTGCGGTGGGGCGCTGATGGGCGGTACGCACCACGCCTACCGGGCCGAAGGTTCCGGCTTTTGCGTCTTCAACGACATTGCGGTTTCGATTGCCGATCTGCGGCGGCGCGGGTGGGGCTCGCGCGTGGCGGTAGTCGACCTCGACGTGCACCAGGGGGACGGCACGGCGGCGCTGTTCGCGGAGGATCCGGACGTGCTGACGCTCTCGTTTCACGGCCGCAACAACTTCCCGTTCCGCAAACAGACGAGCACGATCGACGTCGACTTCGCCGATGGGACGGGCGATGAGGAGTATCTGGCCGCGCTCGACGAGTATCTGCCGCGGGTGTGGGAGTTCCGGCCCGATTTTGTGTTTTATCAGTCCGGGGTGGATGGCTTGCGGGAAGATAAACTCGGCAAACTGGCGCTGACGCACGCGGGCTTGGCCGAGCGTGACCGGCGCGTGATGACGGCGGCGCATGGCTATGGCAAGCCTTTTGTGCTGCTGCTCGGCGGGGGCTACGCGGAGCCGATTGAGGCAACGGTGCGGGCGAACGCGAACACCTACCGGACGGCGGCAGGCATCTGGAGCGGTTCCGGGAGCGGCTGACGGAGGCGAGCGGGCTTTGCGGCCGCTCGGCACGGGCTGGCGCGGCTTCAGGGGGCGAGGGAAGGAGACGAGCTGGCTGGGCTGGGCAGCGCGGGTTCGGCGCTTGCCGCGCGGCGGGGGCGGTCTGGGGCGGCCCGGGGGACGATTGACGGCAGCGGGCGGCTTTGCGGCCTCTCGGCACGGGGTGGCGCGGCTTCAGGGGGCGAGGGAAGGAGACGAGCTGGCTGGGCTGCGCAGCGCGGGTTTGGCGCTTGCCGCGCGGTGGGGC
>JAINDL010000063.1 GCA_019931245.1 Bryobacteraceae bacterium CoA2 C42
ACTCGCCTCTCCTGCCGGGCCGTAGCGAGTCCGTTGTGCGCGTGTTCCCAAAGAGCGCACAGGCCGCGCAGGCCCGGCGCCAACGGGCGAGGAACTCGCCTCTCCTGCCGGGCCGTAGCGAGTCCGTTGTGCGCGTGTTCCCAAAGAGTCCGTTGTACGCGATCCAATAAGAACGCTTATACGTGGTCGAAGGCGATCAACATTAGCGACGACGATGGGTGGGCGGGTCTGCCGCTGACGAAGATCGAGAGCGACCTTCGCCGCAAGCGCGGCTTGACGGGCTATGACCGGACGCACATGTTCGTGATGAGCAGGGTTTACGAACTCCCGTTCGGTAAGGGCAAGGCGATGAACAGGAACGGCGTGGCGGACAAGGTGTTCGGCGGCTGGCGGTTAAACGGCATCTACTCGGCCTACAGCGGTACGCCGTTTACGGTGACGGCGTCGGATGCTTCGTTGAACGCTCCCGGGTCTCTCCAAACTGCCGACCAGATTGGCGAGATTGTGAAGATTGGGGACGTGGGGCCGGGGTCGCAGTACTACTCGATCAACTCGTTCCGCGATCCGAACCTCCAGCGTCCGGCGGGCACGTTCCGCGATGGCCCAATGGGCCGGAACTCGCTGCGGGGTCCGGGCTTCCAGAAGGGGGATTTGGCGATGTTTAAAGACTTCCAGTTGACGGAGCGGTTTGTGCTCCAGTTCAAGACGGAAGCGTTTAACTGCACCAACACGCCTCGCTTTGGCAACCCGGCGGCGAACGTCAGCAACATGGCCGTGAACGCGGCCGGCGTGGTGACGAACCCGCACAACTTCATGGCGATTACCAGCGCGAGCGACGAACGGCAGTTCCGTTTTGGCCTGCGGCTGGGCTTCTAGCCTGTAACGCAACTGCAACCCGAAAGGGCCCGTTCTTCGCCGTTTTTGCGGGGCGGAACGGGCCCTTTCGCTTTCCTCTAAGAGTCTCCTCCGTTATGCCGAAGTGCTCGAAAGATGTCCTTTCTCCCCACTTCCCTTCCTCGTGATCCTCTGGCCGTCATCGGCATCGGTTGCCGCCTTCCTGGCAACATCAACAACCCATCCGAACTTTGGGCCGCCCTGCTCGAAGGCCGGGACGGCATCCGGACCGTGCCGGCCGACCGGTGGGACAACAGCTTCTACTACGACCCGGACAAAGAAAAGCGCGGCAAGACGAAGAACGACCGGGGCGGGTTTATTGAGGGGGTTGACCGCTTCGACGCGGCCTTCTTCGGATACTTTCCGGCCGAGGCGCACCGGATGGACCCGCAGCAGCGGGTGTTGCTCGAAGTGGCTTACGAGGCGATTGAGGACGCCGGGATTCCGGTGGAGAAACTGGCGGGGTCGCGGACGAGCGTGTTTATCGGCTCGTTTATGTACGACTATCTGTGCCAGCAGACCGGGAGTGAGGCCGGCGAGAGCATCAGCCCGTACGTGGCGATGGGAACGGGGCTGACCTCGCTCGCCAATCGAATTTCGTATGTGTTTGATTTGAAGGGCCCGAGCGTGAGCCTGGACACGGCCTGTTCGAGTTCGCTGGTGGCGCTGCATCTGGCGTGCCGGAGCATCTGGAACGGCGAGGCGGAGATGGGGATTGCCGGGGGCGTCAATCTGATTCTGCGGCCGGAATCATCGATCATGCTGTCGAAGGCCGGGTTTCTGAATCCGGACGGCTACTGCAAGGCGTTTGACGCGTCGGCGAATGGTTACGTCCGCGCTGAGGGTTCGGGGGTGGTGGTGTTGAAGCCGCTGCGGCAGGCCGAGGCGGACGGGGACCGGATCTATGGCGTGATCCGGGGAACGGCGGTGAACCAGGACGGGTATGTGGCCGAAGGGTTCACGGTGCCGTCGGCCGAGGCGCAGATTGCGGTGCTGCTTTCGGCCTACCGGGACGCGGGCGTGGAGCCGGGGACGGTGCAGTATGTCGAGGCCCACGGGCCGGGCACGGCGGTGGGCGACCCGATTGAGTGCAAGGCGCTGGGGACGATCATCGGGCAGGCGCGAGAGGAGGGAGCGTGCCTGGTGGGATCGGTGAAGACGAACGTAGGGCATTTGGAGGGCGCCTCAGGGATTACGGGATTTCTGAAGGGTCTGCTGGTGGCGCGGCACGGGGCGGCGCCGCCGAATCTGCACTTCAAGAATCCGAACCCGGCGATTGACTTTGCCGGACTGCGGCTGCAGGTGGCGGACCGCCGGTATGCGTTGGATACCGGCCGGCCGGTGCGGGTGGGGGTGAACTCGTTTGGGGCGGGCGGGACGAATGCGCACGTCGTGATTGAAGGGCGGCAGGAAGAGTTGGCGGTGGCGGCTCCACCACTCGCGGCGCCGCGCCCGTTCCTGGTGAGCGCGAAATCGCCGGAGGCGCTGCGGCAATTGGCGGCGGAACACGCCGAGCGGTTGGGGACGGAGACGGATTTGAGCTCGCTGGGACGGGCGCTGCTCGAACGGCGGAGCCGCTACGGGCACACGCTCGTGTGCTCGGCGCGGGAGGTCGAGGAGCTGCGCGGGCAACTGCGGAGCTTCGCGGCGGGAGAGAAGAACCGGCAGGTGACGGGGTTCACGGGTGAGTGGAAGGCGGCGCCGAAGGTGGCGTTGATGTTTTCGGGCCAAGGGGGACAATGGCCGCGGATGGGCTTGAAACTGTACGAGGCCGAGCCGGTGTTCCGGGCAGTGATGGACGAGATTGACGCGCTGTTTGCCGTCCATGCGGGCTGGTCGATTCTGGAGCATATCCGCGCCGAGGCGGCGGGAAGCGTTCTGAACAGCACGGTGGTGGTGCAGCCGGCGATCATGAGCGTGCAGGTGGCGCTGGCGCGGCTGTTGATGCACTACGGCGTCAGGCCGGACGGGATCGTGGGCCACTCGATTGGCGAGGTGGCGGCGGCGCATATCGCCGGGGCGATCTCGCTGGTCGACGCGGTGGCGGTGATCTATCACCGGTCGCGGATTCAGAACAAAGCGGCGGGTAAGGGGCGGATGCTCGCCGTGGGAGCGACCGAGGCCGAGGCGGCCGAGATGCTGCGGGGCAAGGAGGACCGGGCGTCGATTGCGACGATCAACGGGCCGAAGACGTTGACGCTGGCCGGGGACGCGCCGGTGCTGGAAGCGATTGCGGCGGAGCTCGAAGCGCGGGGAGTGTTCAACAAGTTCGTGAACGTGGAGGTGCCCTACCACAGCTACCACATGGAGCCGTTGTACGAGGAGATGGTGACGGCGCTCGGGGGCGTGTGCGGGTCGCTGGCGCCGATTCCGCTCTACTCGACCGTGAGCACGCGG
Organism: Bryobacteraceae bacterium CoA2 C42; assembly: GCA_019931245.1. Taxonomy (GTDB): domain Bacteria; phylum Acidobacteriota; class Terriglobia; order Bryobacterales; family Bryobacteraceae. Next base: position 3,292 of record JAINDL010000063.1, read on the forward strand.
CGAGAGCCGGGGACGCATCTGGGGGGCCGTTACTGGTACGACAACGTGCGCGAGCCGGTGCGGATGACCGGGACGCTCGAGACGATGGTGGCCGATGGGTATACGGTGTTCGTCGAGGTTGGCCCGCATCCGGTGCTGGTGAGCGGGGCGGCGGATCTGTTCACGGCGCTGGGGGTGCAGGCTGTGGCGTGCGCTTCGATGCAAGCCAAGCAGCCGGAGTTTGCAATGTTCCATGGGGCGCTGGGGCGCCTGGCGGCTTGCGGGGTGATGCTGGATGGGGAGAAGCTGTTCCCGGAGGCGCGGCCGTTTGCGGAGCTGCCCAAGCATCCGTGGTTGCGGGAGCGGTTCTGGTCCGAATCCACCGAATCGAAGCAGCGGCGGCTGCACCCGTTCCGGAATCCTTTCCTGAAGGCCGAGACGCGGCTGGTGAGCGAGGATACGGCGCGGATCTGGACGACGCGGATCGGCACGGGGACGTTCCCGTTTGTGAAAGACCATCAGGTGGATGGGGAGTGTGTGTTTCCAGGGACCGGCCATTTGGAGACCGCCTGGGCGGTGGGCCGGGAAGCCTACCCGGGATGCGACATCTCACTGAGCGAGGTGCGGTTTGATGCGGCGTTGATTCTGCCCGAGGAGACGGCATCGCCGCTCGAGATCCGGCTGGAGATTACTTCGAACGAAGGCGACTACCGGATCTGCAGCCGGCCGCAGGAGGCCGACAGCGAGACGACGTGGACGCGGCATTCTTCCGGGCGGATCAACTTTCTGCCGGAGCCGGCACTGGAGTTTGCCGGGAGTCTGAACGAGGTGGAGGCGCGGTTCGCGGACGCGGCGGAGGCGAACGTGGAGGCGTTCTATGCGACCATCCGGCAGGCGGGATTGGACTACGGGCCGAAGTTTCAGGGCGTGAAGCGGCTGTGGCAGCAGGGGAATGAGATCTACGCCCACGTGGAACTGGCTGAGGATCTGCGCTACGAGCAGGAGCGGTTCCATACGCATCCGGCGCTGCTTGATGCGTGCCTGCATACGGTGTTCCTCGACGTGCACCGGAATGGCGATCCGTCGCGGGTGTATCTGCCTTACTCGATCGACGGCGTGAATTTCCACCGGCAGTTGCCGGCCGAGGTCCGCAGTCTCGTGCGGGTGGCGCGGAACGATGCGCAGTTTCTGATTTACGACCTGTTCGTGTTTACCGTGGCCGGGGAGTTGGCGGTGCAGGTGAACGGGATTACCTGCAAGATCATTGGCGGGGCGAAGGGGCAGGGCGAGGAGCGGGTCTATGAGGGTTGCTACGAGTATGCCTGGGTGGCGGAGGCCGCGGTGCGGAGCGAGCACCAGCCGCTGCATGACCTGAAGGAGTTCGTGCTGGTGGCGCCGCAAGCTACGGGCTTGGAGCCGCTGGCGGCGGCGCTGGCCGGAGGCGGACAACGGGTGCGGATTCTGGACGAGGCGGCGCTGTTCTCGCCCGAGGGGCGGGAGCGGATGGGTGAAGCGCTCGGGGCGGGGATCGACCGGCGGACGCATGTGGTATTCCTCTGTGGGCCGGAGGAGGGCGAGAGTCTTGAAGAGTGGCGGGAGATGACAGGGGTGCCCGCGGCGGTGCAGGGGCTGTTGCATCTGACGCAGGCTCTGATCGACCGGCAGGTGTATCCGCGGTTTTCGCTGGTGACCTGCGGCGCGGCGGCGGCCGGGCCGGAGGAGAAGGAGTTGCGGCTGGGGCAGGCTGCGCTGTGGGGCATGATGCGGGTGTTCAAGAACGAGTGCCCGAACGTGCCGAGCCGCGTGGTGGATTTGCCGGCTGAGCCGGGGGCCGGGGAGTGGGCGGAGTTGGCCGTGGAACTCGGGACGGCGCGGCTGGACGTGGACGAGTTCGAAGTGGCGCTGCGGCCGGGGCAACGGTGGCGGCGGGCGCTGCAGCCGGTCTACGCCGAGACGGCCGAGGCGGCCGGGGCGCTCGAGCTGCCGGGCACGGGCGGCGCGTGGCGGGCCGGACTGGCCGAGACGGGAAGCCTCGATTCGGTGGAGTTCCGGCAGACGGCGGCGCCGGCGCCGGGCGAGGGCGAGTTGGAGATTGCGGTGCTGGCCGCGGCGCTGAACTTCAAAGACATTGTGAACGGTATGGGGGTGCTGCCGAAGAAGGCCGTTGCGGGGGGGCTGGCGGCGGACCAGTTGGGCCTGGAGATCTGCGGCCGGGTGGTGCGCGCGGGGAGCGCGGAGAGCGCCTTCCGGCCGGGAGACCGGGTGATGGCGCGGGTGAGCGGGGGCTTTGCCGGGCGGTTGGTGGCGCGGGAAGACTGCGTGGCGCCGGCGGCGGAGCGGCTGACGGCGCAGCAGGCGGCGGCGATTCCGGTGGTGTATCTGACGGCTTACTATGGCCTGCACTATCTGGGACGGATGCAGCAGGGAGATATCGTGCTGATCCACTCGGCGGCCGGAGGCGTGGGGACGGCGGCGATTCAATTGGCACAGCGGGCCGGGGCGGTGATCATCGCGACGGCGGGAACGAAGGAGAAGCGGCAGGCGCTGCGGGATTTGGGCATTGCGCACGTGTTCGACTCGCGGTCGCTCGACTTCTACACCGAGGTAATGAAGGCGACCGGGGGGCGGGGCGTGGACATCGTGCTGAACTCGCTGACGGGGAATTTCATTACGCAGAGCGTGAAGTCGCTGGCGCCGTTCGGACGGTTCATTGAGATTGGCAAGGCGGACATCTACAAGAATGCCAAGCTGTCGCTCGAACGTCTGGGGGAAAACATCTCGTTTCACGTGGTGGACGTGGACCGCATGGCAACGCAGCGGCCGGCGCTGCACCGGCAACTGCTGAACGAAGTGGCCGCGCTGTTTGCCGCAGGGGCGTTGCCGGCGCCGGAGGTGACCGAGTTCCCGGTGACGCGGCTGGCCGATGCGTTCAAGCACATGAGCCGGGCGGCGTACGTGGGCAAGATTGTGGTGACGATGGAGGGCGAAACGGTGCGGGCGCTGCCTCCGCGGCAGGCCGTGGCGCCGGAGGGCAGCGCTTTCGTTTCGGGCGGCTGCGGCGGATTCGGCCTCGAGATCGCCAAGTGGCTCGCGGAGCGCGGGGTGCGGCATCTGGTGCTGGCGAGCCGGAGCGGCGTGAAGAACGCGGCGGACCGGGCGGCGATTGCGGCGCTGGAGGCGAGCGGGGTCTCGGTGGCCGTAGAGCGGCTGGACGTGGGCGACGGCGCGGCGGTACGCGCCGTGTTTGGGAGGTTCGGCCGGGATTGGCCGGCGTTGGGCGGGGTGGTGCACGCGGCGGGGTTGCTGCGCGATGCGAGCCTGCCGAATCTGGACGCGGCGCAGTTCCGGGATGTCTTCGTGGCGAAGGCCGTGGGCGCTTGGAATCTGCACCAGGCGGTCGCCGAGGGCGGCCACCGGCCGTCGCTGTTTGTGAACCTGTCTTCCATCTCGGCCGTGCTGGGGCTGTTCGGGCAGGCGAACTACTGCGCGGCGAACTACGTGCTCGACTGTCTGGCCGAACTGCGGCAGCGGCAGGGGCTGCCCGGAACGAGCCTGAACCTGGGCGTGCTCGGCAACTATGCCGGGATGTCGCGGCAGGAGAACGACGCGGCCGATGTACTGGCGCTACTCGAAAGCCACGGGATGCCGGCGATGCCGCTAGGGGACATTCTGGGCAAGTTGAATCTGGCGGTGTGCCAGCGCCCGGCGCAACGGATGACGGCGCGGTTCGATTGGCTGCGGTTCACGACCGTGTATCCGCACCTGCAGCGGGACCAGCGGTTTGCCGAGTGCATTGCCGAGAGCCGGAAGCGGCTGACGCAGGGCGGCCGGAGCGGCGGCGGATTGGTGGCGCAGTTGGCGCGGCTTGAAGGGAACGCCCGGATGGAGCTGCTTTCGGGCGAGTTGGCCCGGGCGCTGGGGAAGATTCTCGACCTGAGCCCGGAGAAGATCGACGCGAGCGCTTCGATTGATAAGCTTTCGCTCGATTCACTGATGCTGAATCAGCTGCGGAATTGGATTCTGCGGAATCTGAGCGTGAACCTGCCGCTGATCAAGCTGCTGAAGGGGCCGAGCATCGACGAGATTGCGGCGATGCTGCTGCCGCAATGCGGCGGGGGCGCGGCGGAGGCGACCGCGGGCGGCGAGGAGAAGGCGGCGGAGACGGTGCGGTTTGCGCTGCTCGATGACGCGAACATGACGGCGATCAGCCCGTGGCTGATTCGCGGCAACAGCGACCTGGACGCCACCGTGCGGCTGTTCTGCTTCCATTCGATGGGGGTGGGCGCTTCGCTGTACACGCGGTTCCTGATGGACCCGCCGGAGGGTTACGACATCTTCGCGATCCAGACGCCGGGACGGGAGAACCGGAGCGGCGAGCCGGCCAAGGAGACCGTGGATGCGCTGGTGGAGGAGATTGTTCGCGAGTTGACACCGTTCCTCGACAAGCCGTTTGTCGTGTGGGGCCACTCGTTTGGCGGGATTGTGGCCTACGAGACGGTGAAGCGGTTGCGGCGCGAGAAGGGGAGCACGCCGGTGGCGATGCTGATCACCGGAACCGTGGCGCCGGAGTTGATCCGGATCTGGCAGAAGCGAGAAGTGATGCTGAAGGCGCTGGTGGCGGAGAACAACGCGGAGTATCTGCTGTCGCTGTCGCGGTATGTGGAGGACGCCGAGTTCATCCGGTCGATTCTGCCGATCATGCGGAAGGATACGCCGCTGATGATGAACTACCGGCACGAGCCGGAGGCGCCGTTCGACTTCCCGATTGTGGCCTACGGCGCGCGGCAGGACGACATGGTGTACCTCGACGAGATCAGCCCGTGGGCGAACCTGACCGCGGCGCGGTTTGAACTGCATGAGGTGGCGGGTGACCACTGGTTCCTGAACAAGAACCGGTTGGCGATTGTGGCGCAACTAGAACAGATGAGGCTTCCGGCATGGTATCTCTCGCACTTGACGTCCCCGCCGCCGTTGTCGGAGGTGGCTGTGCCTTCTTCACCGGCCGCGGAGATGCCGGTTCCCGGGATACTCGTCGAACAGTAGGGCGGCAGCTGGCGCGGGAGGCGCTGGCGGCGTTGGGCGGTCCCGTGGCCGAAGTGGGCCGGGACCGCTTCGGTGCGCCCGTCTGGCCGGAGGGATTTACGGGCAGTTTCAGCCATAGCGGGGACGAGACGGCGGTGCTGGTGGCGCGGTCGGATCGTTACCTGGCCGTGGGGCTGGATTGGGAGGTGGTGGGGCGGATCGGAGTGGAGTTGTGGGGGGCGGTATTTACGCCGCGAGAGGTGGCGTTTTTGCGGAGGATGGCGCGGCCGGAGTTGGCGACGGCGCTGTTTGCGGCCAAGGAGGCGGTGCAGAAGGCGCGGTATGCGGCGAGCTGGTCGTGGACGGCGGTGGAGGGCTTCGAAGTGGCGTTGCGGGAGGAACGGTTTGGGATACGGGGTGATGAGACGCTGGCGGGGTGGTTTCGGGGGGACGGGCGGCGGGTGGTGGCGGCGTGCGGGATTCGTTCTTTGGGGGCGGAAACCGAGTCGACCGCCGCCTTCGAGGGAAGATCTTAGCCGATTGGGGGAACAGCGCGACGGCTACCGGCGGCGGGGGATGGCGATGAGGGTGAGGAGGCCGGTGGCGAGGGTGAGGAGTGAGGCGGGCTCCGGGATGGCGTTGGTGGAGGCGGCGTTGGCCGTGGCGCGGAAGTAGAGGTTGCCGACGGTTGCACTGGTTGGGCGGCGGCTCAACGAAGTCCCGGTGGAAACTTCCGCGAGGTTGCTGGTGCCGATGGCCGGCGCGCCGCTGGAGCCACCCGGGCCCCTATAGGCGTTGAGACCGAGATCGAGAGCTCCCACCAGGTTGCTCCCTTAAACCAGGTTGCTCACCGAAACGCCGAAAACGACCGTGTTCGGCACGAGAGGCTCAGGAAGGGCGAAGTCTACGACGAGAAAACCGTTGCTTGCGATCGCGAGACCATTCACCTGGACCGGGGAGCCGATCGTTGCACCGGCAGGCGATCCGTCCTGATACAGCTGCATAATGGCCGAGAAGGTGCCCGCGGCCGTCCCGCGATTAAAGAACTCCACCGAAGCACCCGTCAGGTAGCGCTCCGAGTCCGTTGTGCGCGTGTTCCAACTCGGCATAGAGAACTCGAAAGGTCATGCGTACTGGCCCATCGCTCTCCCCGGATCGTCTGAGTCGTGCCGGGTTCCCGGCAACTTGGCAGCGGCATGGGATCGGTTTACGGCAGGCGCGGCTTGATATGATGGCGGCGAAATTGGTTCGCGGGAGGATGGATGGCAGAGCAACCGGTGGTTCAGGAGCAGGTTCCGGAGCAGGAGCGGGAGGTGTCGCGGCGGGAGCTGTGGGAGTTTGCAACGGCCGTGGCCGTGCCGGCGCTGTTGGGTACGGCGCAGGTGGCCGAGGCGAAGGGGCCACTGCGGCCGGGGCCGGAGATCTATCAGTCGATTGGCGTGGAGCCGGTGATCAACTGCCGGGGGACGTTTACGATTATCGGGGCGTCGATTGAGCTGCCGGAGGTGCGCGCGGCGATGGACGCGGCGGCGCTGCATTACGTGCAGTTGGACGAGTTGGCGGCGGCGGTGGGGCAGCGGCTGGCGGAGCTGACGGGGGCGGAGTGGGGCATGGTATCGGCCGGGTGCGCGGCGGGGTTGAAGCACGTGACGGCGGCGTGCGTGGCGGGCGGCAACCCGGAGAAGCTGCTGCGGATTCCGGATCTGCGCGGACTCAATAAGACGGAAGTCGTGATTCCGCGCTCGTCGCGGACGGTGTACGATCACGCGATCCGGAACATTGGCGTGACGGTGATTACGGTGGAGACGATGGAGGAGTTGGAGCGGGCGTTGAGCGCGCGGACCGCGATGATTTACCTGACGGCGGGCGGGGCGACCGAGTCCGGGCCGATGTCGCTTGAGAACGTGGCGCGCGCGGCGCGGCCGCAGGGTATTCCGATTCTGGTGGACGCGGCGGCGGAGGTGTTGACGATTCCGAACGTGCATCTGCAGCGGGGCGCGACGGTGGTGGCCTACAGCGGGGGGAAGGCGATTTGCGGGCCGCAGTGCGCCGGTTTGTTGCTGGGGCGGAAGGACATTCTGCAATCGGCGTGGCAGGCGAGTTCGCCGCACCACGGGCCGGGCCGGGATAACAAAGTGGGCCGGGAGGAGACGATGGGGATGGTGGCGGCGGTGGAGGCGTGGGTGAAGCGTGACCACAAGGCGGAGTGGGCGAAGTGGCTGACGTATCTCGACACCATCGCGCGGAGCGTGACGCGGGTAGCCGGGGTGACGGCGGAGGTGCGGGAGCCGAGGGGGTTGTCGAACCGGAGCCCGGCGCTGCAGATCTCGTGGGATCCGGCGCAATTGCATCTGACGGGCGAGGAGTTGGCCGAGACGGTGGCGCGGACGAAGCCGCGGATTGCGCTGGGCGCAGGGGGCCAGGGCATGGGGGGACTGGACCGTTCGCGGGACGCGGCGGCGCGGGGGGCGGGCGAGCGGACATCGATCACCGTGACCGCGTGGATGATGCAGCCCGGGGACGACCGCGTGGTGGCGGACCGGTTGTACGCGCTGCTGGCCGAGAATCGGAGCCCGAAGGCCGCGGCGGCCGCTCCGGCGGCGCAGTTGACCGGGCGGTGGGACGTGTCGGTTGAGTTCTTCAGCAGCCGGAGCGAGCACTCGTGGTGGCTGGAGCAGGACGGGAACCGGCTGCAGGGTTCGCATCAGGGCGAGTTTTCGGTGCGGGACGCTTTCGGGACCATCGAAGGCGCCGAGGTACGGCTGCAGAGTACGGAGCGGACGCCGGGCGACCAGATTCCGTTCACGTTCGCCGGGAAAGTGACCGGCGAGACGCTGGCGGGCACCGTCTACATGGGCGAGTATCTGACGGCGAAGTTCTCGGCGCGGCGGCATGGGTATCCGGCGCAGCGGCCGGCGATTCAGATTCCCGGGGGGCCGCCGCTGGCGAATTAGCCATGGGGGTCAGCCGAGCAGTTCGTGATAGACGCGCTGGCAGTAGCCGTCGGTCATGCCGGCGATGTAGGCGCAGATGACGCGTTGCGGGCCGCTCTCTTCGGCCTGTTCGCGGTACGGTGCGGGCAGGCTTTCCGGATGGCGCTCGTAGTAGGCGAACAGTTCGGCGATCATGCGGACGGAACGGTGCCGCTCCTTGAGCAGCGCCTCCGAGTTGTACACCTTGCGATGGAGGAACCGCTTCAGTTCGCGGCCGGTGGCGGCGGCGGACTCCGTCAGGCGGACCAGACGCCGCGGGTGCTCCCGCACCGCGTCTACCGAGGTCACGCCCGCGGCCTCGATGGCGGCGGCGGTTCCGTCGAGCAGACCCGAAACCAGCAGGTTGATCACTTGGCGGAGGGCTTCGAGGAACTGCACCCGCTCCTCGGCGCCGGGGAACTGCATCTCGACGGATTCCCAGATGACGGCAAACGCCGGAACGGCCGCGAGCACCTCGTCGATGTGGAAGAAGCCGGCGGAGTAGGCGTCGTCGAGGTCTGCCGTGTTGTAGGCGACCTCGTCGGCGAGGTCGATAATCTGCGCCTCGAGGGGGGGACGCAGGTGCGGCAGATAGCCGTCGAGTTCGGCCGACTCGCCGGGGGTGAGGTCGCGGGAGTGTTTGACGATGCCTTCCCGGACCTCGAAAGTCAGGTTCAGGCCGGGGAAACGGGCGTAGCGCGCTTCAAAGCTTTCGACGATGCGCAAACCGTGGAGGTTGTGGTCGAAGGTTTCGCCGAACCGCTCCATCTGGCGCCGGAGTTCGTCTTCGCCGGCGTGGGCGAAGGGTGGGTGGCCGACGTCGTGGACGAGGGCGAGGGTTTCAGTAAGGTCCTCGTTGAGGCCGAGCGTTGCCGCGACGGTGCGGGCGATCTGCGCCACCTCCATCGTGTGGGTGAGGCGGTTGCGGAAGTGATCGGAGACGCCAGCGGGAAAGACCTGGGTCTTGTTTTCGAGGCGACGGAAGGCCCGGGCGTGGATCACGCGGTCGCGGTCGCGCTGGAATTCGGTGCGGTAGGGGTGGGCTAACTCCGGGTAACGACGCCCCCGGCTCAGCTCGGGACGGAAGCGGAGCGCGGCGAACGGTTTTTCGGGGTTGGCCAGGGACACTACTTCAGTTTGGCTTCGCCGTAGGCGGTAACGGCCCAACGGGAGACGGTGCTGCGTTCGGAACTGCGGAGCGGTTCGAGCAGTTTCTTCGCCTCATCCGGCTTGGCGGGAGCGATCAGCTTGGCCAGTTCGATTTCGGCCTGCTCCTTCGAGACGAAGATGGTGGGGGAGGCAACCAGCGAACGAAGCAGCTTTTCGGCTTCATCCCGCTTGTTTTGGCGGGCGTACATCATGGCCAGGGAGTACTTGGCCAGGGAGGCGTAATCCTTCTCGCCGGAATCGGCCGCCGCTTTGAAGTTCGTTTCGGCTTCGCTGTACTTACCCTGATCGGCGTAGATGACACCCTGGTAGTACTTCGCAATGGCGCCGACTTCGCTCGAGCCGTGTTTGGCCGCCAGCGCGCTGAACGATTTGAGAGCCGCCGTTTCCTTCTCGGCCTGGGTGGGAAAGCTCTTGAGGTAGGGGTTCGAACCGGGGCCAACCGCGGCATCCTGGATCAGAATGGCCTCGCGCAGATCCGCCTGCCGGGCTTCGGCCTGTTTCCCCAGGTAGAACCACACGCCAAAGCCGGCAAGCAGCACGCCAACGGCAATGCCGCCGTAGAGCCTGACCTGCTTCTTGTGTCCGACGGCGTACTCGACGGAGTGGGTGACCTCTTCGACGAAGCGATCATGCTTCAGTTGTTCGCGTTCTACTTTATCCACAACAGTAATCTTCCAATCTCTCATGGTAGCATTTGTCCGTCAGGAGTGCCCGGGAACGGGACAGCGGGCGATCACTACCCGTTGCGGAGAAAAAGGGCACGGGCGGCCATCCTCTCCCGCAACCGGCGCCAGGAGAGCGCGAGGCCAGTGTAGACGAGCACGGCGCCGGCGGCCGAGGCCAAGCCCGCGATGGCCTGCCCGGCCAGACCGGCCGCCTCCCCGGTGTGCACCGTGCGGACCCAGAGACGGAGCCGCCGGGCCAGCGGCAGCGTTTCAAACCGGGCCGATCGGACCAGCGTCTGACCCTGCACCGTCCAGGTACTCTTGCGATCGACGCGGCCCCAGGAAGCCTCTTCCACGGCGAAGGTGCCGGCGCCGGGGCGGAAGGTGATGACCTGCCAGTGCGGGGCTTCGATCCGGTGGAGGAACGGCTCGTAGGGACCGGGGCCGGGGGGCGCCGGCTTACTCTCCACCGGCGCGGCCTCCCCGGTGAGCCGGAACAGCAGCGGCGTGGCCCACGAATAAGAGAAGAAGACGGCCGTCCCGGCAATCAGCAGCAGCGGAAGGGCGCACCAGATGCCGAGCACGTGGTGCCAGTTGTAGTCGCGGGCCTTGGGCGAGAGGCCGCGGCGGAACCAGCCGATGGGACGCTGCAGCCACATGGGGACGCCGGTCAACAGAAGGAACAGAAAGACGAGGTTGGCGGCGCCGGTAACGGCCTTGCTGGTGGGGGTGTTCTCGCCCAGCCAGCGGTGCCACAGCAGGAGCTGCCGGAAGAAGGTCCGGGCGCCGGCCGACGGCTCCCCGTGAAGACGGCCGGTGTAGGGATCGACATAGACGAGCCGGTTGCCGGGCAGCGTCAGTTGGACCGCGGCGGCCGGGTCGCGCGAGAGGCTGAGGGCCACGGTGCCGGGAAAGGCGGTCAGGATCTCGTCAATCGGCAAACGAGTTGCGCCAGTGGGGACCGGCACGGTGTTGACCGCCCGATCGGCCCAGGCCAGCAGCTGCTTTTCGTAGGCGAGGAGGGTGCCTGTAATGCAAAGGATCAGAATAACAAGACCGGCGAGGACACCGGCCAGCAGATGGGGCCAGAAAAGGAAGCGACGCATGACCAGATGCAAGTAATTTGCAGTATAGGAATCGTAGCACACTGCCCTACAATGGGTTTGGTTTCTCTCATGGCAACTCCCACGATTCGCGATATCCAGGTGATTGAGACGGCCCCGGTGGGGCTGCGGCTGACGGTGGTGAAGGTGGTGACGGACCAGGCCGGCCTGTACGGCTACGGCTGCGGAACGTTCACGCAGCGGGCCGAGCTGGTGCGTCCGGCCGTGACGCGGTACCTGAGGCCGCTGCTGCTCGGCAAGGCGGTGGACCGCGCGGGGGACCTCTGGCACGCCGGGATGCAGAGTTCGTACTGGCGGAACGATCCGGTTTTGAATAACGCGCTGAGCGGGGTGGATCTGGCCCTGTGGGACATCAAAGGCCGGATGGCGGGCCTGCCGGTGTATCAGTTGCTGGGGGGCAAATGCCGTGAGGCGGCGGCGTGCTACGTGCACGCGGGCGGCGATGAGATTGCGGCGGTGCTGGCGAGCGCCGAGAAGCTGCGGGCGGAAGGCTTTCAGTATATTCGGGTGCAGGTGGGGGTGCCGAACCAGGCCGCCTACAGCTCCGGGGGCGGGCGTACTTACGGGGGCGGACGGGGGCCCGTGGCGCTGGGCCGGGCGGCGACCGGGGCGCTGCACGATGGACCGATGTTTGAGCCCGCCGAGTACGCGCGGCGGAGTTTGCGGATGTTCGCCGCCTGCCGGGAGCGGTTTGGCGACGCGATCGAACTGCTGCACGACGCCCATGAGCGGCTACCGCCGGCGCTGGGTCTGCAGTTTGCCAAAGACGTGGAACAGTTCCGGCTGTTTTTCCTCGAGGATGTCTTCGCGCCGGAGGAGCTGGGCTACTTCCGGCTGGCGCGGCAGCTGACCTCGACGCCGCTGGCGATGGGCGAGCTGTTTAATAACCCGGCCGAGTGGGGCGACCTGGTGCGGGAGCGGCTGATCGACTACCTGCGAATTCATCTGTCGCAGGTGGGCGGTCTGACCCCGGCCTGGAAGCTGGCGGCGTTGACGGAGATGTTCGGGGTGAAGACGGCGTGGCACGGGCCGGGCGATGTCTCGCCCATCGGCCACGCGGCGAATCTGGCGCTCGATCTGGCCTGCCCGAACTTCGGGATCCGCGAGTTTGTGGCCTTTAGTGAGCCGGTGGCGGAGGTGTTTCCGGGGGCGCCGGTCTCCAAGGGCGGCTATCTGTACGCGACCGAGGCGCCGGGTTGGGGCATTGAGGTGGACGAGAAGGCGGCGGCGAAATATCCGTTTGGATCCGGCGAAAGCGGCGAACGGCAGCGGCTGCACGGCGGCTGGGGCGAGGTGCGGCGGCGGGACGGGACGATCGTGAAACAGTGAGGCCCCGCCGCCCACCCCCGCTAGCGCTTGGCCTTCACATCGGGATGGACGGTGGGGATGAAGCCGTCCCGGTTCGGCATTTTGACCTGGGGAAGCGACTTTTCATCGAGTTCCTGGCTGGCCGGCACGATGTTGTTCAGGTGGAGCACGAAGGCGGTGATGGCGTAGACCTCATCGGGCTTGAGGGTGCCGGGGTTGTTGTAGGGCATGGAGCGGGAGATGGTGTCCCAGACGGTGGTGGCGTAAGGCCAGTAGCTGCCGACGGTCTTCTTGGCCGCTTTCGTGGCCAGGGTTCCCGTGCCGCCAACAAGGGCGGGCCATTGCTTGTCGCGGCCTTCGCCGGCTTCGTTGTGGCATTCCGCGCAGTGGGTTTTGTAAAGACCGCGCCCGGTTTCGACGTTGCCTTTGCCGGGCGGCAGACCGCGGCCATCGGCCATCACGGTCTTATCCGCGGCCTTGACCCGGTCGGTGGCGGCGGGCTTTCCCACGCCAGGGTATTTCGTCTGCGCGAAGGCGGTGGCGGCGCAGAGCAGCAGCGCAATTTTTAACACTGGCTTACACATTGGTGACACTCCCGTCGGCCTTGACGGCCCACGGCTTGACGCCGTGGTAGTGATACTGGCTATTCGTGCCCCGCGCCTCGACAATCTCGTCGCGGCTGGGCTGCAGGTAGCCGGTCTCGTCGGTGGCGCGCGATTGGATCACCGCGTCTTTGCCATCCCAGACCCACGGGGCGCGGAAGCGGACGAGGCAGCGCGAGAGCACGGGCTCTTCGAGAGCCGCGTCGATCCAGGTTTTGCCGCCATCGGTGGAGACCTCAACGCGCTTGATCTTGCCGTTGCCGGTCCAGGCGATGCCGCTGATTTCGACAAACCCGGCGCCCCCGGCGATCTTCTGCCCGCCGGAGGGGCGGGTGATCACCGAGTTGGTATCCATGACGAAGGAGAACTGGCGGGCCTTGCCGTTGGGCAGCAGGTCGGTGTAGTGGGCCGTCTCCTGGTTCGACTGCGCGGGCTCTTCGGTGACGTGGAGGCGGTCGAGCCACTTGACGCTTGAGTTGCCTTCAAAGCCGGGCAGCAGCAGGCGCAGGGGATAACCCTGCCCGGGCCGCAGCGCTTCGCCGTTCTGGCCGTAGACAACCAGGGCGTCCTCCATACACTTGGCCATGGGGATGCTGCGGGCCATGCGGCAGGCGTCGGCGCCTTCGGCGATCACCCACTTGGCTTCCGGCTTGACGCCCGCCTGTTCGAGGAGGACTTTGAGCGGCACGCCGGTCCACTCGGAGCAGCTCAGCAGGCCGTGGCTCTTCTCGACGGTGGCGCCCGCGACGCCGCGCAGTTCGCCGCCGCCGTTGCCCGAGCACTCGATGAAATGGGTGCGCGTCGTGGCGGGCAGACGCTTGAGATCGTCAAGCGAAAACTCCATGGGCTGCGCCACAAGGCCGTGCACGAGCAGCGTGTGCTTGGCCGGGTCGATCTTCGGGATACCCGCGTGGTGCCGCTCAAAGTGCAGGGCGGAGGGCGTGATGACGCCGTGCAACTCCTGCAGCGGCGTCGTGCTCGACCCGACGCCCACGCTCGCCGTCCGCTCGGTGGCGGTGCGCAGAATTTGTGCCTCCGCCGCGGCGCGTTCCCCGTAGGGAGCCATGCTCTGCTCCACCACGCTCGGAGCCTTCGACGACTTCGTGCAAGCCGTCAGCACCGCTGCCAAACCCAAAAATGATCGCCGGTCTGCCATCTGTTTCTCCTACTGGTTCTTGAGCCAATTTTCGTACGAATGCTTCCTGGGACCCGTGTATTGAATCGTATCGAAAAACGCGGCGTTGCCGTTCAGCCGGGGGTCGCCTTCCTCTTTCAACACCTTCTCCATCCGGTCCCGCAGGTTGCGCTTCACCATCGTCATGGACGCTTCCGCGTAGAGATTTTTGAGGCAGCCGGGGTCGGCTTCAACATCGTAAAGCTCTTCGGCCGGGCGTTTGCCGAACGAGAGTTTGTAGTAGCGGTCGAAGTTGGCGATGAGCAGCGTTTTGGTGGGGCTGTCATCGACATCGCGATAGCCGGTTTCGGGCATCCCGGCGGGCCAGACGTCCGGGGTGTAGTTACGGATGTAGAGGTACTGACGGGTGCGGATGGCGCGGACGGGGTAGCCGGCGTCGTTGGGGCGGCCGATGTCGTGGCGTTCCTTGGCGACGAGGACAAATTCGCGGGTGGGGTCGACGACGCCCTGCTTGCCGCTGCGCAGGATATCGACGAAGCTTTTGCCGGTGAAGGTCGGCCCGGCCTTGACGCCGGCGGCTTCGAGGATCGTGGGCGCGAAATCGCGCGTGGTGATGAAGTCGTTGATGGTGCGGCCACCCTTCATGGCGCTGCCCCAGCGGACGGCGAGCGGGATGTGGAAGCCATCCTCATAGATCTGGCCTTTGACGCGGGGGAAGGGCATGCCGTGGTCGGAGGTGACGACGACTAGGGTGTTGTCGAGTTCGCCGAGGGCTTCGAGTTTGCGCAGGGCGCGTGCGATGTGCGCGTCGGCGTACTCGACTTCGACGGCGTAGTCGAGCATGTCGCTACGGACGAGTTTGTTGTCGGGATAGTAGCCGGGGACGGTGACGTCTTCGAGCTTCTTGCCGCTGCGGAGTCCGGAGCCGTCCTCATAGACGCGATGGGGTTCGCCGAAGCCCATCCAGAAACAGAACGGCGTGTCTTGGGGCCGTTGGCTGAGAAAGTCCTCGAAGTTGGCCGCGTAGTCGTTGACGCCGATGCCGGAGTAGGGCGGCTGGGCCGTTTTGGCGCTGTAGGCGCGGCCGGCCGGGTTGTGCTTCCAGCCTGTCGAGGTGAAGTCGCCCGGCCCCCAGCCTTTGCCGGTCAAGCCGACAAAGTAGCCGGACTTTTCGAGTTCGGCCGGGTAGACGGCGAATTCGTTGGGGAAGAGGCTGTAGTGGCTGACGGCTTCTTTGGTTTGCCAGGAGTTGCGGCCGGTGAGAATGCTAGCGCGGCAGGGGCTGCACTTGGGGTTGGAGGTGAAGGCGTGGGTGAACAGGGCGCCTTCGCGGGCGACGCGGTCGAAGCCCGGGGTGTTGACCCACTTGGCGCCGTAGGCGCTGGCGTGGCCGTAGCCCCAATCATCGAAGATGATGAAGAGTACGTTGGGCCGCCGGGCCGGTTGCGCGCTTGCCGTGAGAGAGGCCGCGGCTGCGCTTAAGAATCCCCGTCGAGTCATCATGAAAACTCAAGATATCGCAAAAGCCGGACATGGACACGGCCCCGGGGTTCGGCGGGGTATCCCGGTTCGTCGACGGTGACCGTCTCGCCGGTATCGAGCGCGATGGTGTAGCGGGTGCCGCGGGCCCAGCGGACGACGTCGCGGACGGCGCCGGGTAGGCCGCCGTCCGGGTGCAGGGCGGCCATTTCGGGCCGGAAGGCGCGACCGTCGCCGAGGAGTTGCCAGCCGAAGAAGCGGGCGGCGGCCGGGGTGGCCGGACGGCTGTAGAGTTCGGCCGGGGCGCCGGCCTGTTCGACGCGGCCGTCGAGCAGGAGGACGATGCGGTCCGCGACCAGCGAGGCCTCTTCCTGATCGTGGGTGACGAAGACGGTGGTGGTTTGGAGTTCGCGCTGGAGGCGGCGGACGAGCGTGCGCATCTGCGCGCGGAGCGTCTCGTCGAGGGCGGAAAACGGCTCGTCGAGCAGGAGGAGACGGGGGCGCGTGACGAGGGCGCGGGCGAGGGCGACGCGCTGCTCCTGGCCGCCGGACAGCTCGCTGACCCGGCGGCGGGCGAGGGATTCGACACCGGTGAGCGCGAGCATCGGGGTAACGTCTTCAGCGCGGCCGCGCATTTTGAGACCGAAGGCGACGTTGCCCTGGACGTCGAGGTGGGGGAAGAGCAGCGGCTTTTGAAAGACCACGGCGACTTCGCGCTTTTCGGGCGGCAGGGGGCCGATCTCTTCGCCGTCGAAGCGCAGGTGCCCGGCGGCGGGCAGGAGGCCGGCGAGGACTCTGAGCAGGGTGGTTTTGCCGCAGCCGGAGGGTCCGAGGAGGGCGGTGAGTTCACCGGCGCCGAAGGTGGTGGTGATGCCGCGGAGGACTTCGGCGGTGTAGCCGGCGCGGATGCCGGCGAGATCGACGCGGGTCATGGGGCTAACAGCACCCGCTGCCGCCAAGCCTGTTCGAAGCGGACGAGTTCGCCGGCGTCCGGCTCGGGCAGGAACTTTTCGCGCAGGAGGGCGGGCGGCAGAGTCGCGATGCCGCGCGGGAGGCCGGGGTCGGGGCCGGCGTGGGGAAAGGTATGGCCGAGTTGGCGGCCCATATCGAGGAGGCGTTCGCGCGAGGTCAGGTCGGCGATGAGGGTGAGGGCGGCCGGGCGGTCGGCGGCGTTGAAGGGAATGGCGAGGTAGTTGAAGTTGCCGATGGTGCCCGAGTCGAAGACGAAGGTGCGGACGGTGGCGGGAAAGACGCCGCGGGCGATCCGTTCGCTCGCGAAGCTGGGGCCGTAGCTCATGGCGAAGTCGATTTCGTGGTTGGCAAACAGGCGGTCGAGTTCGGCGATAGTGGCCGGGTAGGTCTCGCCGCGCTTCCAGAGGTAGGGCTTCGTTTCGCGCAGGGCGGCGAGGCCGGCGTCGAAGCCCTTGGCGAGGAGAAAGTGGCGTGTGAAGACGCTGCCGGAGAAGTCGGGCGGGGCCGGGTAGGTGAAGCGGCCGGGGTGGGCCTTGACCCAGGCGACGAGGGCATCGAGGGTGCGGGGCGGTTCGGCGAAGCGGGCCGTATCCCAGGCCATGACGAACTGGGCGCTCTGCCAGGGGGTTTCGAGGCCCTCGATGGGGGTGCCGAAGTCCTTCTCGTAGGCGGCGGCGGGGTAGAGGCGGGGCATGACGATGGGGCCCCAGAGGACGCCGGCGTTCTTGGCGGCGCGGAAGTTCTCACCGTTGATCCAGACGACGTCGATGCTGCCGCCGGTGGTTTTGCCGGCGCCTTTTTCGGTGATGAGTTTGCTGACCACTTCGCTGGTATGGCCATAGGGAACGATGCGCAGGGTGAGCCCGTGGCGGGTTTGGAGGTGGGGGCGGACGACGGTTTCAAAGTAGCGATTCCGGGCTTCGTCGCCGGCCCACATGGCGAAGTTGACCTCGCGGGGCCGGGCGGCGCATCCCGCCAGCAGCGCTACAATTCCCAGCCACGCTCGACCCATACAGAAAGCATAACCGGAGCACTGAGGAAGACGAGGCTAAGGGCGGCGGCCACGGCTTCGTCGCCGCTCTGCTGGTAGCCGACGAGGGCCATGGGGAGGGTGAGGATGCGGCCGCCGCCGATGAGCGCGGTCGAGGCGTACTGGCTCCAGGAGATGACGAAGGCGAAGACGGCGGCGGTGGCGAGGCCGGGGGCGAGCGCCGGGCCTTTGACATGGCGCCAGATGGCCCAGGGGCCGGCGCCGAGGGTGCGGGCCTGCGCGACGAGGTCCTCGTCGAAGCGGGAGAGGCTGCCGGCGATGGCGATGATGGCGTAGGGCGTGGCGGGAATCAGATGGACGAGCGCGACGCCCGACCAGGAGTCGGTGAGGCCGAGGCGCAGGAAGAGGCCGTGGAGGCCGACGCTGGCGGCGAGCGGGGGGAGCAGGGCGAGGGTGAGGACAGCCCAGCGGACAGCGGGGCGGCGGAGGTAGGGACCGGCGAGGGGCAGGGCGACGAGGACGGCGGTGACGGTGAC
Organism: Bryobacteraceae bacterium CoA2 C42; assembly: GCA_019931245.1. Taxonomy (GTDB): domain Bacteria; phylum Acidobacteriota; class Terriglobia; order Bryobacterales; family Bryobacteraceae. The sequence continues at coordinate 21,247 of JAINDL010000063.1, forward strand.
CGCGGCCGCCAGGGTGAGCGAGTTTGCGAGCGGCTCGGCGCGGACGGCGCTCCAGGCGCGGCCGCTCCACTCGCCGGGCCAAAGGGCGGGCCAGAACCAGCGGGTAGCGAGGGAGCGGACGGCGAGGAAGAGGACGGGCAGCCAGACGAGCCATCTCATCGGGGCCACCGGCGGCTGGGGACGAAGCGCCGCGCGAGGGCGGCGCCGGGCTTGGCCGGGCGGGGGCGAGGCCGGGTGGCGGCAGCGAGGCCCGTCGCGAAGGGGCACCCGGGGGCCAGGGGCCCAGGGGACAGGCAACCAGCTCCGCAGCGCCGCGCGAGGGCGGCGACGGGCTTGGCCGGGCGGGGGCGAGGCCGGGTGGCGGCAGCGAGGCCCGTCGCGAAGGGGCACCCGGGGGCAAGGGGCC